>CAISIV010000079.1 GCA_903885555.1 uncultured Hyphomicrobiales bacterium
GTACGAAGAAGAAATTGACGAACTCGTTCATAGAATTGAGGATCTCGATTCTAAATTCTCTGATCAAGACAGTGTTAAGCTGCAGCTCGCGACAATTCAGAAGGAAATGAAAAATATTTCAACCCAATTGCCAAATACGTACATATTTGGTGGCGTGCGTCCGACAAGAAGTATTGAGTTGGCTTGCCCGGAATGCGGTCACGAAATTAAAATAAGGACGAATAAGCGTGGAAAGGTAAGTTACAGGGGGGTGACCTGTCTAAATTGTGGAACTGCGTGGATATGCAAGCCGACTGATGATTTCTCCGCTCAGTTAGTTCGTCGCAAACAAACAGTCGAAGTTGCCAATTGTCCAGCCTGCGGACATTCGAATCAATTTAGCCTCGACAATATTGCGGGTGGATTTGTATTCTTAAAGTGCGCCGATTGCGGCGTTTTGCTTAATGCTTCCAGGACGCAAGCGGGAGTGACAATTTCAATTAGAAACTCTCACTTGTTGCGACCGGCAGGGGAGATGCTATCGGATGAGTTTATAGCGCAGGTGCAACAGTTATTGCCTCCGCAACCGTGGCCTAAGCATATTCACAAAGATGTTGCGGAGAAATTGGGAGTACTGCCAAAGAAAGTTTCTAAGGCGATAAATGGCTTGATTGAGCGGGGGGTAGTCCACAATCAGGTAAATGGAAAAATAATTTATTCGACACCTGAAAATGCCGACGGCTCGGGGCCGGCTGCTTAAGTACTCATGATGTTTTATCCCGTGCGTTTCTTGGAAACGGCTTGCTCAGAAACTTCGACCCCTTGAGCCCATAGCGCCACGGCTCGTCGACCGCCTTGCTGATGCCGATGCGGGGGCCGGTGACGACGTCCGGCTTTCCGACCCGCGCCCGCAGTTCGAAAGGGGCGCGGTCGAGCGGCAGGCCGTTGTGTTTGTGCGTGACGCCCATTGCCTGGCACAGCTTGCCCGGTCCCGAGCACAGGTCGTGGACGTCCGGGAGCCCCCGGCGGCGGCGCATGGCGGCAAGGCCTTGCGTCGGTTCGATGGCGCGGATCAAGACCGCGCTGGCCGAGCCGGCCGCCTCGCAGACGAAGTTCAGGCACCAGTGGATGCCATAGGACCGGTAGACGTAGACAAACCCGGCCGGGCCGAACATGACGCCGTTACGCTCGGTCTGGCCGCCATAGCTGTGGGAGGCCGGGTCGGTGTGGTGATAGGCCTCGAGCTCGACGATCACGCCGCCCACGCCGCTGACCATCAGGGTCGCGCCGATCAGCTCCCGCGCCACGTCATGGACCGACCGGTCGAAGAAGCTGCGCCTGAGTTTCGGGGGTAGGGCCATTCTGTGTCCCGCTTGCCACACCTTAGGAACATTTAAAGTTTGCCCCGCCATGATCCCCGCCGCGCCGCGATTTGGCCATACCCTTTGACGACATCGGGGGGCAGTCCAGACAGCGCAAGCCGTTGCAGGACATCCGGTTTTCGGACCGGACAAAGGCCCTCGATACAGCCGCCGATTCGAATGGCGGGGTAACAAGGGGTGGGGGACGACCAGGACTATGGACGCAAAGACCGATCTCAAGAACAGACTGCCAAGTCGCCATGTGACGGAAGGCCCGGCGCGCGCGCCGCACCGCTCGTATTATTACGCCATGGGTCTGACGAAAGAGCAGATCCATCAACCGTTTGTTGGCGTTGCCTCATGCTGGAATGAAGCGGCCCCTTGCAACATCTCGCTGATGCGCCAGGCGCAGGCGGTGAAAAAGGGTGTCGCGGCCAATGGCGGTACACCGCGCGAGTTCGTCACCATCACCGTGACCGACGGCATCGCCATGGGCCATGCCGGCATGTACGCCTCGCTGCCGTCGCGCGAAGTGATCGCCGACTCCGTCGAACTGACCATGCGCGGCCACGGCTATGACGCCCTCGTCGGACTCGCCGGCTGCGACAAGTCGCTGCCCGGCATGATGATGGCGATGGTCCGCCTCAACGTGCCGTCGATCTTCATCTACGGCGGCTCGATCCTGCCCGGCAATTTCCGCGGCCAGACCATCACCGTCCAGGACATGTTCGAGGCGGTCGGCCGTCACTCGGTCGGTAGTTTGTCCTCGGAAGATCTCGACGAGATGGAACAGGTGGCTTGCCCCTCGGCCGGCGCCTGCGGCGCGCAGTTTACCGCCAACACCATGGCGACGGTATCGGAAGCCATCGGTCTGGCGCTGCCCTATTCGGCCGGCGCACCGGCGCCTTACGAACTCCGCGACAGTTTCTGCATGACAGCCGGCGAAATGGTGGTCGAGCTGGTGAAGATGAACATCCGCCCGCGCGACATCGTTACCCGCAAAGCGCTGGAAAACGCCGCGGCCGTCGTCGCTGCGTCGGGCGGTTCCACCAATGCTGCGTTGCACCTGCCGGCGATCGCCAATGAGTGCGGCATCAAGTTCGATTTGTTCGACGTGGCCGAGGTCTTCAAAAGAACACCTTATGTCGCGGATTTGAAACCGGGCGGCCGTTATGTCGCCAAGGATATGTTCGAAGTAGGCGGCATTCCGCTGCTGATGAAGACGTTGCTCGACCATGGCTTCCTGCATGGCGACTGCATGACCGTCACCGGCCGGACCATCGCGGAGAACATGGCCAAGGTGAAGTGGAACGATAAACAGGACGTCGTGCTGTCGGCAGACAAGCCGCTGTCGCCGAATGGCGGCGTCGTCGGCCTGAAAGGCAACGTCGCGCCGGATGGCGCCATCGTGAAGATCGCCGGCATGAAGAACATCGTGTTCTCCGGCCCGGCGCGCTGCTTCGACGGCGAGGAAGCCTGCTTCGAGGCCGTGAAGAACAAGGATTACAAGGTCGGCGACGTTCTCGTCATCCGTTACGAAGGCCCGCGCGGCGGTCCCGGCATGCGCGAAATGCTCTCGACCACGGCCGCGCTCTACGGGCAGGGCATGGGCGACAAGGTTGCCCTCATCACCGACGGACGTTTCTCCGGCGCGACGCGCGGCTTCTGCATCGGCCATGTCGGACCGGAAGCGGCGGTCGGTGGCCCGATCGGCCTAATCAAGGATGGCGACATCATCACCATCGACGCCATCAAGGGCACGATCGACTGCAACGTCAGCGCCGACGAATTCGCCAAGCGCAAGAAAGACTGGAAACCGCGCGAGATCCACTTCGGGTCAGGCGCGCTGTGGAAATACGCCCAGCAGGTGGGGCCCGCCGTCAACGGCGCGGTCACGCATCCGGGCGCGTCGGCTGAGAAAGTGTCTTATGCGGACAGCTGATACCCTGTTGCGCGCAATAGTGCTCGGTGCAGGCCTTGCAGGCATTTGCCTTCTGGCCGCACCGGCCTTTGCGCTCGACGGGACCAAGTCCGATGATCTGATGGCGGCGGCGCCGGCTGCGGTGTCGCCGACCGAGGCGTTCCGCTCCGGCGCCAACTGGCTGAAGAACGGCGAAACCGCCAAAGGCGTGCACTCGCTCGAATATGCCGCCGAGAAGGGCCACGCCATTGCGCAGTGGAAACTCGGCCGCATGTATGCCGAAGGCGATGGCGTCACGCAGGACGATCTCAAGGCGTTTGAATATTTCCGCCGTATCGCCGATGGCCATGCCGAAGACAATCCGGATACGCCGCAGGCGCGCTTTGTCGCCAACGCCTTCGTCGCGCTCGGCCACTATTATCTCGACGGCATTCCGAAGACGTCGATCAAGGCCGATCCGGAGCGCGCCCGCGAAATGTTCAACTACGCGGCGTCGTATTTCCGCGATCCCGACGCGCAGTATTATCTCGCGCGGCTTTATCTCGACGGTAACGGCGTGCCATCCGATCCGCGCCAGGCGGCGCGCTGGTTTGGTCTCTCCGCGCAAAAGGGCCAGTGCCAGGCGCAGGCGATGCTTGGCGCCATGCTGTTCTCCGGCGATCACGTGCCGCGCCAGGCTGCGCGCGGCTTGATGTGGCTGACGCTCGCCAAGGACTCGGCGCGCACGACCGATCAGGCTTGGGTCGCCAAGCTCTACGACAGCGCCTTCCAGCAGGCGACCGAAGACGAACGCGCCTTGGCGCTGAAGCTGCTCAAGCGCTGGCTCGAGACGCGCCGCGAGTAGCGGGTTCGATTTCTGTCCGAGACGCGGGCTTCCGGCCCAGCTTCACAAAACGCAATTCGATTTTCAGCCGCACGTCTGCGGTCGCAATCTATTTTATCAAGCCAGCATGTCTCTTTGAAATGCTTGGTTAATTAACAGGCCGCTTATGGGTTATCACGTAAAACTATAGTGGAACTCGGCGAGTCTATTTCACTCGTAGTGCTGCCTTTATTTCATTCTGAGGAGCCTACCTATGTTCAATCTCTCGAATATCCGTATCGGCACCAAGTTGATGGTGATGTCGGCAATCAGCATTGTGCTGGTGATCGGCATGGTCGGTGGGCAGTATCTGAGCAACCTCACGCTGAAAGAAGAGATGGCATCCACGGCGCGGCGTAACACTATCGTGGCGGATGCACTCGACGCCAAGGCATCCATGCGCGGCATGCAGGTCGGTGTTCGCGACTTGCGGTTGGCCAATACCGGCGAGCAGTTGGACAAAGCCAACAAATACCTCGCCGCGCGTTATGAAAGTGCGAGCAAGTTTTTAGCGCAAACCATTCAATTGACGATGGCCAAGGAAAACATCGATAGATTTACCGAGGCGAAAAAACTCTCCGATCAGTACCGCGCCGCGGCCAATGAAATTTCGGCTCTTAAGGTCAAGATCATCGCGCTGCGTTCCCAGGGAACGCTTGACGCCGACGGCACCAAGCAGGTCGCGCAACTCATTGAACAAATTGAACAGATTGCGCGGGACCGTACTCTGCCGCTCGCCAGCAAGGGTGAAGAAACGATCGAGGCTGCGGTCAGTTTTTCCAGAGCCCGTTCCGATGCGGCCACCGGGCTCACGAAACAGGCTCTCGAAACCTCGGAGCTGACGAGCGTAGCCCTCGGTGCTCTTGCCGTCGTCATGTTGATCGGTGCGGCGGTGTTTGGCGCTTTGACCATCGCCAAGCCACTACGGGCGCTGGTGGCGCCTTTGGATGAAATTGCTGGCGGCAACTTCGCCGTTACGGTGCCGGGCCTCGGCCGCAAAGACGAAGTCGGGCTTGTCGCCGGCGCTGTCCGTACAATGGCCGACAAAGTCCGCGTTACCATCGGCGAGATCAAGGCATCCGGCCGCGAGGTCACGAACGCCTCGGCCGAAATCTCTTCCAGCACCACCGATCTGTCGCAGCGTACCGAGGAGCAGGCCGCCAGCCTGGAAGAAACCTCGGCCGCGATGGAGGAGCTTTCCGCGACCGTGCAAAAGAATTCGGAAAGCGCCCAGCACGCCAGCCAGTCAGCCAACGCGACCAAAGACGTCGCCGATCGCGGCGGTCAGGTCGTCGCCCAGGCGGTAAAAGCCATGGCCAGGATCGAGGACTCGTCGCGCAAGATCTCCGACATCATCGGTGTCATCGACGAGATCGCGCGGCAGACCAATCTGTTGGCGCTCAATGCGGCGGTGGAAGCGGCTCGCGCCGGCGAAGCCGGTCGCGGCTGTGCCGTCGTTGCGTCCGAAGTACGTAGCCTGGCGCAGCGTTCCTCGCAGGCGGCCAAGGACATCAACGGCCTGATCACCGACAGTAACGGTCAGGTCAAAGAGGGCGTCGACCTTGTCAACCGCGCCGGTGCCTCGCTCAGTGAAATCGTCGAGTCGATCAAGAGCGTAGCGACGATTGTTTCCGAGATCGCCAGCGCCAGCGTTGAGCAGTCGGTCGGTATCCAGCAGATCAACAAGGCGCTGACGCAGATGGACGAAGTGACGCAGCAGAACTCGGCGCTGGTCGAGGAAAATGCAGCCACCGCCAAAACGCTGGAGCATCAGGCCAAGGCGATGGACGACCAGGTCGCCTTCTTCCAGATCGGAGACGGCGCCGAGGACGTGCAGTCCGAGCGGGTCGCAACGGCGCCGTCGCGCGGGCCCGCCGCCAAGCTGAATCGTCTGTCGCGCGCGGCTTGATATCCAGCTAGCCCAGTTTGGCGGCGCGGAGTTTTCCCCGCGCCGTCAAAAGGCTTTCAACGCCCCTCGATAGCCAGATCGATCCAGACCGGCACGTGGTCGGATGGCTTGTCCCAGGACCGCACGTGCTTATCGATGCCGGCGCCGGTGAGGCGGTCGGCGGCCTGTGGCGACAGCAGCAGGTGGTCGATGCGGATGCCGTCGTTCTTCTGCCAGGAGCCGGCCTGATAGTCCCAGAACGTATAGAGGTCGCCGGCATCGCTGGTGGCGCGGATCGCGTCGGTCAGGCCGAGGTTGATGAGGGAACGGAATTTCTCCCGGGTCTGCGGCAGGAACAGCGCGTCATTCACCCAGGCATCCGGGCGCCTGGCGTCTTCGGCGGCCGGGATGACGTTGTAGTCGCCGGCCAAAACGAACGGTTCTTCCAGTTTAAGTCGTTCGTGCGAGAATTTAATAAGCCGGTCCATCCATTTGAGTTTGTAGTTGTATTTATCGCCGGGCGTCGGGTTGCCGTTGGGCAGATAGAGGCACGCCACGCGCACCACGCCAGTCTTGGTCGAGACCAGCGCCTCGAGGAAGCGGGCCTGGACGTCGTCGTCGTCGCCAATCAGCCCGGGTGCGACCTCATCGAATGGAAACTTGGAGAGCAGGGCGACTCCGTTGAAGGTCTTCTGCCCGTGGACCGCGACGTTATAGCCAAGCGCCTCGAGCGGCTCGCGCGGGAAGGCGCCATCGACGCATTTGATTTCCTGAAGGCACACGATGTCCGGCTGCCGTTCGGCCAGCCAGGCCACCAGACTGTCCATCCTCTGGCGGACGGAATTCACGTTCCAGGTCGCAATTCTCATCCGGACTTCCTTAGGTCTCATGCCGTTCAAGCGGGTTCGAAGCCGTCGGGCTTTGGTAGGTGATTCTAATCGGCAACCATTCCTTAACCGTCTTTTCCAACCGTTTTTGCACTGAAAGAGCCCATATCTCCCCAATTGCAGGGGGATCATAAGCCACCGCAGGGATATGCACTTGGTCCCGTTTATATGCTAGTAATGCCGCTAAACCGGGTGGGGAAACGGTAATACCGCGACAAAAGGGAGCGTCCGGACGAAGTCCTTAAGGGCTAATCGGTCCGGGTAAAATGTATTCCATGATGAAGAAGCGAAAGTGGCTACTGGGGGTGGCGGCGATCGCCCTGATCGGCATCGTTGTGCTTACCCGCGGTTTCTGGGGGGGCGGCGGAGCCGTTGCCCAGGCGCCGACCGAACGTGTCGTCGCCATCGACGTCGCCAAAGCCGAAAAGAAGATGGTCCCGCTGACCGTCGATGCCCTTGGCACCGTGACGCCAATTACCAGCGTTGCCATCAAGGCGCGTCTGGAAACCGAAATTGTCGGCGTTCATTTCACCGACGGCGCCCGCGTCAAGAAGGGCGACCTGCTTTTCACCCTCGATGACCGCCAGCTCCGGGCGCAGATCGCGCAGGCCGAAGGCGTCGTCGCGCGCGACAAGGCGCAGCTTGAAGGCGCCGAGCGCGACATCGCCCGCTTTACCGATCTCGTCGCCAAAAGTGCGACGCCGGTCGTCAATCTCGACAACGCCAAGACCCAGGCCGATATCTTCCGCGCCGCCATCAAGGCCGACGGCGCCACGCTGGACAACCTGAACATCCAGCTCGGTTACTGCACCATCCGCGCGCCGATCGACGGCCGCATGAGCGCGGCTTCGGTCAAGGTCGGCAACTTCGTGCGTCCCGCCGACATCGCCTCGCTCGCCACCATCAACCAGGTCGCGCCGGTCTATGTGTCGTTCACCGTGGCGCAGGACACGTTGCCCAATCTCCGGGGGGCGATCGCGGCTGAAACTGCGACGGTCGATGCCACGGTTCCGGGCAACAACAAGCACGCCGCTGGCCAGGTCACGATGATCGAGAACTCGGTCGACTCCTCGACTGGCATGGTCATGGTCCGCGCGACCATGGCGAACCAGGATGAGTTGCTGTGGCCGGGCACTCTGGTCAACACAAAACTCAACATTCGCGACGAGGAAGGCATCACGGTGCCGTCGGCGGCCATTCAGGTCAGTCAGGCCGGCACTTTCGTGTTTGTCGTCAAGGACGGCAAAGCCGTTGTGACGAACGTTGTTGTCGATCGCACGGTCGGCGCCACGGCGGTGTTGAAATCGGGACTACAGGGCGGGGAGACCGTTGTGACCAACGGTCATCTTCAATTGAGGAATGGGTCGCGCGTTCAGGTACGCGCACCGAAAGCAGGCGCCTGACATGAATATCTCCGAGGCTTGTATCCGGCGGCCAGTGATGACCACCTTGATCACGGCCTCGTTGATCGTCTTTGGCGTCTTTGCCTACCGGTTGCTGTCGGTGGCCGCGCTTCCCGCCGTCGACTTCCCGACCATCGCCATTACGGCGACGCTGCCCGGCGCAAGCCCTGAGACCATGGCGGCCTCGGTTGCGGCGCCGATCGAGCGCCAGCTCTCGACCATCGCCGGCATCAGCGCGCTGACGTCGGCTTCGGCGCTCGGCACCACCACCATCACGATTCAGTTCGACCTCAATCGTAATATCGACGGCGCGGCGCTGGACGTGCAGACCGCGTTGACGGTCGCGGCGAGACGTCTCCCGGTCGAAATGACGACGCCGCCGTTCTTCCGCAAGGTCAATCCCGGCGACTTCCCGGTGATGTTCCTCAGCCTGAACTCGTCGACGCTGCCGATGTCGAGGGTCGACGAAGCCGGTCAGATCGTGCTGGCGCAGCAAATCTCGCAATTGCCCGGCGTCGCACAAGTGCTCGTCTTTGGCGGTCAGAAATTCGCCGTGCGCGTTCAGGCCGATCCGGTCGCCGCCGCCGCCCGCAATATCTCGCTCGAGGATATTCGCAGCGTTCTGGCCAAGACCAATTCCAATACACCGGTCGGCACCATCACCGGCGATACGCAGAACGTGACCCTGACGGCTTCCGGCGCCATCAGCCATGCCGAGGATTACCGCAAAATCACCATCGCCTACCGTAACGGCGCGCCGGTACGGCTTGACGAAGTCGCCAAGGTCATCGACGGCGTCGAAAACAACCGCATCGCCAGCTATTTTAACGACAACCGTTCGGTGGTTCTGGCGGTCCAGCGGCAACCCGATGCCAACACCGTCGCCGTTGTCGACAGCATCAAAGACCGGCTCGACAGCTACCGTGCGCAGATTCCGGCCGCCATCAATATGCAGGTCATCATCGACCGTTCGACGTCGGTGCGTGAATCGGTCGCCGATGTCCAGGAAACACTGCTGATCGCTATCAGCCTGGTCGTGCTGGTGATCTTCCTGTTCCTGCGCTCGGCCTCGGCCACCATCATTCCGTCTTTGGCGGTGCCAATCTCGTTGATTGCGACCTGCGCGGTCATGTACGCGCTCAATTTCTCCATCAACAACATGACGCTGCTGGCGCTGACGCTGTCGGTCGGATTCGTGGTCGACGACGCCATCGTCATGCTCGAAAATATCGTGCGCCATATCGAAGGCGGCATGCGGCCTTTCGAGGCGGCGCTGAAAGGCTCGCGCGAAATCGGCTTCACCATCGTTTCGATCACGTTCTCGCTGATCGCCGTGTTCATTCCGGTGCTGCTGATGGGCGGCATGGTCGGCCGCGTGTTCCGCGAATTCGCCGTCACCATCGCGGTGGCGATTATCATATCGGGCTTCGTTTCGCTGACGCTGACGCCGATGCTGTGCGCCCGCGTGCTGCGGCCGCATCACGAAGGCGAGAAGCAGAACGCCGTGTTGCGCATCTTCGAGGTCATGTTCAACGCATGGCATCGCGGCTACGAACGCACGCTCGATCTGGTGCTGAAATTCAAGCCTGTCGTGCTGATGGTGACGCTCGCGACGATGGTCGGCACCGTTGCGTTGTACGTCATCATTCCGAAGGGCTTTTTCCCGGTCGAGGATACCGGTTTTATCTCCGCGACGGTCGAAGGTCCCGCCGATATTTCGTTCCAGGCCATGTTGGGGCGCCAACTCGACATCGCCAACATCATCCGCGCCGACAAGTCGGTTGACTACATCAACTCGACGGTCGGCGTCGGCGGCCCGAATTCGACCAACAACAATGGACGTATCTTTATCGGCCTCAAGCCCAAAAAAGAGCGCGGCGAGTCTTCGGCTATCGTGATCGATCGTCTGCGAAAGTCGGTCGGCGCCGTCATCGGCATGCAGACCTATTTCCGGGAGGTTCAGAACATCAATCTTGGCGGCCGCGTCACCAAAGGTGAATACCAATACACCTTGCAGTCGAGCGACACCGAAGCGCTCTACGCCGGGTCCGAGGATATGCGCCAGAGGATCGCGCGGCTGGATTTCCTGCGCGACGTCAACAGCGATCTCTACATCAAGAATCCGCAGATCACGATCGAGATCGATCGCGAGAAGGCCGCCGTCTATGGCATCTCGGTCGATCAGATCCGTCAGGAACTCTACAACGCCTTCGGCACGCGTCAGGTCGCGACCATCTACACGCCGATCAACGACTACCAGATCATCTTAGAGGTTACGCCGGAGTATCAGATCGATCCCTCGGGCCTGTCGAAGATCTTCGTCAAGACCGCGGTCGCCAATCTGGTCGGCGGCGCGGCGGTCGGAGCCGGTGTCAACGGCAACGCCAGCCCGAACGGCCAGGCGATCCCGCTCAGCGCCGTCACCAAACTGGTGCCGGGTGTCGGGCCGCTTCAGGTCAACCACCAGGGCCAGCAGCCCTCCGTCACCATCTCGTTCAATCTCGCGGCGGGCGCTTCGCTCGGTCAGGCGACCGATGCCATCGCGGTCATCGAGCGTGAAGCGAACCTGCCGCCAACGATCATCACCGGCTTCCAGGGCAACGCCCAGGTGTTCCAGGAATCCTTGAAGGGGCAGGGCATCCTCGTGATCGCCGCGGTGTTCGCGGCCTTCGTCGTGCTCGGCATCCTCTACGAAAGCTTCATTCACCCGATCACGATCATCTCTGGCCTGCCGTCGGCGGGCATCGGCGCCTTGTTGACGCTGATCCTGTTCCGCATGGACCTGTCGGTGATCGCGATGATCGGCATTGTCATGCTGGTGGGCATCGTCAAGAAGAACGCGATCATGATGATCGACTTCGCGCTCGAGCGCCGCCGTGTCGGCCTGTCGGCCGAGGCCGCGATCCGCGAAGCCTGCTTGCTGCGCTTCCGGCCGATCATGATGACGACTTTTGCCGCCATTTTCGGTGCGCTTCCGATCGCGCTCGGCGCGGGCGCCGGCGCCGAACTGCGCCAGCCGCTCGGCATCGCGGTCGTCGGCGGTCTGTGCCTGTCGCAGTTGCTGACGCTCTACATCACGCCGGTCGTCTATCTCTACCTCGACCGCGTCGATCGCGTGCTCAAGCGCCGCCTCGAACCGCAGCTTGCGGAAGTCGAGGAACTGCACGGCAAGCCGGCGGTCGCGGCGGAGTAGTTATCCGTCACCCTGAGGTGCGGGGCGAAGCCGCGCCTCGAAGGGCGACGGCCCTAGGCGTCCATCCTTCGAGGCTCGCGCGAAAGTGCGCGCTCGCACCTCAGGATGACGGTCTAAATTTCGTGGAAAACTAAAGCGAAAAGCTGGTCCCGCAGCCGCAGGACGCCGTCGCCTTCGGGTTTTTCACCTTGAACGATGCGCCGATCAGGTCGTCGACGAAGTCGAGCTCGGAGCCGGCCATATAATCGACCGAAACCGGATCGATCAGCACCACGGCGCCGTCGCGCTCGATGACGAGGTCGTCGTCGGCCTTGGCGCGTTCCATGTCGAACTTGTATTGGAAGCCCGAGCAGCCGCCGCCTTCCACGCTGACACGCAGCATGGTGCCTTGCGGTTCGGCTTTAAGGATTTCGCCGATCCGGCGGGCCGCACGTTCGCTGACGGTGACGCTGGCGTTCATTCTTTTAGTCCTCGGCGGAACATCCTATTGGCAGACCGCCTTCCGGATAGTTAAGTGCGCCGACCCTTGAGGTCAATGCGCCCGCAGGACCCACGAATGGCGATCGTCACCGGCACCCAACGCGCCATTTTCGCCACCGATCCGGGCTTAAGCCGGGGCCGGCGCTGGCAGGAGCCCATCAGCCCGTCCCGGAAC
>CAISIV010000080.1 GCA_903885555.1 uncultured Hyphomicrobiales bacterium
AGGGCCGGTCGGCCTGTTTGCGGTGTTCGAACTCGGACTGCTGGATATCAAGGTCCACCTCGTCGACATTCTCGACAAGGTCGGCGGCCAATGCGCCGAGCTTTATCCGGAAAAGCCGATCTACGACATTCCCGCCATTCCGCTGATCACCGGCCACGGTCTGACCGAAGCCTTGATGGAACAGATCAAGCCGTTCAATCCGACCTTCCATCTCGGCGAGATGGTGACGACGATCGAGAACATCGGCGATCCCGTTTTTCGCGTCACCACCGACCGCGGCAAGGTGTTCGAGACCCGTGCCGTGGTGATCGCGGCAGGCGGCGGCTCGTTCCAGCCCAAGCGCCCGCCGATTGCCGGTATCGAGCCTTACGAAAACAAGTCGGTGCATTACGCGGTGCGTAAGATGGAAGCGTTCCGCGACAAGAATCTGGTGATCGTCGGCGGCGGCGATAGCGCGCTGGACTGGACACTCAACCTTCAACCGATCGCCAAGCGCCTCACCCTCGTCCATCGGCGCGATGATTTCCGCGGTGCGCCGGCCAATGTCGCCAAGATGCGGGCGCTGGTCGCCGAAGGCGCGATGGATCTCAAAATCGGCCAGGTTACGGAACTCGAAGGCGCCGACGGCCAACTGACCGCCGCCAACGTCAAGGGCGCCGACAACGCGATCACACGCATCGAGACCGATGCTCTGCTGCCGTTCTTCGGCCTGACGATGAAACTGGGACCGGTTGCGAACTGGGGCTTCGATCTGCAGGACGAACTGATCCCGGTCGATACCAGCACGTTCGAGACCAGCAAGCCCGGCCTGTTCGCCATCGGCGACATCAACACCTACAAGGGCAAGCTCAAGCTGATCCTGTCCGGCTTCCATGAGGCCGCGTTGATGGCGCAGCGCGTGCACCACTACGTGCATCCGGAGAAGCGGCTGGTGTTCCAGTACACCACGTCGTCCACAAGCCTGCAGAAGAAGCTCGGGGTTAACTAGCGCGTGATCCCGAAAAGTGGGCACCGGTTTTCGGACAAGATCACGCGCAAAAAGGAATAAGCATGCCGAAGGTCACTTTCATCGAGCACGATGGCACCGTGCATACCGTCGAGGCGGAGATCGGCTCGACCGTGATGGAAACCGCGCAGCGCAACGATGTCACCAGCATCGTCGCCGAATGCGGTGGCGGCTGCACCTGCGCAACCTGCCTCGTTCATGTCGATGAGAAATGGAGCCCGATCGTGGGCAAGCCGTCGGCCGAGGAAGAGGACATGCTCGACTTCGCCTTCGAGGTGAAGCCGACGTCGCGGCTCGCCTGCCAGATCAAGGTCACCGAAGCGCTCGATGGCCTGGTGGTCTACACGCCGGCCTATCAGGGGCGGTAACGGACGTTTTGCTCAGCGTCCCGCCGCGTAACCCTGCATGCCGCGCGGATTGGCGGCGGCGCGGCGGCGGTTGCCGACGCGGCAGGCCGCGGTCAGGCGGCCTTCCGACCAGGCCGGACCGACCTCGACTTCGTGGCCCCTCGCCTTCAATTCCTTGATGGTCGCTTCCGGCACACGGGATTCGACCACCAGTACACCGGGCCGCGACGTGCGCGGCCAGAACGAGATCGGGAAGTGTTCGGAGTGCCAGGCCGGCGCGTCGATTGCCTCCTGCATATTCATGTTGGAATGCACGTGACGCAGGAAGAACTGCGTGATCCATTGATCCTGCTGGTCGCCGCCGGGCGAACCCCAGACCATGTAGGGCTCGCCGTCGCGCAGCGCCATCGTCGGCGATAGCGTCGACCGCGGCCGCTTGCCCGGCACCAAAGCCGCCGGATGTTTCTCGTCGAGCGAGAACATCTGCGCGCGGGTGCCGAGGCAGAAGCCGAGTTCGGGAACGACGGGCGACGATTGCAGCCAGCCGCCCGACGGCGTCGACGACACCATGTTGCCGGCCTGATCGATGATATCGAAATGCACGGTGTCGCCGTTGACGTTGCCCATGCGGCCGACCGTCGGTTCGCCGGCGCCGAGCGAGCCCACCGCAAGACGCGGCCCGCTCTCCTTGCGCATTTGCACCACGCCGCCGAAACCTTCGACCGAACCGGGCCGTAATTCCAGCGAGGCCTTGTCGGTGATGAGCTTGCGCCGCTCGGCGTTGTAACGGTCCGACAACAACGTCTCGACCGGAATTTCGCTGAAGAGCGGATCGCCGTAGAAGGCCTCGCGGTCGGCGAAGGCGAGCTTGGTCGCCTCGACCTGAAGATGGATGAAATCCGGTCCGGTCGGATCGAGATCGTCCAGCGGATAGCCTTTGAGCAGCGCCAATTGCTGCAGCGTCACCGGGCCCTGGCTCCAGATGCCGGCTTTACAGACCGTATGACGGCCGTAGTCATAAGTGAGCGGCGCTTCAACGGTCGGCTGCCACTTCGCCATATCCTCGCCGGTCAGTACGCCGCCGTGGCGTTCACCGGTGACGTCCATGACTTCCTGAGTACGGCAGAACTTGTCGATGGCGTCGGCGACGAAACCCTGCGACCAGGTCTTGCGGGCGCGCTCGATCTGCGCGACGCGATCGCCACCGGCGCTTTGCGCCTCGCGCAGCACGCGCGAATAGGTTTCGGCCAGCGTACGGTTGGTGAAGGTCGAGCCCGGCGCCGGGACCTTGCCGTTGGGCAGATAGACCGCCGCCGATGTCGGCCAGTGATCGCGGAACAGGTCCTCGACCATGCCGACCGTGGCACTGGCACGCTCGAGAAAAGGATAACCGTTGTAGGCATAAGAGATCGCCGGCGTCAGCACGTCTTCGACTTTCATCGTGCCGTAGTCGCGCAACAGCAGCATCCATGTGTCGAACATGCCGGGCACGCAGGCCGCCAACAGCCCGGTACCCGGGATCATGTCGAGGCCGAGCTTGCGGAAATGGTCGATGGTGAGAGCGCCAGGCGCCGGGCCCTGCCCGCAGATCACCTCGGGTTTGCCGCGCTTCACGTCATAGACGATGACCGGCACGTCGCCGCCCGGGCCGTTGAGGTGCGGTTCCAGGACCTGCAGCGAGAAAGCGGTCGCCACCGCGGCGTCGAAGGCGTTGCCGCCCTTTTCCAGCGTCGCCATGCCGATCGCGGTCGCGATCCAGTGGGTCGTGGTGACGACGCCAAAAGTGCCCTCGATCTCGGGCCGAGTCGTAAAGGGATTGGGATTGATACGGGAGACGCCGGCTCGCATCGTGCTGTCCTCTTAATTGACAGCCGACATTGGCCCGGTTCGGCCTCGTGAAGCAACGGGGGTCGCTCCCGCCGGCCGGACATGACCGGCGGGCATGTTTGGGATCAGCCCGGACTGAACTGCTTGCCGATCGACGGCTTGCTGACGCCGAGGCCCGGCAGTTCCCACACGCCGGCGCCCGCCGGGTTGATGTCGGCGGCGATATCGACGTCGATCAGATAGGGCTTGTTGGCGGCGATGGCCTTCTTGATGGCCTCGGCGATATCGCCTGCACGGTCGACGCGCACGCCTTCGACGCCGCAGGACCGCGCCATCGCGGCGAAGTCCGGATTGTAGCGCTGGCCGGTCAGCGGATCGTGGAAGTCGGTCGCCAGTTCGCGCTTGTTGAGATAGCCGCGCTGCAGGCCGCGGATCGAGGCATAGGCGTAGTTGTTCCAGACGACCCAGACGCAAGGTAGATTATATTCCACTGCAGTGCCGAGCACGTTGGCCTGCATGAAGAAGGCGCCGTCGCCGCACACCGAGACGCAAGGACGGTCGGGCGCCGCATATTTCGCGCCCATGACACCGGCGACGCCGAAGCCCATGGCGCCGAAGCCCATGCAGCTGATCAGTGAATCCGGACGGCGCGGCTTCGTGTAGCCGAGCAGCCAGTTGTGGTGCACGCCGATATCACTGACTAGAATTGCATCATCGGGCAGACCGCGCTGGATTTCGAAGGCCGCGCGCTGCGGATTGACCGGCTGGCTGTCGTCGGTAAAGCCCGGCGCGACCAGCTTGTCCCATTCCTTGCGATAGCCGTCGATCTGCCCGAGCCACTTCTTGCGGGCGTCGAGTTTCTTGTCGACATCCTTGCGGCGCTCCAGTTCGGCAAGAACCTGCCGCAGGAAGGTGCGCGTGTCGGCCATCAGGCCGAGCGCAACCGGATAATTGCGGCCGATCTCGTCCGGATCGATGTCGACGTGAATGAGCTTGGTCGGCGGGATGGTGAAGGAATAGCCCGGAATCCACGACGACGACGTACGGTCGTCGAAACGCGCGGCGAGCGACAGCAGCACGTCGGCCTGACGCGTGGCGTGGTTGGCCTGATAGTGGCCGCCGCGCGCGACCATACCGAGCGCCAGCGGATGATGGGTGTCGATGGCACCAAGGCCGCTCATCGAAGCTGCCACAGGAATCTGCAAACGCTCGGCAAGCTTGAGCAGTTCATCGGCCGCGCCGCCGTGGCGGATGGCCTGGCCGACGAAAATCACCGGGCGGTCGGCGCCGAGCAGCATGTCGACGGCCTTGATGACCCCTTCGGGATCGGCGCCGCAACGGCTTGAGATGTTGCCGTTCCACTCCTTGGCGTTGGGCGCTTCTTCAGCCGCCGACTCCATGAAGACGTCATAGGGCACGTCCAGTACCACCGGACCCGGACGGCCAGTCATCATCGTCTTCCACGCCTGGCGCACCGCGAGTGGCACCATCTCGCCGCGCGTCGGCTGGAACACCCGCTTGCACAGGCTGCGCACGGTCGAGGGGAAGTCGGCCTGGTTCTGCCGGTACATTTCCTGGAAGGCGCCGCGGTTGAACTGGCTGGTCGGCACGTTGCCGGTCACCGCCAGGAACGGCACAGAGTCGAGATAGGCGGTGGCCAGCGCGATCGGCAACTGGGCGGAACCCGGACCGCACGACGTGAACGTCGCAGTCGCCTTGCCGGACACGCGGTAATAGCAATCGGCCATGAAGCCGGAGACGCTTTCGTGATGCGTCGAGATGGTCTTGATCTCGGAGGAGCGCTCGTACAGCGCGTCGATGAACTGGATGTTGCCGTGGCCGCAGAGGCCGAACACCTGCGGCACCTTTTCCTGGATCAGATAGTCGACAATGACCTGCGCGCCATTGAGCTTGTTGTCAGCCATCGGATCCGTCCCCTTCAGGTTTTGCAGCGCCGCGCCGGACGTTAAAGCCCGGGCGGATATCGTTGTCGATCATGAGGGACAAGCCCGCACGCGATGTAGAGAGCCTCTCCTACATTATGAGGTGCCGTTTGCCAATACTGGAACGGTCACCGGGTGGCAGCCGCCAAAATGGCCACTCAATCTTATAAATCAATGGGTTAGGGACAACGCAAAACCGCCCGGATGCCGATCCGAACGCTCATATTCCAACAGGGAAATAGTGCCGCACGGCAGCAGGCGCCGCCACATGCGCAGGCGGCAGATCGCCGTCTACTTAAGGACGCGCCGCGACACCTTCATGCGCTGCACGGCGTCGCCGGCCAGATGCGACCAGATGAAGGCGTCGCGCACCAGCTTGTCGGCATTTTCGTCGAGAATGCCGGCGCTGTCGTGAATATCGGCATTTAGCTCAGCCACTTCCTGGATGATGTCGGTGGCGAGATTCATGACCAGACCCGCATTGGCCGAATGCGCCCGCTGATCGTGCTCATAGGCGACGCGCATGACGAACGAGCGCAGCGCCTCGGTCAATGCGCACATGCGGTTTATCTTGAGCTGAACGACCTGTTGTTCCTTCAGCAGCTTGCCGCCCTGGGTCGCAGTACGTGCGAGATTGATCGACTGCTCGCAGGCGGCGTCGCAGACGCCGAGTGCATTGGCGGCGAGTTCGAGATCGCCGAACAGATCGCCCGAGGCATCGCCGGTGCTCTTGGCGTAAGCGCCGTTCACTTCACCAATGACATTGGCATGCGGCACGCGGGCGTTCTCGAAAATCATTTCGCCGTTCTGGTAGAAGCGCCAGCCGCTCTTGTTGAACACCTTGCCGACGCGGAAGCCCGGCGTGTCCTTCGGCACCAGGAACAACGTCACTGCGTTACGCAGCGGCGCGTTCGGATCGGTGCGCACGTCGAGGAAGAACAGTTTGCCGACGTTACCATTGGCGATGAAGGTCTTCTCGCCGTTCAGAATCCAGTCGTCGCCATCGCGCACGGCACGCAGCTTGACGCCGGCCTTCGGGTCATCCGGCGGCAGGCGGTTGTCGGAGCCGCCGCTCGGTTCGGTAATGCCCTTGCCCAGCACAAAAGTGTCGTCCGCCATGAACGGCTTGAGGAAGCGGTCCTTCTGATCCTGCGTACAGGCCATGGAGATCAAATGGCTCCACTTCCAGCACTGGCTGAAGGCTTTCGACATGGCGCTGTCGCCGCGCGCCAGTTCAGCCATCACCAGAGCCTGCGTCACGAAATCGATGGCGTGACCGCCGTACTCTTTCGGCACGACCGCGGTGCGGAAGCCAAGCTTGGAGCCCTGCTTGATGATGTCCCAGTCGATGGTCTTGGCCGGATCGGCAATGCGGTCGCGCGCCAGCGACGCCGGGCGCAGCACTTCGTCCGCGAATTTGCGCGCCTTCATCTGCCAGGCGCGCTGCTCGTCGTTCAATGAGAAATCCATCGCGGTGTTCCTCTCTCAAGCCGGCCGGATGCCGGCGAGCGTCTCGGCGATCCGCAGCTTGGCATCGGCATTGCCGTCGCCGGACCGGAGACAGATGAAGGCGTCGTGAATATATTTTTGCAGCGGCATGTCGCGCATGACCCCCATGGCGCCGAACAGTTCGGCGGCATCCTTGGCGGCGCGGTAGACGGCGGTCGAAGTAAAGACCCGCGCCATCGCCGCCAGCGGCAAGTCCGGCAAGCTTCGGTCGGAGACCGCATCGGGATGATCCGACGCATAGGCTGCGCGCCAGACCGTGTTGCGCGCGACATCGAGGCTGATGACGATGTCGGCGAGCCGCGTCGCGGTCGCCTGATGCTCGATGATGCACTTGCCGCCCTGCACGCGGATGCCGGAATATTCCAGCGCGGCTTCGTAAGCGGCGCGGCCGATACCGAGATTGATCGCCATGTCATGCAGCCGGACGGTATCGAGCAGCGCGGCATCGCCCTTGATCAGGTTATCGGCCGGAACGTGACAATCGGACAACGTGACGGCACCCCCGATGCCGTGAAAGGCACGCTTGGCCTGCGGCATCGCGCGCACGGTCAGGCTCGGCACGCCGGCGGGAACGATGAACAGATGCGGTCCGGATTTGCCGTCGACCTCCGCCTCGGCAGAGACGATAAACAGTTTGGCGACCGGCGCATTCGGGACACCGCTTTTGGTGCCGTTAAGGACCCAATCGCCGTTCGAAGCCCGGGTCGCCTTGGTCGCGATCCGCCCTTCCGCCCGCTTCTGATGATATGCAACGCCGATCCGCGTGTCGGTCTCCGGCTCGCGATCAGCATAGGCCAGATGAAAACGATCGTCCGACGCGAAGGCCGGCAGCAAGCGCTCGCGCTGCGCCGGCGACATCAACTTGTCGAAAAGGATGTGACTCAGCGCCGACGTTTCGGCGAGCACGGCCGCAATATCGACATCGCCGACCGCCAGTTCCTCGGCAACGATGCAACTCGTCAGCGCGTCGGCGCCGGCGCCGCCCTTGTCTTCCGACAGCGCCATGGTGCGCAGGCCCATCGACGATGCTTTTTCGAGCAGGTCGGTCAAAAGCGGCTGCTCAAGAGGCTCGAGCCGCTCCGGCTTGATCGCAACAGGCTTGACCTCCTGCGCAACGAAATCGCGGATCATGTCGCGAAATTCGATCTGCTCGGCGCTCAGATGAAGGCTGTACATGGTCACTGTCTTCTTCGGTGGATGCGGAAATTACGCGGAGACGGCGGCAGCGATGGCGTCGCCCATCTGCGTCGTGCTGGCCTTGCCGCCGAGATCACCCGTGAGAGATTTTTCTTCGGCCACTACCTTCTCGACGGCCTTTAGAATGAGATCCGCTGCGGCGGCGGCCTTCGGATTGTTGTGCTTGCGGCCGAGCCATTGCAGCAGCATCTGTCCGGACATGATCATCGCGTAGGGATTGGCGATGTTCTTGCCGGCGATGTCGGGCGCGGAGCCGTGCGTACATTGCGCCATCGCCTGCCGCTCGCCGACGCAAAGGCCCGGCGCCAGGCCGAGGCCGCCGACGAGTCCGGCGCCGATGTCGCTGAGGATGTCGCCGAACTGGTTGGTCGTCACCACCACGTCATACTGATGCGGCGCCATGGCGAGCTTCATCGACACGGTGTCTATCATGCCCTCATTGAAATTGACGTCGGGATATTCCTTGGCAACCTTGCGGCATTCTTCGGCGAACATGCCGCAGGCCAACCGGTACACAGGCTCCTTGTGCGCAGCCGTAACCGTCTTGCGCGGCCGCGTGCGCGCCAGTTCGAACGCCTCACGAGCAACTCGGTTCGAACCCTTGCGCGTGATGACACGCATGCCGATGGTGATGTCGTCGTTCGGCCGAAATTCGGCGGAGCCGGCGACCACGGTTTCGGAATACAACATGCCTTCGGTGAGCTCGCGCACGAAGACGATGTCGATGTCCTTATGAACGGACTTGATATTGGCGAACGAGCGCGACGGCCGCAGCGCGGCGAACAGCTCGTACTTCTTGCGCAGCGGCGGCATCACCCAGGTGGGATCGTTGCGCGGATAGGTGCCGTGACCGATCGGCCCGAAGATCCAGCCGTCGAGTTTCCACAGTGTTTCTTCCGTGATCTTCGGCAGCGTATCGCCGTGCAGTTCGTGGCCGCGCCGTCCGATCGGCAACTCGGTCCATTCGATCTGGAGGCCGGTGCGCGCCGCAGCCGCCTTCATCACCTTGACGCACTCGGGCACGACTTCGGGCCCAACGTCGTCGCCTAACAGAATTCCGATCTTCACGGGGCGCCCCTCATAGACAAATGATACCAGTTCCGTTAAACGGAACGTTGTCTTGTTGACTGAAACGGTATGGGCGGCGTTCCGCCTTGTCAACGGCGCGGGCCATCAGCGTGACGAAGTCTCCGGTCAAAAAGAAACAATCGTCCGACGACACAGGAACGGTGTCGCGCATTCTGCAGGTGCTGCAGTGCTTCAGCGAGCAGCCGGAGTGGCGCGTCGGTCTCTTGGCGCAGCGGCTGAAGCTGCCGCGCAGCACGGCGCACCGCTTGCTCAATCTCTGCCGTGCCCAGGGTTTTGTCGAAAGCGACGGCGTCGGCGTCTACAGGCCGGGGCTTGGCCTCTATCGCCTTGCGGGCCGCCTGTCGTTCCAGATGCCGATCCGGCGCATTGCCGCGCCGCTGCTCACAGAGTTCACGCAGCATTTCTCCGAAGCGTCGCTGCTGACCGTGCTGGAGCGCACAGCGCTGAAGGTCTTCTTCGCCGCCAAAGCCGAACCTTCCGCGCCGATGCGGTACGTGATCGAGACCAATACGCTGGCACCGCTCGGCTGGGGCGCCAGCGCGCGCGCCATTCTCGCCTTCATGAGCGAAGCCGACATCGCCGAAGTGGCGCGGCGCGCCGAGCCCTCGCCGGTCGACGGACGGCCGCTTGATGTAAAAGAATTGCTCAAGTCGCTGCCGAAGATCCGCACCAAGGGTTACGCCATCACGCGCAACCAGCGCACGCCGGAAGGCGTCGGCATCGCCGTGCCGTTCTTCGATGCCGCCGGCGAGGTCGCCGGCAATGTCTGCGTTACCGTGCCAGTGTTTCGTTTCAAACCGCGCGACGAACCGGTTTTCGTGAAAGCGTTAGCGGAGATGGCGGCCAAGATTTCCGACGCGCTCGGCTCGGAACGCGTTCACACGATCTCCGACTAACTAGCGCCGCTTGCGGCGGGTACCACCGGCCATCTGGTCGATAACCTCGCAGACCGAAGCGGTGTCGTGCTGGCTCAGGCCCTGCCCCATCGCGGCGCTGTAGATCGGCACGCAGGCGGTGAACAGCGGCGTCGGGCAATCGACCGACTTCGCCATGTCGCCAATCACCTGCATGTCCTTCTGCCAAACCTCGATCTTCATGGTCGCGGGCAGATATTTGCGGTCGACCATGAACTTGCCGCGCAACTTGAAGACGCCGTTTCCGATCACCGGACTTGTTGCGAACAGATCCCACACCTGCTGCGCATCGAGGCCCATCTTGCGGGCAAACGTCATCGTCTCACCGTATGCGACGTTGTAGATCGCGACCATATGGTTGGCGATGAACTTCATCTTGCTGCCATTGCCAAACGGCCCGACCTGCGGCGTCTTCTGCGTAAAGACATTGAGGATCGGCAGCGCCTGCTTGCAGGCGGCCTTCGGGCCGCTGACGAAGATCGTCCAGCTTCCTTCCTTCATCCGCACTGCCGTGCCGCTGATCGGGCAATCGAGCATCGTCGCGCCGGCGCGGCTCAACGCCGCCTGCGCCGTTTCCTTGTCGGCGATCGGCAATGTACTGGTATCAATCACAACAACGCGGTGCTTGGATTTTCGCGATGTCGCAAGGCTGGCAGCAACCTCGGCGCTGACGCTTGCCAGCGCGCGAGACGTTGCCAGTGACAGGATCAATATATCCGCCGCCTTTGCCACAGCGGCGGCGGAAGCAAGGCTTCGCCCTCCCGCCTTATTCAGCTCGGAACGCTGCTTGGGTTTGACGTCATAACCGGCGACCGGAAAACCCGCCTTTAGCAGGGCTTTCGCCATCGCTCCGCCCATGATGCCAAGACCGATAACGCCAACCATGGGCTTCATTGAATTCACTCCCTGCCGTACGTTTATTGCGCCGCAATGCAGCACGTTGGATTTTGAAATTTCTTCTGCCCATCATGAGGGCAAGCCGGCGATTAGCCAACTCGATCGTGTGGTGTTGTTCCGCTGCGCGGAACGACAGCGCGCCGTCCCTTGACTTGGATACCGCCGTGTAATGTCCTTCAGCGAGAAGAATTTCACGACACCGCACCGCAAGGCCGGCCCAATGCCGTCGCTCTCGCCTTCTGCAGCCATTCCACGTGGAATTATTCACGTACCCGTGACGCCGTTCACGGGGGACAACAAGGTCGATCTCGACACCTTTGCGCGCGTCATCGAATTCCTGCTGAAACACGATGCGTCGTCGCTCTGCGTCAATCTGCATCTGGCTGAATCGCTCAATCTGACGATGGACGAGCGAAAGCTGCTCGCCAAAACCGCGGTCGAGGTCGTCGCCAAGCGTGTACCGGTGATTGTGCACGTCAGCATGCCGGGCACCGACCAGGCCATCGATCTGGCGCGCGACGCGGAGAAGAATGGCGCCGACGTCATCACGGCCATCGCGCCTTACTACTGGAAGCCGCCGCAGGACGCGCTCTACGAACATTTCGCCGCGATCATGTCGGCGACCGATCTGCCCTTTATTGCCTACAGTTCGCCGACCATTATGGATGGCCTCGGCATCACGCCGGCAACACTGGTCAAGTTAATGGAGCGCTTCCCCAACTTCGTCGGCCTGAAGGAAGCCAGCCACAACTGGGAAAAATACCTGGAACTGGGCCGTGCCGCGCGCAGCGTTCGGCCGGAGTTCGGACTTTTCGTCGGCACCGAATGGATGATCCCTTGCCTGACGCTTGGCGGCACCGCCTGCATGTCGGTGTTCGGCGGCATCTCGCCGCGCTTCGTCAAAGCTCTCTATGACGCGACAACGGCGGGGCGCATGAGCGAAGCGCTGGAGCTTCAGTACAAGTTTTCCGACCTCTATCAGATCAACAAGGTCGAGTACCCGGCGCCGACCAAGGCAATGTGGGA
The DNA here is from genome assembly GCA_903885555.1 of uncultured Hyphomicrobiales bacterium. Lineage (GTDB taxonomy): Bacteria > Pseudomonadota > Alphaproteobacteria > Rhizobiales > Xanthobacteraceae > Pseudolabrys. The sequence continues at coordinate 11,756 of CAISIV010000080.1, forward strand.
GATCATGGGCCGTCCCGTCGGCAAACCACGCCTGCCGAACCGGCCGCTGACCGCGGAGCGCAAGAAGGAGATCAAGGGCACGCTGGAACGGCTCGGGCTGTTCGACAGCGAGCCGCACGGCTGGTAGCCGCACAAGAAATTCCGGAGGGCGACGACGCAACCGCATCGCAGAATGCGGGCGTCGTTTTCCGGCGACACAACAACAAAACGGATATCAGGGAGAGACGACCATGAAGAAACGAGTGAAAACGCTGGCAGGCGTATTAGGGCTGCTGGCCATCGCATCCACGCCTGCTTTCGCGCAGACCTATCCGACCAAACCGATCCGCATGATCGTGCCGTTCCCGGCCGGCGGCGGCACCGACTTCGTCGGCCGTCTCGTCGCGAAATATATGGGAGACAAGCTCGGGCAGACCATCGTCATCGAAAACCGCGGCGGCGCCAACGGCGGCATCGGCCTGCAGGAAGTCGCGCGCGCCACACCGGACGGCTACACGATCGCGTTCACCTCGGACTCGCCGCTGACCACCAATCAGTGGCTCTACAAGAACATGGCGTATAACGCCGAACGTGACTTCATTCCGGTCGTGACCGTCATCCGCCTTCCCGGCATGCTCGCGGTGCATCCTTCGGTACCGGTGAAATCCATCGCCGAACTCATCGCGCTGGCCAAATCAAAACCAGGTCAGTTGAATTATGCGTCTGCCGGCATCGGCAATTTCAGCCATCTGGCGATGGAATTGTTTACGCAAGCCGCCGGCGTCAAAATCCAGCATGTGCCGTACAAAGGCACGGGTCCGGCGAGCCTCGCGCTGCTCGGCGGCGAAGTGCAGATGGGCTTCAACAACGTACAGACGCTCATGCAGAACGTTCAGTCCGGCAAGCTGGTCGCGCTTGCGGTCGCCGAGCCCAAGCGCATGGCACAGCACCCCGAACTGCCGACCGTCGCCGACACGGTGCCGGGTTTCGAAATGGCGCCCTATGTCGGCATCGTCGCGCCCGCCGGAACGCCGAAGGACATCATCGATAAGCTCAGCAAGACCGCCATCGACGTCATGAAGGACCCGGCGGTCGCCAAGCAGTTCTACGATCAGGATCTGACCGTCTCGGTGCTTGGCCCTGCCGAATACGCGGCGCTACTGAAGGAAGATGCCAAGAAGTGGGAAAAGGTCACAAAGGCCGCCGGCATCCAGCCGGAATAGCGGCTGCTGTCGACCGGCAGCGCGCCGCGATGCTCTATCTTGAGATAAAATGGAACCTTCCACTCTGCCGGGCATTGCCTAGCGTTGTCACAAGGAGTGGATATGAACCTCATCAAGTTGACCTTCGCTGCCGCTACCCTCGCCGTTGGATTTGCCGCTTCGGCTTCGGCCATGCCCGTCGGCAAATTGAGCGGGGCCGATACCGGCGCCAAGCCGGAACAAGTCCGCCTCGTCTGCAACCAGTGGGGCCGCTGCTGGCACGTCCGTGGTTACAGCAACGGCTACCGTTACGGCTACGGCGGCGGTTATCGCGGTTATCGCGGCGGCTGGAATGGCCGGCGTCACCACCGCTAATTGAGCGAGGACAATCCCTCTTCGTTCGTGCATTGACAGGGCGGCTCCAGCAATGGGGCCGCTCTTTCTATATGGGACTGCCAAGCTACTTGTCGGCGTCGACCATCATCATCGCCGCTATACCGATCTCGCTGCTGGCCGCGCCGGTCATGTTCTGCGCCAGCGAAACAGCCTCGAGGACCTGACGCTTGGTCATGCCGTGCGCATAGGCAATCCGGATCTGCTCGGCGCACATTTCCTTCTGCCCGCGGCCGCATAACGCCGCGATCGCAATGAGCGCCCGCGCGCCACGGCCAAGTGCGTGGTCTTTCTTGCGGCCAATGGCGTTGCAATGATCGACGAATTTGATAGTGCGCTTGGCAAACTCCGGATCGATCGCCATTGCGTATTTCCAGGCGGCGGAGTCGGCCAGCGTTGGCTGCGGCTTCGATGGTTCGCGGCCCATCTTCATCTCGGGGAACGGCGTCAATTCGGTAGGCTCACCGCCTTCCGGCATTTTGCCGAACGGATACTTCGGATCGTTGGCGAGCAGGATGGCCTGCGCCACCAGCGAAATCGTTGAATGTCCGACGACCGGCGCAATAGCCTCGGCCGCCTCGAAAATCACGGCATTGGTAATGCCGGCCCGGTACAGGCGGCGCACGTGATTGGCCGCGAAACGCAGATCGCCCTTCGCGCTCAGCATGCACAGCGCGCCAAGTTCGCGCATCGGCAGCGACAGTTCCTGATCCGGCGTGCTCTTCGCATCGTTCTTGAGAATGTAGCCGGATGCGTCGTGCTGAAGCTCGATGGTGCGCGGAATGTACTTCGCCATGAAGTGCCACTCCTCGAATATATCGCCGCGATTCTTGACGTATTCCCGCATCAGATCTTCGGGATTGGGCTCCTGATCGTGCGCGGCGGCGGTCGACATGGCGTCTCTCCTGAACAGTCTGCAGTACGGCTTCGGCTTTTATGTAGCAGCATAGGCAATCTTGCCTTGACGAGCATGCACGCTACCGCAACACTAATGGCAACAAACATAATAAAACAAGAACGGGATGGAAAATGGATCAGGGAATCTGGGCGACGTGGTACGACCTCGCCGATGACGACCGCGAAACATTCATCGACTGGCTTCATAACGAATATCTACCGGAGCTGAAGATGCGTCCGGGATACGCGTGGGTTGCTCACTACGAGAACACCCGCGGCGGACCGCAAATGCGACAAGTCGGGGATATCGTAGAACGGCCGAGCGAAGATATCGGCTCTGGAACTCAATTTCTGATGCTGGTTGGCGCGCCATCGCCGCACACCTTTCTTAATCCCTCGGTTTTACAAATTCAGAAGGATGCCCCGGCACGCACACGCGAGATGTTGGCGCTGCGCAAGGGTGTGCGCCCCTGCATCCTCATGGAAGAGACGCGGGTCAATGGACCTGCGGCGCACGAGCGACCAGTCGGCACGACGCCTGGACCGGCTATCCAGATGGGAAGCTTTCGCACCCGAACCATCGCCGACGATTTCGATCTCGGCTGCTGGTACGCACAATACCGGTTGCCTCATATGGCGCAGATGCCTGGGAGTATCGCGAGCCGAAAACTTCTCTGCGTCGCAGGCTGGGCCAAGCACGCCGTCATGTATGAGTTCAGTTCGCTCGAAGCCAGGCTGAAAAACTTCGAAGAGCCGCATGAGTCCCACGCGCTCAATCCGCAGGAGTGGACCGGCCGTATCGTGCGTTACACGATACACGCGCCCGGCTCCCCTACAGTCGGCCGACGTATCTGGCCTCCGGTTCCTGAAGCTCCACGGACGTAGCGCGCAAGTCCTCGTATTTATCGAAGCAGTCATAGGGGCGCTCTCATGAGAGTCTTAAACCTACTTGCGGTGATCGCCTGGGTTTCTGGTGCGTCTTTTGCCCAATCGCAGACCGCTGCCGACTACCCGACGCGCCCAATAACGGTGGTCATGCCGACGGCGCCGGGCAGCGCCGGCGACGTGCTGGTCCGGATCGTCACCAACAAGATGGCCGCCGACCTCGGCCGCACTTTCGTGGCGGAAAACGTGACGGGCGCAGCAGGTGCCCTCGGCGTAAACCGCGCGCAGCGAGCGGCGCCAGATGGCTATACGTTGCTGGGCACCGGCGACAATCAGCTCATCTATGCGCCGCTGTTCAATCGCACCATCAAGTTCGATGCACGCACGGACTTCGAACCCATCACGCAAGTAGCAACTCTGGATTGGGCGCTCGTCGCGAATCCCAATTTTCCGGCAAAAACGGTGCAGGACCTCATCAAGCTGGCGAAGGAGAAGCCCGGCGAGCTGAATTTCGCTTCCGGCGGCGTCGGCACCGCTCAGCAGATCGCGATGGAACTTCTGATGGCGCGCACGGGTATTAAACTGACACACGTGCCCTATCGAGGCGTGACACCGGGCCTCAACGACGTGGTTGCAGGTGTCGTCCCACTAATGTTCACGGCTGTGTCGGTTGCAACACCGTTCCTTCCCAACGGGCACCTGCGTGTGATCGCCACGACCGGCCGCACGCGCTCGTCCTTGTTGCCTGACGTCCCGACCATGCAGGAGGCGGGTATCGAGGGATTTGAGTTCGATACTTGGGTGGGTTTGCTCGCACCGAAGGGAACGCCCGCTCCCATCATTGCGCGCTTGTACGACGCGACTGCCGCGGCGCTGAAGGATCCAACGGTTCGCGAGCGGCTGGCGGCGGGTGGATTCACGCCGGTCGCCAGCACGCCGGCGGAGTTCGCGACGACTCTTGCTAACGACTGGAAGCGTATCGGCGATATCATTCAGACTGCGGGCATCACGCCGAACTGACCTGATCGGCGTCTGAAGCCTGGCCCCGAGAGAACTTCCGGTCGCGATCAAATTCCATGGCTAACCTGAAGTCACTCAGATGGACAATGAAAAATAAACTTCCAGACGTACTCGCGCCCAATCTCACGGTGGTCTTTTGCGGGATAAATCCCGCCGCCACCGCAGCCGCCGCCGGTCACAGCTTCGTCAGCCCGACTAACCGATTCTGGCGGGTATTGCATCAAGCAGGCTTCACACCACGTCAACTGGCGCCGGAAGAAGAACGGGAGTTGCTCAAGCATGGATTAGGTCTTACGGCGGCGGTTTCGCGACCAACGCGTGCCGCCGCCGAAATCAGCCGAACAGAACTATTAGAAGCCAAAAGTGCACTACAAAGAAAGATCCGACGCTATCGTCCACGCACTATCGCATTCCTGGGGAAGGCTGCGTATGCCGCGATGACCGAACAAAAACAGATCGCATGGGGCATTCAAGACCAAAAGTTCGCCGGCGCATCGGTGTGGGTCCTACCTAATCCGAGCGGCCTCAATCGTGGCTTTACTTTGAAGGCGTTGGTCGGTGCATATCGCGAGATGCGACACGCGACGTAACGCTCGCAGAGAACGCGGCCGTGAAGCTCGAAACGCGAAAAAACTGTAAACTGACCTGTAAAGGCCACGCTTTGTCCGGTCCAACCTCAAACTAAGCGTTTGAAATGATTGGTGGCGGACGCAGTCTCAGTCGAACCGGTCTCTGCTGCAAAATTCCCTGCTAACAGGGAAAAGAACAGGGACCGTATTGTTTCTGAGTAATTATTCCGGAACATCCGCGCGGTCAACCCAACGATATCAGGACATTGGAACGAAATTCCCTACTCGCCGGAACAGGGGGTATAGCGATAGCGGAGAAAGTAGGCCACTCGGTACCTGTCAGATGGCGACAGGGTCTGTCATTTCCAATTTGTGAATTGTGATTGGAAACGGAATGCAAGTTGTGCTCCGCTCATGATGGTCCCAAGCCTCAATAAGTTGGCACGCGATGGTTCCTACAATCAAACCGACCTTTGATGGCGGAATTATAAAATAGGCCAATCGACTCTGCCTTCAGGAGCAATGCCACAGTCCGGTTATCGATTTCACAATAGTGGTAGTAGGCTTCATTCAAGCGAATGACCATGTAGTTATTCGAGCGGTCGTAACAAACCCGATTGATGAAACTGCTTCGCTCCACATTCGTACACGAGAAATGTTTTAAATCGACCACCCCACGGTATCTTACGTCAACAAGCTCGGATTGTGATGATTTAAAGAAACCAAGAAAAACGATTAGCGCAATTATTGCGCCGCCAATTAATAATAATTTGGATATACGG
>CAISIV010000081.1 GCA_903885555.1 uncultured Hyphomicrobiales bacterium
GGCGACCGGTTCGTCGATGATGGCCGAGCTGTGGCCCGACAATGCGCGCGGCAAAGGCGCCGGGCTCATGCAATGCGGCCTCGGCATCGGCTTTTTCCTCGCCTCGCTCGCCTGGCTCTTCATCAGCCCGCTGGGTCCGGACTCCTGGCGCTACATGTACGCCCTTGGCGTTCTGCCGGCTTTGCTGACGCTGTGGATTCGCCGTTCGATTCCGGAGTCCCATCTTTGGGAAGCGTCCGACAAGAAGCGGCGCGAAGCGCTCAGGGACAAGAGCGCCGGCAAGACCCTTGCGGCATCCGAACAGAAACTGACGCGGTTCACCCTCGTCGACATGTTCAGCGAACCGGGCATCAGACGCCAGACGATCGTCGTCTTCCTGATGTCGCTCACCACAACGGTCGGCTTCTGGGGCATTTCAACCTGGGTGCCGCCCTTCATCGGCGGCATCGCCGCGTCGTCCGGTCTGCCCGCGGCTCAATGGGCGAGTTACGCGGGTATGTCGTACACCCTCGGCTCGGTGCTCGGTTACATCAGCCTCGGCTTCCTCGCCGACGCCTACGGACGCAAGCCGGTGACATTCGCCTACTTTGCGATCTCGCTGATCCTGACGCCGGTGCTGTTTTTCTGGACGCGAGACCTGACGCTGCTGCTGGTCATTGCCGGCGTGAACGCGTTCTTCAGCAACGGTCAGTACACATGGATGCCGGTTTGGCTGCCCGAACTGTATCCGACGCGGATGCGCGCCACGGCGCTGGCCTTCGCGTTCAACGCACCGCGTTTCATCGCCTTCCTGGGCCCGCTGCTGGCGGGAACGATGATCGTGCAGTTCGGCGGCTTTGGTCAGGCGGCCATGGTGCTGGCGACAATCTACGTCGTCGGTATGGTCGCCGTGTTCTTCCTGCCCGAGACGCGTGGCAAGCCTCTGCCGGAGTGATCCGCACCGGAGCCGCGCGTCAGTCCTCGGATCGGATCGGCGCGCGGCTCAGTTCGTTATTGTGTTCGATGACACGCTGCAGCAGCGTAACGAAGGTGTTGCGCTCCTCGTTGCTCAGCATCTCCAGCAATTTGCGCTGCGCGCGATGCGCCTTTGCCTCGAACGATTTGACGAGCTTGCGGCCGGCAGGCGTGATGTGGACCGATTTCTTGCGGCGATCGGCCTTGCTGACCGCCTGCTTGAGCAAACCGCGGCGCGTCAGCCGGTCGACGACATTGGCGACATTCGACCGGTCAAGACCAAGCTCGTCGGCGATCTCGACATGGCCTGCTCCAGGCGTCGCGCCGACGATGGTCAGGATTCCCCATTGAATAGGGGTCACCTGCTCGGTGGCGCATTCCTTCAAAAATATGGCCATGTGGATTTGGTGGAGGCGTCTGACGAGAAAGCCGGGTCTAGACCAAATCACGCGTGATTTCTTCAAGTGAGAAAGCCCCTGGATATACGGCACCATTCCGTACCGGAACGAATGCTAAGATGACGACACGAACAATTTTAAGATGAACTAAGGGGCATGTCGATGAAGTCTATTGCTACGAACGATGCGCCGGCGGCCGGAGGACATTATAGCCAGGCCGTTGTCGCAAATGGTTTTGTGTTTGTCGCGGGTCAGCTTCCGTTTACGCCCGGCCCTGAGAAGACGATGCCTGCCGGCATCGACGCCCAGACGCGGCAAGTCATCGCTAACTTGCAGGCCATCCTGCGCGCGGCCGGCGCCGAGCTTCACGATGTCGTCGCCACCAATGTCTATGTCAGCGACATCGGGCTTTGGCCGCAGGTCGACCGTGTCTATGCGGAGATGTTTGGCAGCTGCCGGCCCGCACGCACGGTGGTGCCCTGCGCTGGACTTCACTACGGCGCTCTCATCGAGCTTTCGGCGACGGCGGCGATTGGCGCCTGATAATGCGCTGGACGCATAGTTAACCAGACCTTAACGCGCCCGGAGGGATAGTCTGACCGGGCTGCGGCATTTTGAGCGTGTGATACGGTCATTTTTGCTTGCAGCGTTGAGTATCATCCATGACGACCGTCACCCTTTCATCGCTTGCCGCGGCGCTGGAAAATTACGCGGCGCTGATGCCGAAGTCGGTTGTGGCCACTGTGCTGGCGGCAATCGATGCGACGACATTCCAATTACTGGTGAAAGACAGCACGATCGTCGTGAAATCCGATGTGCCTTTGACGATCGGCGCGAGCGTTGAACTTGCGGTCGACAGCAACGGCCAAACGCCGACCTACACGCTCGTTGCAAAAACAGCCGATCCCCAGCGCGCGCTGCCGCAGAACGTGCCGGCGACGACTGCTGCCATCGATCGTCCGGCGCAGCCGCCCGTCGAGTCCAATGCGGTCAGCGCATCCAAGGCTCTGATCCAGAGCGCGGCGACGGTGCTGCGCGGCAGCGCCGCGCAGCAAGGCGGGCTTGCGCCGCTGTTCGCCGATGTTGAATCGCTGCTGGCGCAACCGACGCCGGCGATACCGCCGGCCGTCGCAAGCGCAGCACGCCAACTGCTTTCATTTCGCGTCGATACTCGCGGCAGCGACGGTGTTGCAACGGCCGACCTGAAAAACGCCATTGCCCAGGCAGACCTCCCGGCCGGCGCACCGGCGTCGAACGCCAGACTTGGCGGGATGACCGGGGCCTTGCTCTTGCTGCGCCAAGAGCTGAAAAAATGGATCGACCAGGCCGAAGCGCAATTACCCGAGAGTGCTCCTGAAACGATCGCGTCGGAATCGCTGCCGCCGCCGTCTCGCGCGCCGAATTTGACGCCGCCCTACCGAAATGCGCCGACCGTCGGGCAGGCTCCGCTGCCGCCGTCCATCACGGGCGACGAGCCGCCGCATGTGCTGGCAGCGCATCTGTTGTCCGAAACCGAAGCGGCGCTGGCCCGTCAGACGCTGTTGAAAATCGCATCTCTCCCGGAAGGAGCGACGGAGAACAGCGATCAGCCCGGCGCGGACAAGACCTCGCGAATGGTCGACGTGCCGCTGATCCTGCCGCAAGGCACCGCGGTCGCGCAGATCCGTATTGAGCAGGACCAGCACAGCGCAAAGGACAAGTCTTCGTCGGAGAAGCAGCCGATGTGGAAAGCCAGTTTCTCGGTCGATGTCGAATCGATCGGGCCTGTCCACGTGCAGATCGCGTTGATGGGCGACCGCACCACCGTCAAGATGAATGCCGAGCGTCCGGAAACGGCGGGCCTGTTGTCGTCGGGACTTTCCGAACTGGCGGCTCGCCTGCGCGACGCGCAACTCGAACCGGCCAATCTTCACTGCGACACGCTGGCCCGCAAGCGCGGCCCCGCCGCGCCCGGATTGTTCACGGACATGTCGACATGAAGAAGCATGTCGGACTGGCCGTCGCGCTGGAATACGAAAAGCCGAATACGCCACGGGTGACAGCCATCGGACGCGGTGAGCTGGCGCGCCGGATCGTCGAAATCGCCGAACAGAGCAACGTGCCGCTGTCGCACAACCCGGAGCTGGCGCAGGTTCTGTCGAACGTCGAGCTGGAAGATGAAATTCCCGAAAACCTCTATCGTGCCGTAGCAGAGGTGCTGGGCTACATCCTGCGGCGATCCGGGCAGTCGAAGCGCTAGCGGCCCGGCCGTTCGCTCATGGCAGGCGATTGACCTGGATCAAAGCCCGCCACATTGGCCGCGCTATTTTCGAGAGATGCACGAACCCGGTCAACTCCAGAAGTTTTTCACCGCTCTTAAAGACATCGTGGCGTCACAGCCGGTGTCGCGGTTCACCTGCGGCGATTGCGCACGCAATGCCAAATGCGGGTTGCCGCCGCATGACGACTGCGTCACGAGGCTCCTGCAGATTCGCGATGAGAGCAAAGTCGCGCGCAAGCCGGACTATCTTTATCCGGCGATCTGGCCCCGCTGAGCTTTAAGCGAAGCGCTCCGCCTAAGCGACCATCTGCGCCGGGCGCGGATTGGCCAGCATCTCGGTCACCTCGTTTGCCGGCATCGCTTTGCCGAACAGAAAGCCCTGGGCCTGATGGGCGCCATGCGCCAGTGACGCCTCGGCCTGGGCCTCGGTCTCGATGCCTTCCGCTGTCACGGTCAGCTCGAGACCTTTGCAGAGACCGATAATGGCCTTCATGAAAATATCGCTGTCGGGGCTGACGCCGAGTTCCTGAATGAAGCGCTTGTCGATCTTGAGCTTGTCGAAGCGCAGCTCATAGAGGTGATACAGACTCGAGTAGCCGGTGCCGAAATCGTCGATGACGATGCGAACGCCGGCGTTGCGCAGCGTCTGGATGGCGTGCCGTGTCGCTTCAAGGTCGGCGACCAAGGCGCTTTCGGTAATCTCGGCTTCCAGGCGGTAGGCGGGCAGGCCGGTATCGGCCAGAATCGACAGAACTTCATCGGCGAAATTGACGTCGCCGAGTTGCGATGGCGAAAAATTGAAAGAAAGAGAGATGTATTCAGGCCAGGTCGCGGCGTCGCGGCAGGCGTCGCCGAACAACTGGCCCGACAACTCATCCATCAAGCCCAGTTCTTCGGCGAGCGGAATGAAAGTGTCCGGCATGATCATGCCGCTGATCGTGTGGTGCCAGCGCGCCAGGCTTTCGAAGCCGACGATGCGCTTGGTCTTGAGGTCGATGATCGGCTGGTAATAAGGCCGGATATCGTAGCCGCCGATCGCCGCGCGGAAGTCCTTTTCCAGCAGCGACCGCTCGCGGACATGCGCATCCATCTTCGGATCGAAGAAGCAGAAACTCTCGCGGGTATTGCGCGCGCGCGACAGCGCGACATGGGCGCCGCGCAGCAGTTCGTCGACGGTGGTCTGGCCGCGGCCGGCTTGGGCGATGCCGACGCTGGCGCCGATGCTGTGTTGCTCGATACCGATCTGCACCGGCTTCTTGACGACGTCGATCAGCGCGCAGGCCACGTCGCGCGCGGTCTCGGCGTCCGCGCCGGCGAGGCACAGGGCGAATTCGTCGTCACCGATGCGCGCAAAGATGTCGCCGGGCGAGGCATGTTCGCGAATGCGGGCGCCGATTTGCGCCAGCGCTTCGTCACATCCCAGATGCCCGTAGACCTCGTTGAGTTTGCGGAATTGATCGAGGCCAAGCAGCAGAATGCTCATTTTGCTTTTGGACGTTTTCAACGCCGTGCCGACGTCGCCCTGAAACTGGCGCCGGTTCGGCAGCTGCGTGAGCGGATCGCGGGACGACGCTTCCTTGGCGTCTAGCTCTGCGGCGACGCGCTTGGCGCGCTCGCGCCGCTGGTCGCCGATGCGGCGCACGCTGAACACCACCAGCGCGACGCCGCAGAAATGCAAGAAGGACGGTGCTTCGAGCGGGGTGCCGACAACGCGCTGCAGCACCTCGATGCCGCCGAGGTCGGTCAGCAGAACGTAAGTGAGCATGCAGACGGAAAAGATCACCAGACCGTCGGTGACTTCCCGGATCGCGGTCTTTGAAAATTTATCCGTGAAAAATTGCTTGATGCCCAAAGGTTCTACCTCCTGGTAGCCGCGCCAGGTTTTCTCCCAGTCCCCGCCTGTAAAACCTAGCGGGCCAAGCTTTAGAAATGGAAAACTAATAGAATTAACGACTGTTTGCCGGGCATCATCGAACCGACTTTCGCCGCTCGCAGCGGCAAATGGCAGATGCCTAATGCTTTCTTAATGCCGCGGGTTTGGCGCTACGTCCGCTTTTGGCACAGCGCGGATGCTGTACGCTTTGGCAGCAGCATGGCGTAGGCGATGCCCATGGTGACGCTGTAGGTCAAAATCATCGCCAGCGAAAACAGCGCCGGCGCAACGCCCAAGCCTGCACGCATGGCGAAAAGACCTTTATCGAGGAGCGGGAAAAACAACAGTCCCATCGCAATCCAACCGATAAGGCCGAAATTTAATCCCTTCATTGTTCCGCTGCGGCCCGGCAACAGCCAATAGGTGCGGCCGAACAGAAAGCCCAGCACCACGGCGCCGTTGAGATAGGGCAGCGCCAAAAGAATCGACGGGTGCACCGAAGCGCCGAACAGGGCCCCAAGCGCACGCTGCAGATCATCGTAAGGGTGGAAGGACGGGAGCAGTCCGGTCCAGGATTTTAGAACCATGAGGCTAATGTGCGCGGCGCCGCCGCACAGACCGGCTGCGAGAGACCGCCACATTCGATTCCACGGCGTCATGGCCCGCTGGCGGTGACCGCCGCAGCTGCGTAAGCGATGGTCATTGCGCCTGGCCGAGGGATTGACGGTTCCAGGGCATGACAGCCAGCAAGCGCGCCATGCCGCAGAACCCGCTCACGCCGGCAAACAGAAGTCCACCGCCGACAAAAGCAGACAAGGCATAGAAGACCGGCGACACCCAGACGCCCAGCGCGACGCCGAGCAGAACGAGGCTGCCGGCGGCAATCTGCACCTGCCGCATGATGTCGATCGGCTGGCTGCGATCGAGCGCAACTGGCAAACCTGCATTCTTCCAGGCATCGAGCCCGCCTTCGAGGATATAGGCCTGACAATTCTGCGCCGTTGCAGCGAGCTTTGCGGCATTGCTCCGGGTGCGCGCGCCTGAGCGGCAATGGAAAATCAGGACGTTATCTTCGCGGTGTGATGGCATCGCTTCGCCGATACGGCTCAAGGCATTGTGCTGCGCGCCGGGAATATGCTCGCGGGCATGTTCGTCGGCCTCGCGCACATCGATCAACAGCGCGCCGGCCTTTATCAATTCGGCGGCACGGGCCGGCGAAATGCTTTGCAAAGATGACATGTGTTTTCCTCGTTGTTCGCGGCGCTAAGGGCAGTAAATGCTCTTGAGCAGCCCAAGCACGCGCGCGGCGTTCGGATCTGCGATGTGATAGAAGACGGATTGCGCTTCGCGCCGCGTGCCGAGCAGGCCTTCCTCACGCATCTTCGCCAGATGCTGCGACAGCGCGGACTGGCTCAAGCCCACTTCATCGGCGAGCTCGCCCACCGACATTTCTCCGGCCAGCACCAGCTGGCACAGGATCAGCAGCCGGTTTTCGTTCGCCAGCAGCTTGAGGAGCCCGGCCGCTTCCGCCGCCTTGCGCGTAAAGTCGGCCATTCCCGCCTTTTGTGATGGCTGCGGGCGCCGCGCCGGTTGAGGCATTTCATCGTCTCCTTAAATTAGTAATTGCTAAATTAGATATTACTAATATATATGTCAAGTCTGGCGAGCGCCAAAACCGTAACGATGGAGAATGGACGTGCAAACCAACTGGCCGGGATTGACGGATCAACTTCGTCCGCAACTGAAAAACCTGCATACCGGCGCGCCGGGCGTGATGAAGGCTTTCTCGGCGATCGCCCAGGCGGCGCTGGCACCGAAAGCGCTGGACACTAAGACCAAGGAATTGCTGTCGCTTGGTATTGCCGTGGCGACGCGGTGCGACGATTGCATTGCGTTTCATGCCAAGGCGGCGCTCGAACAGGGCGCTTCGCGGGACGAGGTGCTGGAAACCCTCGGCATCGCGATCTACATGGGCGCCGGTCCGGCCGTTATGTATGCCAGTCATGCGCTTGAAGCCTTCGCGCAATTCGACGCCGCGCGAACGTAAGGCGGCCGCTCACGTGGCTGTGATCGCAACGCAGCATCCGGCGCGTCAGCCGCTCCGTAACTTGATCTGTAACAGCCCTTCACCCTGACAGATCAACGGAGATTCCCCATGCGTACCATCGCCAAATTGCTCGCCGCTTCCGCCCTTGCCGTCGCTTTTGCGGCGCCCGCTTTTGCCGCCGAGCCGCTGTCGCAGCAGCTCGAAGAGCGCAACACCTATGCCAACCCGGTTTCGGCCGGCTGGACCTCCAACGCCATGATGGCGCCGAAGCATACCGCCGCCATGCACATGCAGGGCGCGGGCTGGACGCCTTCCACCAATGTCAGCCCGGCGTCGATGAACTCGGGCCTCGTCCAGCAGCGCTAGTTCCGCATGCAATGATGCCTTCGTGCCCGGCCCAAAGCCGGGCACGATCCTTTGCAGGCATCCTTGAAGGCATCCGTGCACCGCAAAAAGCTTGGTTTTCTGTGGTTAAATCGCTGTTGGCGTCCGGTTCGCTTTGCGGCGGGCGGCCGAATCTCATAAGCCTCAGTCCTTGAAGAGCGCATGGTGCGCACGAGGGAGCAGAAGTTCATGGCAGCAACAGCAGCCGCTAAGCCGGCAGCGGCGAAACCGAAGGCCAGCAAGCCGGTCACCACCAAGCACTTGGCCTATACGCTGGCTGACCAGCACCAAATGACGAAGAAGCAGGGCACCGAGATGCTCGAAAACCTCGTCACCCTGATCACCAAGCACCTGAAAAAAGGCGAGCGGGTCAAGATCGCCGGCCTCGGCATTCTCCAGGTTCGCAAGCGCGCCGCCCGCATGGGCCGCAACCCGGCCACCGGCGAAGCCATCAAGATCAAGGCTTCTAAGAAGGTCGCGTTCCGCGCCACCAAAGAACTCAAGATGGCGATCTGATCGTCTTAACGATCGTTTCGATGAAAACCCCGCCGGTTTCGGCGGGGTTTTTGTTTGCGCAGGCCTTGACATTTAATCCTAGGACTATAAGTTAGACGCATCCCGCCCTTACTGCGAGGGGCGTTTGATCAGCGTCATTAGACGTTGGGCGGGGAGCGGTGGCTGGTGGGGGTGTCGGAGATGCGACGCAACAAACCCATCGGCGGTCCAAGCCGCTTGGTCCCGGCGCGCCTGCCGCGCGTCACGGGGGCGTAAGGCCGTGCGGGCCTTAGGAGCAACGCGGAAAGACCGGAGCCGAAAGGCCTGTCAGAACGCCGCGCCACCTCCTCGCACGGACGACAAGCCCCGCAGCGGTGGATAGGCGTCGAAAGGCGCCTGAAAGGTCAGTCCACCGGGGGTCAAGCGGAGCAAACCTCAAACACTGCGCGCGGAGCGCCGGGGAACCGGCAGTTTCGTGGTGACTTGCTCGTGTGAATCTAACTCACAATCAC
>CAISIV010000082.1 GCA_903885555.1 uncultured Hyphomicrobiales bacterium
CCCAGTGCGATATTGCGTTTGCGGCGGGCGCGGCCTGCATCGTCATCCCTCACGACCACAAAGCCAGAGCGGGAATCCCGACCAGCTTCTCGATGATGAGGGTGGCAAACAGCGCCGTCAGATAAACCAGCGACACGCCGAACAGGCGGTGGGCCGCGGGCTCTTTTTCTTCATTCGTCTCGCGATAGGTGCCGATGGCTTCCCACAGGAACCACAGGCCGATGCCGGCCGAAGCCGCCAAGTACAGCGGGCCGCCGATATGCAGGAAGGCCGGCAGGATGCCCAGCGGCACCAGCACCAGCGTATAAAGCAGGATCTGGAAGCGGGTCTGCGGCTTGCCGCTGACCACGGGCAGCATCGGCACGCCAGCTCGGGCATAATCCTCGGAGCGCCACAGCGACAACGCCCAGAAATGCGGCGGCGTCCACATGAAGATGATGGCCACCAGCAAGACTGGCGCCAAAGTCAGGTCGCCGGTGACCGAGGCCCAGCCGATGGCCGGCGGCAGCGCGCCCGACAATCCGCCGATCACGATATTCTGCGGCGTGCGGCGCTTGAGCCAAAGCGTATAGACCACGACATAGAAGAAGACGGTGAAGGCCAGCAGCCCCGCCGCCAGGAAGTTCACGAACAGGCCCATGGTGGCGACCGCCGCCACAGACAGGGTCCAGCCGAAGGCCAGCGCATCTTCCCGCGCCACATAGCCCATCGGGATGGGACGTTTGGCTGTGCGGGTCATCAAGCCGTCGATATCGCTGTCATAGGCCATGTTCAGGCAACCCGACGCGCCCGCCGCCACCGCGATGCACAGCAGGGCCGTGAAGGCGGTGAGCGGATGCAGGTGTCCCGGCGCCGCCACGATCCCGGCCAGCCCCGTAAACACCACCAGCGACATGACGCGCGGCTTCAGCAGCGCGAGAAAGTCGCCGACGGTCGTGACACGGGGATAGGCCAGGGAAAGCGACATTATTTGATCTTCGGCAGCTCGTTGAACTGGTGGAAGGGCGGCGGCGACGGCAGGGTCCATTCCAGGGTGGTGGCGCCCACGCCCCAGGGATTGTCGCCCGCGACGCGCTTTTTCATGAAGGCTTCCACCAGCATGGCCAGGAAGATCAGCACGCCGAAGCCGGCGATGAAGGCGCCGATCGTGGCGACATAGTTCCAGCCGGCATAGGCATCCGGATAGTCCGCATAGCGGCGCGGCATGCCGGCCAGGCCCAGGAAGTGCATCGGGAAGAAGGCCAGGTTCACGCCGACAAAGGTGACCCAGAAGTGCAGCTTGCCCAGCACTTCACTGTACATGTAGCCGGTGAACTTCGGGAACCAGAAGTAGAAGCCCGAGAAGATCGCGAACACCGCGCCCAGCGACAGCACGTAATGGAAATGCGCCACCACGTAATAGGTGTCCTGCAGCACGACGTCGACGCCGGCATTGGCCAGCACCACGCCGGTCACGCCGCCGACGGTGAACAGGAAGACAAAGCCGATCGCCCACAGCATCGGGGTTTTGAACTCGATCGAGCCGCCCCACATCGTCGCGATCCAACTGAACACCTTGATGCCGGTGGGCACCGCGATGACCATGGTGGCAAAGACGAAATAGGCCTTAGTGTCGACCGTCAGGCCCACCGTGTACATGTGGTGCGCCCAGACCAAAAAGCCGATGAAGCCGATAGCGACCATCGCATAGGCCATGCCCAGGTAACCGAAGATCGGACGCTTGGAGAAGGTACCGATGACATGGCTGATCATGCCGAAGCCGGGCAGGATCAGGATGTACACTTCGGGGTGACCGAAGAACCAGAACAGATGCTGGTACAGGATCGGATCGCCGCCGCCCGCCGGGTTGAAGAAGGACGTGCCGAAATGGCGGTCCGTCAGCAGCATGGTGATGGCGCCGGCCAGAACGGGCAGCGACAGCAGCAGCAGGAACACGGTCACCAGGATCGACCACACGAACAGCGGCATCTTGTGCAGCGTCATGCCGGGCGCGCGCATGTTGAAGATGGTGGTGATGAAGTTGATGGCGCCGAGGATCGATGAGGCGCCCGCCAGATGCAGCGACAGAATGGCGAAATCGACGGCCGGGCCCGGGTGGCCCGAGGTCGAGAGCGGCGCATAGAGCGTCCAGCCGGCACCGACGCCGTTGGAGCCCGGCTCGCCTTCGACGAACATCGAGATGATGAGCAGCGTGAACGAAGCCGGCAGCAGCCAGAACGAGATGTTGTTCATGCGCGGGAACGCCATGTCGGGCGCCCCGATCATCAGCGGAACGAACCAGTTGCCGAAGCCGCCGATCATCGCCGGCATCACCATGAAGAAGATCATGATCAGGCCGTGGCCGGTGACGAACACGTTGTATTCGTGCGGGGTCGGGAAGAACTGAATGCCGGGATGCGCAAGTTCGATGCGGATGGCGATCGAGAGCAGACCGCCGATGATGCCGGCCATGATCGCGAACACCAGGTACATCGTGCCGATGTCCTTGTGGTTCGTCGAATAGACGAAGCGGCGCCACCCGGTCGGATTGTGATGCTCGTGCGCATCATGGGAGGCGTGGACGTCGTGTGCCGCGGTATTGCTTGCCATCGTTATTGTCCTTCGACCCTGGTCGTTATCACTTCACGCTGCATCACTTGACGTTATCTGCCGCGGCAACCGCGGTCGGACGAACGCTATCGTCAGTGCTGGCGTATTTCTTCTTCGCAGAATCGAGCCATGCGGTGTACTCGGTGTCGCTCACGACGCGGACCGCGATCGGCATGAAGGCGTGGTCCTTGCCGCACAGTTCGGAGCACTGGCCGTAGTACATGCCTTCACGCTCGGCCTTGAACCAGGTCTCGTTGATGCGGCCCGGGATCGCGTCGATCTTGATGCCGAATGCGGGAATCGCGAAGGCGTGGATCACGTCGGCGCCGGTGGTGAGAACGCGCACGATCTTGTTGACCGGCACGACGATCTCATTGTCGACCGCCAGAAGCCGCGGCTGGCCGGGCTTGAGATCCTTGGCCTGCACCATCAGCGAGTCGAACTCGAATTTGGCGTCCGGGTAGCTGTAGCTCCAGAACCACTGCTTGCCGGTGGCCTTCACGGTCACATCGGCCTGCGGGGTGTTGAGCTGGAAGAACAGCAGGCGGAACGACGGCACCGCGATCGCCACCAAAATGAGGACCGGAACGACGGTCCAGATCACCTCGATGGTGGTGTTGTGCGTGGTCCGCGACGGCACCGGGTTCGACTTCGCGTTGAACTTGACGACGATGTAGACCAGCAGGGCCAACACGAAGAGCGTGATCGCCGTGATCACCCAAAGCAGAAAATTGTGGAACCAGATGATGTTGTCCATCACCGGTGTGGCGCCTTGCTGCAGGCCGAGCTGCCAGGGTTCGGGTTGACCCGCGGCCAGCGCCGCGCCTCCGGACATGAGGATCACGCCTGTGACCGCGAAGGCAAAAAACCGCTTGAGCACCAGCATTGTCGAATGCGCTCCCTCGACGAAGAATAATGGCCTAGACATGGCCCTCTTTGGCCCCTTTTTGCCGCCCACCGCAGGTAGGATGTTCGGCGCGGCCCCGCTCGCCACGGCATTTTGCCACGGGCGTGGCAGCATTGTCGGCGCGGCAGGACGGGGGGAAGTCCCTGGCTCTCAAACCACAATTCCGGGCCTGCTGCAATGCACGTCATGACGTGCTGCATGCGACAATCGGCTTATCTTGGGGACCGTTTGACCGGCGCGTTTGATGCCGTATTTACGCCACGGCCGAAGTGCCTTGGATGATGGCGAAACCGCCTGCTCTGGCCCTTGCATGACCTCCGCAGGCGAGGCATGACCGGACGAGAGCGATAAAGTAAGAGCAGGGCAGCGATTCGGGACCATCTTGGCCTTTATCTTCGTCCGCCGGGCGCCTCCAAACACGTGGCACCTGTCCTAAGGGATTGAGCGATGAGCATTTTCAAGGAAATCGGCCTCGCAGCGTTGGCCGTGGCCGCGTTGTTGGCCTTGCCCGCCGACCAGGCCGCGGCCCAGGGCGCGGTAAAATCGGTGCATAAAGACTGGCAGATCCGCTGCGACACCCCGCCGGGCGCCAAATCCGAGCAATGCGCGCTGATTCAGAGCGTCACCGCCGAGGACCGCGCCAATGTCGGCCTCACCGTCATCGTCCTGAAGACTGCCGACGCCAAAAGTCGGTTGATGCGTGTGGTTGCTCCGCTCGGCGTACTTTTGCCCTCCGGCCTCGGCCTCAAGATCGACGCCGCCGACGTCGGCCGCGCCGGATTCGTCCGTTGCCTGCCGAACGGCTGCATCGCCGAAGTCGTCATGGATGAAGAACTGATCAAGAAATTGCGCACCGGCAAGAGTGCAACTTTCATTATCTTCCAGACGCCGGAAGAGGGCATCGGCTTCCCGATGAGCCTCAACGGCTTCGGCGAGGGTTACGACAAGCTCCCATAGCTGCCCACCCTCGCCTTCACCGCCCGATCCGTAGATACTGATAAAAAAATCGAACGGGTGGAGACGTTTAGTGAATCTCGGATTTGTCGGGCTGGGCGCCATGGGGCAATTGATCGTGCCCCGACTCATGAACGCCGGTCATGAAGTCACCGGCTGGAACCGCTCGAAAGAAAAAGCCGCAAAACTGATCGACGCCGGCATGCGCTGGGCCGACACGCCGCGCGACGTCGCCGCCAGGTCCGACATCGTGTTTTCGATCGTCACAGATTCAAAAGCGGTGAAAGCCGTCGCGCTCGGACCGGACGGCATCGTCTCCGGCCTCAGACAAGGCGGCATCTACATCGACATGAGCACGATCGAGCCGGACGCCAGCCGCGAGATCGCGGCGGAATTCGCCAAGGCAGGATCGATCATGCTCGACGGGCCGCTGTCCGGCTCGCCGGTGACGGTCGCGGCCGGCAATGCCTCCGTCATGATCGGTGGCGACGAAGCGGCTTACGAACGCGTCAAACCGGTGCTGCTCGCCATCGGGCCCAAGGTCATGCACATCGGCGGCAATGGACTGGCCTGCCAGACCAAGATCGCCGTCAATCTTCTGCTGATGGTCGAGGTCATCGCCTTCGGCGAAGCCGTCGCGCTCGCCGAAAAGGGCGGCGTCAAACGCGACATTGTGGTCGACGCCATTCTCAAGAGCGTGGCGGCCTCGCCGGTGCTCGGCTATCGCGGGCCCTTCATCCTCGACGGCAAAATGCCCGAGGTGCCGCTCGCCGACGTGACGCTGCAGCAGAAGGACATGATCCTGGCGCTCAATCTCGGCCGCACGCTGGGCTCGCCGGTGCCGCTCGCGGCGGCGGCTAATGAAATGATGAACGCCTGCCGCGGGCTGGGCATCGACGGCAATGATTTCGTGGTCGCGCATCAGGTCTATCGGCGATTGGGAGGACAACAATGACGTCAGGGGCGGAAAAATTCGGCGCGGCGCTGGCGCGCGGCCTTAAAGGAGCCGCCTCGGTGCTCAACGAAGACAAGAAAGATCCGGTGATGTACCGCACCAACCTCAAGGACGTGCCGAAGGTCGAAGGCCTCAAGCGCGAAGACGGCTGGGTCGACATGCAGGTGCAATTCCTGATCGACAAGAAAACCGCCGGCACCGACAACGTCGTCGGCTGGACCGTACTCAAGCCCGGCGCCAGCCACGAAAGCCATCGCCATCACAACTGCGATGAATTCTTCATCGTGCTCAAGGGCCAGGGCCACATCATCACCGGCCACGGCCTCGAGCCGTCGGTCGAAGGCGACGTCGTGTTTTCGCCGCGCGACTGCTGGCACGGCTTCAACAATACCTCGACCGAAGACGTCGTGCTGGTGTGGGGCTGGATGGGCGCCGGCACCATCGACGATTCAGGGTACGAAGTTCATCCGGAGTACCACAAATAATGAAAGCCTGGGACCATCCGCTCATTCAAAAAGGCATGCCGCTGCAACTGGCAAAGCGCAGCGCGCGCATCGCCGCCGGCGAGCGTCCGCTCGGCTGGAAGGTCGGCCTCGGCGCGCCGGCCAGCATGCAGAAGGTCGGCATCACCGCGCCGATCGTCGGCTTCCTGATGCAGCGCGCATTGCTGTTGTCCGGCAGCACGATCTCGCTCGAGGACTACGTCAAGCCGGTCGCCGAGCCGGAAATCTGCGTGCGCATGATGAGCGATCTGCGCGGCGGCGCGACGGCCGACACGGCGTTGGCGGCGATCAAGGAGATTTTCCCGGCCATCGAAATCGCCGATCTCGATCCGGTGCCGACGCCGGACAATCTCGACGTCGTGCTCGAAGGCGACGTCTATCAGCGTCACGTCATTTTGTGCGGCAACACACGGTTCGGCGGCTCGACCGCGGGGCTCACCTCGCGCGTCATCCGCAAGGGCGCGCAATTCGCCAACACCACCGATCCCGAGGCGCTGACCGGCAAGCTGCCGGAGATCGTGGCGCATGTCGCCAATACGCTGTCAGCCTTCGGCGAGACGCTGAAAGCCGGCGACGTCATCATCACCGGCTCGATCACGCCGCCGATCATGCTGGAGCCGGACGATACCGACATCACGCACGCGCTCGATCCGATTGGGGAAGTGTCGGTCAGCTTTACCCGCGAGTAACAGCTTCCCGTCATGCCCAGCCTTGTGCCGGGCATCCACGTCTTCCTTAATCTTCTATTGAATTTAAGGCGTGGATGGCCGGGACAAGCCCGGCCATGACAGATTTTTACTAGCGGACGTCGAACACAAGCTTGCCCTTGAGATGCCTTCCTTCGCTGACGCGATGAGCTTGGGCTGCATCGGCGAGCTTGTAGTGCGTGATGGCCGGCGGTTTGACCGCGCCGATCTTCAGTAATTCCAGCAGGCGCAGCAGATGCGCGCGGTCGCGCTTGACGTCGGGCTTCAAAGTTTCAACGTCGGCACGGGTGACGCCTTCCGGCCCCGGTGAAATCCACACCAGTTTGCCGCCGGACTTCAGCACTTTGTAGCTGCCTTCGCGCACGCCGAAGCCGACGGTGTCGAACACCACGTCGCAAATCGGGCCGATCTTGGTGAAGTCTTCCTTGTTGTAGTCGATGACCTGATCGGCGCCGAGCCCGCGCACATAATCATGGTTGCCGGCGCTGGCGGTCGCGATCACCTTGGCGCCGAGATGCTTGGCGAGTTGCACGGCGAAACCGGCAACGCCGCCGGCGCCGCCCTGGATCAAAATCGTCTGGCCGCTCTTGAGATGCGCCGTGTCTTCGATCGCGGTCAGCGCCGTGAGGCTGACGAGACCGAGCGCCGCGGCGTCGGCGTGACTGAGGCTGTCAGGCTTTTTGGCGACGATGGCGGCCTTGATCGCGATCTTTTCCGCATAAGCCCCTTCGATGCCCTGATCGGTGACGCCGAACACGGCATCGCCGACTTTGAAATCGGTCACACCTGCGCCAACGGCGCTGACGATGCCGGAAAAGTCGCGGCCGAGAATGTGCGGGAATTTTTTGAGCCTATAATTACCGTTGCCAACCCGGACCTTGGGATCGGCGCCGTTGACGGACGCGGCATGGATGTCGACCACCACGTCGCCGGGACCCGCCACCGGATCGGGCGCGTCGCCATAGCGCAGATTGTCCGGCCCACCATGCTCCGCCATCAACACAGCCTTCATGCTCGTCTCCTCGAATTGAATGGTGCGGCGTTAGCCCGGCATCCCGGCAAAGCCAATAGCATAGGCACAGCGATGATACCGGCTTTTGTCTTAGGCGCGGGTGCTTGTAGTTGGCGTCCGGTTCCCCATGTCCTCTGCGCTATGTCTTTTCACTCAACGGGGACATCAACCCCTGAAGGATCGCCCATGTCGTTGCTGTTTTCCGAAGCCAAACTTGGACCGCTGACCCTGCAAAATCATATGGTGATGTGCCCGCTGACGCGGAGCCGCGCCATTAACAACGTGCCCAACGATCTGATGGTCGAATATTACGGCCAGCGCGCTTCCGCCGGCCTGATCATCACCGAAGGCACCTCCCCCTCGCCCAACGGCCTGGGCTATCCGCGCATCCCCGGCATTTTTTCGGGCGAACAGGTGGTGGGCTGGAAAAAGGTCACCGACGCAGTTCATGCCAAGGGCGCCAAGATTTTCGTGCAGTTGATGCACACCGGCCGCATCGGCCATCAGAATAATCTGCCGAAGGGCGCGGTTGTGATGGCGCCGTCCGCCGTGCGCGCCGCCGGCCAGATGTACACCGACTCCGAGGGCCTGAAGGACCATCCGGTGCCGCAGGCGATGACCGAAGTCGACATCATGGGCACCACCGCGGAATTCGTGAACGCCGCCACCAACGCGGTGAAGGCCGGTTTCGACGGCATCGAACTGCACGGCGCCAACGGCTATCTGCTCGAGCAGTTCATCCGGCCGAATTCCAACACGCGCACCGACCAGTACGGCGGCTCCATCGAGAACCGCGCGCGCTTCGTGCTGGAAGTGGCCGAGGCGACGATCGCCGCCATCGGCAAAGACAAAGTCGGCATCCGTCTGTCGCCGTTCGGCGTGTTCAACGACATGCCGCTCTATCCGGAGATGGAAGCGGACTACGCCTATCTGGCGGAGAAGCTCAACGCGCTGGGCCTTGCTTACATCCACCTCGTCGATCATTCGGCCGCCGGCGCGCCGGTGGTGCCTGATTCGATCAAGGCGACGTTCCGCAAGTCGTTCAAGCGCACGCTGATCCTGTCCGGCGGCTACGACGCGGCGCGCGCGGAAGCCGATCTGGAGGCCAAGAAGGCCGACCTCATCGCCTTCGGCAAGCCGTTCCTGGCCAACCCCGATCTGGTCGCACGCTGGAAGGCCAAGGCCGAGCTCAACAAGTTCGACGCCACGACGTTCTATACGCCCGGCGCCAAGGGCTACACCGACTATCCGGCGCTGACGGCCGAAGAACGTTCACCAGTGCCAGACGCGCGGCGTGAGCTCTCTCACGCCGCGCGTCTCTTTTTGCGGCGATGGCAAGCTGCTACAGG
>CAISIV010000083.1 GCA_903885555.1 uncultured Hyphomicrobiales bacterium
CGACATCATGGACTCGGTCTATGAGCGCGACCACGTGCTGATCTCGACCGGGGGCGCCGGCGAAGGCGAGTTCGGCGAAGCCGCCACCATCGGCCACAATTTCGAGACCGTGCTGGCCGACATGGAAAAGCGCATGCGCGAGGCCGCCGCCGATCTCGACTTCGAGGAAGCCGCGCGCCTGCGCGACGAGCTCAAGCGGCTGCGCCAGACCGAGCTGGCGGTGGTGGACAATCCGACCGTGCGCAATGTGATGATCGGGCAGGATTCGAAATTGCGGCGCGCCGTCAACCGACCGCACAAGCCGGCGCTGGATGAAATGGGCATCGCGCTCGGCCACGAAGTAAAGCCTCTGCGCAAGGGCGAAGCACCGCGCAAACCGACCCTCGACGAAATGGGCCCGGGTGTGGAAGCGATCCCGGCGCGGCCGAACTCACCGCGCTCGAAACTGGGAAGGCCCGGAATGCGCGGCGGTTTCAAGAAGCGCGGACGATAGCTGACACTGTTCGGTTATCCGTCATAACGAGAAGTTTTGTACGCACGTACAGCGACCGGAAATTTGCGCGTTCGGAAAACGGACGTTCTATAAACTCGCATGATGACCTTTAGCGCGGGTCTTATGGAACCCGCGCATTTTTCACGCTGCTTTAACGACGCCATCACGCGCGGCAACGAGCGTGCGATAATACCGGCATTTGCGCGGTATTACCTTACACTCTTTTTACGTGCATCTTGTTCCGTCGCGGCATGTCGTTGCGAATCCCTGCGACGTTTTGGAACAACACCGACCCGCAACGGAACATCACCGCGGCGCCCTCTGCCCGGAACCAAATTCTACAGTTTAATGCAGATGAATTAGGCGTTTTTCGGCAACGCCTTTCAATTGATCCTGTCGTCCATGATGCGCGATGCGGGTCACGGCGATGACCCTGACCTCGCTTATCCCACCGCAACGATGGGTTGATAAATCGCGCTGCAGTCCGATGTGCCATCGCGCGCTGGCCGTCAGCGTGGGCCTTGGCGTCACCGGATTGATCGCCTCGACAGCGCTGCAATGCAGACTCGCCTCGCTGCCGAACGTGCTGCCGCTCATCGGCGGCGTGGTGGCGATCGACCTGATCCGGCTTGTCGTGCCGCAAATGC
Organism: uncultured Hyphomicrobiales bacterium; assembly: GCA_903885555.1. GTDB lineage: Bacteria > Pseudomonadota > Alphaproteobacteria > Rhizobiales > Xanthobacteraceae > Pseudolabrys. The sequence goes on from CAISIV010000083.1 coordinate 1,141, forward strand.
GCTTCGTCGACAGGCTCACGGCGGCGTCCTATGGCCTGCTGTATTTGATCGTCACCTGTCTGTTTGCCGTGCTCGCTGCCTATGCCATGCAGCGCATGGCCTTTCCGCTGCGCGACGCGCTGTTCACCCAGGCCGATCGCGCGCTCGGCCTGGACTGGCTGGCCTACGCGCATTGGGTCGACGGCCACGTTGGCCTGCAGCGCGTGCTGCATTTTTCCTACGACACCATTCAATGGCAGATCATGCTGCCGGTCGTGGTGCTGGCTTTCGCCAACCGGGTCGAAGCGCTGCGCATTTATCTTCTCGCCTTCGCGCTGGCGCTGTCGGTGACGATTGTCATCTCGGCGCTGCTGCCGGCGGCCGGGCCGATCGCGGCGCTCGACCGATCCAGCTTCGAGATCCTGCGCTTCACCGGCGCGACACCCATCGACCATCTGATGAAGCTGCGCGCGGCCGGCGCCTACGTGCTGCTCGAGGCGCCGGGCGGCATCGCCACCTTTCCGTCCTTTCACGCCACGGTGGCGATCCTGACGCCGCTGACCTTGCGCCGCCATCCGCGCATTCTCGTTGTGCTGTTGGTGCTCGATGCCGCCATGCTGGCCGCCACCGTCACCGAGGGCGCGCATTACTTCGTCGATCTCGCCGCCGGCATCGCCATCGCCGTGCTGGCGCATGTTGTGGCGCGAGCGATTGTCAGGCGGTCCGCACTCGACGACGGAACGGCCGGGGATGCACAAAGAATACGGGCGATGAGTCGCGCCTGTGTTTCTTACCCTCCCCTGGAGGGGGAGGGTCGCGAGCGATAGCGAGCGGGGTGGGGTGATCTTTCGCGCGAAGTTCACCCCACCCCGAACGCTTTCACTATCGGTCACGCGTTCGACCCTCCCCCTCCAGGGGAGGGTAAAAAGAAGAGAAGACGCGATTCATCGCCCGTATTCTTTAACGGC
>CAISIV010000084.1 GCA_903885555.1 uncultured Hyphomicrobiales bacterium
CCACTACGTTGGCAAGGATGGTCAGACAACGAACGCCGCTGAGAATTTCTTCGGCAATTTCAAGCGCAGCATGAAGGGCACGTATCGTTTCTGCAAAGAGAAACACCTTGCGCGCTATCTCGCGGAATTTGAATTCCGCCACAACAATCGCTCCGGCCTTGGCGTTACTGACGGGGAACGGACGGCGAAGGCTCTCGCGGGCATCGAGGGCAAGCGCCTGACGTACCGTCCGACTCACTAAGCCCTATTTCAAAACGAAAACTCGGCATTTTATGCGCTGGCTGAAAGGACGGCGCGGCTAGCCTTTGGCTGTTTTCTTGGGACTCTTGGTCACTTTCGTCTTAAGCTTAAGCTTAAGCTTAAGCTTCATTTCATCGTGCGGTTTTGGCTTCATGCGCACGAGAGCGCCCATAAGGCGCTTGGTATCGGCGAGTTTGTCAGTTGAGTCCATTGTCATGCCAATAGTAACGTTTTTGGGTTTACTGCATCCTTTAGAACTTAGAATGACGGCCAGCACGCCGCAATCCTACAAATGCACAATTCCGGAGACGGGAGTTCAACTTGAATGCGCGGTCCACATTGTCAATTCCGAAATTAGAGCGATTTGTGAAGTAGACCGCTACGATGAAAAAGAAGTTTTATATCTGTTTAAAGAAGCCACTTACGTGACGCGAACCTTCGTTAATTGTATGGCCTTTTCCAAAGGCGAAGGGGTGACGATAGCTTTCGATAAAATGATAACCCCACAAATGGAAGTGGCGGAGTTGTTGCTGACTGATTATCGACTACCGAAACTCTGCACCTCATATACCTTTGAAGAAAATCTCGACGAGATCATGATTATGGTCATGACGACACCCGGACTTAACCTGGCGCTTGACGATCTTGTCCAAGCAATCTCGTCATCCAGAATGGTTCCCCTAAACTGCGCCAGAGCAGTCGAGGCCTTGCGGCACCTTTTTTCCACGCCGGACGCACCGCGCCAGAAAGCTTGGGCTGCAATGCGAGAGAGCCTGCGAATTTCTGAGGAATATATTTCACTGATCACAACTCATTCCGTTGCGCCTAGGCATGGCGATGTTACCGGGGTGGCTGGCGAAACGGTTTTGGTCATTCTTCAGCGTTCATGGACAATCATGAACCGCTATATCGCTTTCCGCAGGCGGGGCGGAATTGAACCTTTACCTCTGATCGAGTTTCCCCTGTTGCTCCAGTAACCACGCATCAATCATACTTTGCCAGACGCCCTTAGCATCCTCAGCAAGCGCGTCCGCCCATGCGGCTTTTAACATCGCCTCTGTGGGATCTCTGGGCACCAAAACGAGCCCTGCGTTTCGGCGTTCGCCTAGGTCTATAGATGCACTCATTGTGCATTCTCCTGTTTGTTGGAGAACGCACTCACACACCCTTCAAAAGCGCTGCCCTGTCTGGCCAAAGATAGGACAATGATCCCTTTTGTCAAGTATATAAGTGCGTCTATATACCTATGCTTATAGTCCTTCATCCCGCCCATCTGCGAGGGGCGTTTGATCAGCGTCATTAGACGTTGGGCGGGGAGCGGTGGCCGGTGGGGGTGTCGGAGATTCGGCGCAACAAACCCATCGGCGGTCCAAGCCGCTCGGTCCCGGCGCGCCAGCCGCGCGTCGCTGGGGTGGATTGCGCGTGGCCGAGGAGGCAGAAGCCTTTGCCTGCCGAAAGGCTCGATACCAGGGCCCGACGGCACCGAAGATGAGGAAGCATCCTCGCCCGCGCAAGAAAGCCCCGCAGCGGTGGATAGGCATCCCTGCCGAAAGGCGAGACGCCTGAAACGGTACGTCCACCGGGGGCCGAGCGGAGCAAACCTCAAACACTGCGCGCGGGACGCCGGAGAATTGGCGGACTTGCGGCTCTATCTGACTTCGACAAGCCTCGATGTCGCGAGGCGTCGAGGTCCGTGGGTCCCTCGAGGACCCGGCGTTCCGCGCGCCCTCGTTCTTTTAGAGGGAAGCGCATGGTTCAGGAGACGGCCTGCCCGGGGCCGTAAAGAATACGGGCGATGGCGCATGTCTGCGCCGTGGCTCACACGCCGAGATTATCGATCAGCCGTGTCTTGCCGATTTTCGCCGCGACCAGAAGGCGGATCGGGCCGTCCTTGAGCGACGCGATCGGCGCCAGCGTCAGTGCGTGGCGCGCTTCGAGATAATCCAGCGCGAACTCGGCGCGCGTAATGTCGAGCCGGCCTTCTTCCAGCACCATTTCGATCGGCTCGCCGGCCTTGATACGTCCGGCGCAGGTCAGAAGCGTGCGGTACAGCACCGGCGCGTGCATGCGCTCCAGTTCGGACAGGTAGACGTTGCGCGACGACAGCGCGAGGCCGTCCTTTTCGCGCACCGTCGGCAGCCCGATCACCTTGAGCGGCAAATCGAGATCCTTGGCCATCTGCGTGACGACGCGGAGCTGCTGGTAATCCTTCTGTCCGAAGATCGCGAAATCGGGCGACACCTGCGTGAACAGCTTGGCGACGACGGTAGCGACGCCGCCGAAGAAGTGCGGACGGAATTTGTCTTCCAATCCCGCCAGGGCTGCACCTTCCGGCGCAAGCCGCGTGGCAAATCCTTGCGGATACATGACCTCGGACGAGGGCGCCCAGACGATATCGGCCTTGGCCTCGGTTAATGCCGCCATGTCGGTCTCGAACTGGCGCGGATAGCTGCCGAAGTCCTCATGGGGAGCGAACTGCGTGGGGTTAACGAAGATCGAGACCACGACGCGGCGGGCCCGCTTCTGCGCTTCCTTAACCAGCGCCAGATGGCCGCGATGCAGCGCGCCCAAGGTCGGCACCAAAGCGATGCCCTGGCCGCGGCTCCGGAAGGGCGCGAGCGCCTTGCGCAGAGCGGAAACGGTGCGGATCACGGTCGGACGATGAGCCATAGGGCGCCTTGTCAGGTTCCTGTCACGGAACATAGGTAGCCAATATCAGCAGAGGTTAATCCCGGCCACGCAGATTAATGGTTAAACTGGGATAAACTTGATAAACTACCGTAACTCATCGAGAATTGCCGGATCAGAGGACGCGTTCATGTTGGTCCAGCCGATCCAAAGTTCACCGCAGTCTGCCCATGTTGTCGTGCTCGGCAACGAGAAGGGCGGCTCCGGTAAATCCACAACGGCATTGCACATCGCGGTCGCCTTGCTCAAGGCCGGACAGCGTGTCGCCACGATCGATCTCGACTCGCGCCAGAAAAGCTTCACGCACTATATCGAGAACCGCCGCGCCTGGGCCGACCGCGCCCGCCTCAAGCTCGAGCAGCCGACGCATTTCGTCGTGTCGCGCGCCGAAGGCAACTCGGTCGAAGCCAACGAGGCTGAAGAGTTCAACAGTTTCGCCAGGACCATCAGCGCCATCGAACACACCCACGACGTCGTGGTGATCGATACGCCCGGCCATGACAGCTACCTGATGCGCCTTGCGCATTCGATGGCCGATACGCTGGTGACGCCGCTCAACGACAGCTTCGTCGACTTCGACGTGCTCGCCACGCTCGACCCGACCAATTTCACCGTGACCGGCGAGAGCCACTATTCCAACATGGTGCGCGAAGCGCGCCGCCAGCGCCGCCTGGTCGATGGCAAGCTGACCGACTGGATCGTGGTGCGTAACCGTCTGGCCACACTCGGCTCGCGCAACAAGCGTCTGGTCGGTGAGGGCATCGCCGAGCTCGGCAAGCGCATGGGCTTCCGCAGCGTCGACGGCTTTGCCGAACGCGTCGTCTATCGCGAATTCTTCCCGCGCGGCCTGACCGCGCTCGACGATCTCGACGAGCAGACGCTGGGCACGCGGCCCAATATGTCGCATGTCACGGCGCGTGAGGAAGTCATCGGCCTGTTGAACTCGCTCCGCCTGCCGATGTCGGAAAACGGCAAACGCCGCGCCGCCGCCCGTGCCGAATGGTATTCGGTCATGGATCAGCCGCTCCAGGTCCACGACCTGCTGGCGTAAAAGCGGCCTCTCTTGCACTCGCCATTGTCTGTCGCCACCTAGGGCCGGCGCTCGCGCAGCGCGCTTTGAATCGGTGTAGACTGGCCGCATGAGCAAAGACCGCTCCCAAACTCCCGCACCGGCCTCGTCACGGCCCGAAATCGACGCCTTCCTCGCGCAGGTGAAGTCGCTCGGGCCGTCGACCAATACGTCCGGCAAGCGCGGCCGGCTGGTGTTTGCGCTGGATGCCACCATGAGCCGCCAGCCGACCTGGGACTCAGCCTGCGCACTGCAGGCCGACATGTTCCGCGAAGCCGCCTCCATCGGCGGGCTCGACATCCAGTTGGTCTATTTCCGCGGGCTGACCGAATGCCGCGCCTCCGGCTGGGTCGCGGCTTCGGTGAAGCTCGGCGAATTGATGTCGAAGATCGATTGCCGCGGCGGTCACACCCAGATCGGCAAGGTGTTGCGCCACGCCCGCCAGGAGCACGGCAAGCAGAAGATCCAGGCGCTGGTCTTTGTCGGCGATGCGATGGAAGAGGCGGTCGACGATCTTTGCGTCACCGCCGGCGAACTCGGGCTGCTGGGTATCCCGGTCTTCATGTTCCAGGAAGGCAATGACCCGGTTGCCGAGAGCGCCTATCGCGAGATCGCGCGGCTGTCGCGCGGCGCCTATTGTCGTTTCGATACCGGCTCGGCCAAGGAGCTTGGCGAATTGCTGCGCGCGGTCGCG
>CAISIV010000085.1 GCA_903885555.1 uncultured Hyphomicrobiales bacterium
CATCATGCGGCTTTGACCGACGATTTCGAGTCCGCCAATGCCGTCACCTGGAACGTCGAACGCGTCAACGGCCTGATCTATGCGATCGTGATGGAATCGCGCGGCGTCTATATGTCGCCCGACGTCAAGACGTCGAAGGCCTATTCCGATGGCATCATCCAATACAACAAGCAGCTCGCCAAGGTCGTGTCCGACTGGAAGAGTTCGGTGCGCGGCGACGACGCCGAATTGTTCGGGCTATTCTCGCAGCGCGTCGCCAAGTTCATCGAATTCCGCAATGAGCTGGCGCGGCTCGGCACCGAAGTCAGTCCGGCCGCCGGCCGTGAGTGGGGCGATAACGACGCCAACCGTTCGGTACGCAAGGCGCTCAACTCCGATCTCGAGAAGCTCACCGAGATCTATTCCAGCCGCGCCAAGCGCGTCTACGCCGAAATCGATACCGGCATCGACAACAGCGCATTGTGGCTCAGCATTTTCGCCGCCTTCGCCGTGGTGCTCGCCGCTGTCGGCGTGGTCGTGATCCTGCGCAGTGTTGCGCAACCGCTCGCGACCATGACGAGCGTGACCGAACAGGTCGCGGCCGGCGAGAAGAATGTTGCAATCCCCTACAAAGATCGACGCGACGAGATTGGCGCTTTGGCGCGTTCGATCGATGTGTTCCAGCAGGCGATGCAGCACAACGAACAGCTCAATCGTACCGTGACCGACGATGCCTCGACCCGTGCGCATCGCCAGGAGCAGATGTCTGGCGAGATCGCGCGTTTCTCCGCCGACGTCGAAGCCACGCTGTCCGATCTCGGCCGCATCTCCGATCAGATGCTGGCGGCCTCGACCCAGCTTGCCTCGGCCGCCGACGATGCATCGTCGAAGACCTCGCGCGCGGAATCCGCATCCGCCGAAGCGTCCTCGAACGTCAACGACATTGCCTCGGCCGCCGACGAGCTGTCGGCCTCGGTCAACGAAATCGATCGTCAGGTCGCTCAGTCGAATGCGATCGCCAGCAAGGCGGTCAGCGAAGCCGGCCGCACCAATCTCGCGGTCAAGGAACTCGACGAAGCGGCGGCGCGCATCGGCGACGTCGTCAAACTGATCACCGACATTGCCGAGCAGACCAATCTGCTCGCGCTCAACGCCACCATCGAAGCCGCGCGCGCCGGCGATGCCGGACGCGGTTTTGCCGTGGTGGCCGGCGAAGTCAAAGCGCTGGCCGGGCAGACCAGCCGCGCCACGGAAGAAATCGGCGCGCAGATCGCCGGCATGCAGCGCGCCACCGTTCGCTCGATCGAAGCCATCACCGCCATCGAGCACACCATTCGCGAAATCGGCAATATCAGCGGCGCCATTGCGGCCGCCGTGACCGAGCAGGGCGCCGCCACCAGCGAGATCGCGCGCAGCGTCGAAACCGCAGCACGGCGCACCGCCGAGACCGCCAATGAGGTCAATCTGGTGGGATCGGCGACGCAGGACACCCGCGCCAGCGCGGTTGCCGTAAAAGCGGTTGCCGACGATCTCGGCCATGTCGCCGGCCGTATCCGCGGTCAGGTCGATCAGTTTTTCGAGCGGCTCTCGGCCTAGGTCGTTTCAAAAGCCGACGGTACATGCCGTGGCAATTTGCCGGGCGCGACCAGGATCACATCGAAACGCATATCGCGAATGGCCGGCACCGGATTGTTGGCCAGCCATATTTCAGCCGCCGCCGCGATGCGTTGTTTCTGGCGCGGCGTAACAGCTTCGGCGGCTTCGTCGAGCGTCGCGCGCGCTTTCACTTCAACGAAAATCAGCGTGTAGCGGCGTGCTGCAATGATATCGATTTCGCCCATCGGCGATCTGAAGCGCCGCGCCAGAATGCGATAGCCGTGCGCGACCAGCCAGGCTGCGGCGCGGCTCTCGGCGGAAATGCCGAGCCCGAAGGCTGCGACTCTTTCGGGTCGCGGTTGCGGCTTCAGTACTTTCGGCTTTGGCGCCGAAGATTTGGGCGCCCGCGTCATCGCTCTTTCTCAAGCTCCAGCGCGCGTTGATAGACATCGCGGCGCGGCAGGCCGGTAGCGAGCGCGACTTCACCGACTGCGTCTTTCACCGAAACGCGCGCCAGCGCCTTGCGCAGCAGCTCGTCGAGATCGTCGGCGCCGGTGGTATCGTCGGCGGGCGGCGCAATCACGATGACGATCTCGCCGCGTGTCTCGGAGTCGCCCGCGTAGTGCGCCGCAAGTTCGGTAAGCGCGCCGCGCCGGACTTCCTCGTGCAGTTTGGTGAGTTCGCGACACACCGCGGCCTGACGCGGTCCGAGAACCTCGGCAAGATCGGCAAGCGCGGCATCCAGGCGCGGGCCGCTTTCAAACAGCACCAGCGTCGCTGGAATTTTTTTCAGTTCGGCGATGCGTGTCTGCCGTCCGGCCTGTTTGGGCGGCAGAAAGCCTTCGAAGAAAAACCGGTCGGTGGGCAGACCCGCGACATTGAGGGCGCCCATCACCGCCGAGGCGCCGGGTAGGGCCGTCACCGGATGACCGGCCTCGACGGTGGCGCGCACCAGTTTGTAGCCCGGGTCCGAGATCAGCGGCGTACCGGCGTCCGACACCAGCGCGACCACCTGGCCTTCGTCGAGCCGCGCGATGATCTTGGGCCGCGCCTCGCCGGCATTGTGCTCGTGGTAGGCCATCAGGGGCGTGGCGATGCCGTAGCGCTCGGTCAGCTTGCGGGTGACACGGGTATCCTCGCAGGCGATGACGTCGGCGGCGGCCAGCAGCTCGAGCGCCCGCAGGCTGATATCGCCGAGATTGCCGATGGGCGTCGCCACCAGATAAAGCCCGGCGGCCGCGGACGGCGCCTCGATCGCCGTGTCGAACGGGGCGTAGCTGCGCGGGCGATCGTTCGCGTCCGCCCGGTGAGGTTTGTGATCTTTGGCCATGCTTGCACTCTAGTGACGATCCCGTGGCCCGTCATTGGGGCGTCAAAATAGTGGCCGCACCGCCACTGAGAAGCCAAATTCTCTCATCTTTTCATTACCTTAACTTTTCCGGGACAGAATAGGGGATTATCGGTAGGACTGTTGTGGTGTTGCGTGGGGAGCGGCCTTTGCCGGGAATATCGCTGGGGGCGTCCGAGGGGAGCCAGCTGACGCGCGGATTGCGCCGCGTCCGCAATGCTTTCTCGATTGCCGCGTTCACCTTGGTGCTGGCGGCTTGCGCCGGAACCGGCGGCTCTCCCAGCGGCGACATCTTCTCGAGCCAGCCGGTCGAAGCGCCGCCGCAGACGGCTAACAATATCGGCGGCGGTCAGATCCGCGTCGGGCTGATCCTGCCGCTGTCGGCGCAGGGCAATGCCGGCATCGCTGCGCAGTCGATGAAGAACGCCGCCGAACTGGCGCTCAACGAATTCAAAGATCCCAACATCCAGCTTCTCGTGAAAGACGACGCCGGCACGCCGCAAGGCGCGCAACTCGCCGCGCAACAGGCGATCGATGAAGGCGCCGAGCTGATCGTCGGCCCGTTGTTCGCGCAGTCGGTGAGCGCCGTCGGCGCTGTCGCGCGTACCCGCAATATTCCGGTGATCGCGTTCTCGACCGACGCCAGCGTCGCCACGCGTGGTGTTTATCTCTTGAGCTTCCTGCCGGAATCCGACGTGCGCCGCATTGTCGATTATGCGGCCTCACGCGGCAAACGTTCGTTCGCGGCGATGCTGCCGGACAATGCTTACGGCGGCGTGGTCGAAGCCGCGCTGCAGCAGGAAGTCGCGCGCCGCGGCGGCCGCGTCGTCGTGCTGGAAAAATATTCGCAGGATGGCGCGCGCATCGCCGAAGCGGCGCGTCGCGTTGCGGCGGCGGGAAGCAGCGTCGACAGCATCTTCATCGCCGATGAAGCCGATGCGGTGCCGCAAGTGGTGCAGGCGCTGGCGGCGAACGGCGTCAACCCGAAGCGCGTGCAATTGCTCGGCACCGGATTGTGGGACGATCCGCGCATCTTCTCGAACACATCACTTGAAGGCGGCTGGTTCGCTGCGCCCGAGTCGGCCGGCTTCCGCAGTTTCGCCGGCCGCTATCGCGCGCGCTATGGCAACGACCCGGTGCGCACGGCGACGCTTTCTTATGACGCGGTGGCGCTGGTCGCCGCGCTGGTGAAGACGCAAGGCGCGCAACGCTTCAGCGAGCAGATCCTCACCAACTCATCGGGCTTTGCCGGCATCGACGGCATTTTCCGCTTCCGCTCCGACGGGACCAGCGAACGCGGTCTGTCGGTGTTGCAGGTTGCCCCTGGTGGCGGCCGCGTCGTCAGCCCGGCGCCGAAGTCGTTTACCCCTGGAACTTAAGCGGCGAGATCCGCCACCACGGCGTCGAGCAGCGGGAATCCGGATTTAGTGACGCGCAGGCGTCCATCCGGCATTGTCTCCACCGCGCCGCCTTCGCGCAGATATGAAATCCGCGCCGGATCGAGATCGCGTCCGGAGATGGCCGTGAAGCGATGCGGCTCGATGCCTTCGACCAGCCGCAGCCCCATCAGCAGAAATTCGTCGGCGACTTCACCGGGCTGCAATTTCTCGTCGACCGTCAAACCGACGCCCTGCGCTTCGACGCGCTCGAGCCACCCTTCCGGCTTCTTGTCGGTTTCGGTGGCGTAGCGCCGTCCGTCGATATTCAGGCGGCCGTGCGCGCCCGGCCCGATACCGGCATATTCGTGTCCGCGCCAGTAAACGAGATTGTGCCGGCATTCGGCGCCCGGCCGCGCGTGATTGGAAATCTCGTAGGCCGGCAGGCCCGCGTCGCCGCACACCTGCTGCGTCAGGTCGTAGAGATCGCGGCCGAGGTCTTCGTCCGGCGTGATCAGTTTGCCGGCCTTGTGCAGGCCGAAGAATGGTGTGCCCGGCTCGATGGTCAATTGATAGAGCGACAGATGTTCGGCGGCTTCCGAGATCGCGCGCTTCAATTCGGCGCGCCAGGCGTCGAGCGTCTGACGCGGCCGCGCATAGATCAGGTCGAACGAATAGCGCTCGAAACTGGCGCGTGCGATGGCGACGGCATCGAGCGCCTCCTGCGCCGTATGCAGCCGGCCCAGTTCCTTCAGCGAGGCATCGTCGAGCGCCTGTACGCCAAGCGAAACACGGTTGACGCCGGCGGCGCGATAGCCGCGGAAGCGCGTAGCCTCGACGCTGGTCGGGTTGGCTTCGAGTGTCACCTCAACATCGGGCGCGACGCTCCAGTGCTTGCCGATGGAATCGAGAATTGCCTGCACCGACGTCGGCTGCATCAGCGACGGCGTGCCGCCGCCGAAGAAAATCGTCGAGACAGTGCGGTTGCCGATGCGCGCCTTGGTGGCGGCGATTTCATTTTCGAAGGCGCGCACGAAGCGCGTCTCGTCGACACCGCCATGGCGCACGTGGCTGTTGAAGTCGCAGTACGGGCACTTCGACAGGCAGAACGGCCAGTGCACGTAAACGGCGAAAGGCGCATCCGACGGAATTTGTGTGGTTAAAGACATGTTAACATCATAGGCGCCGTGGCGCTTTGCAGCCAGCGGCAATTGCAAACGGCTGCGGACAAGTCATTAAAATTGTAATGAATGTTCCTTAGCGCAAGGAGGCGTCGGCGAGCATGACGAAGGCGCGGGCGCGGTGTGACAGGCCTTTACCGTGTGGCGGCAGGCCATGCTTTTCCAGTGCGCTCATCTCGCCGAACGTGCGGTCGTGGCCATCGGGAAGAAACAGCGGGTCGTAACCGAATCCCGCATCGCCGCGCGGCGGCCATACCGCAACACCGTAGACGTGGCCTTCGAATTCTTCCGTGTGGCCGTCGGGCCAGGCAAGGCAGAGCGCAGCGACGAAGTGGCAGCGCCGCTGCTCCGGAGATTTGGCGCCTTTCTCGATCAGCAGCGTCTGAATCTGATTCATGGCGAAGCGGAAATCCTTGTCCAGCCCGGCCCAGCGCGCCGAGTAGATGCCGGGATTGCCGCCGAGCGCATCGACGGCGAGCCCTGAGTCGTCGGCGAATGCGACCTTGCCGGTGGCTTTCATTGCCGCGACCGCCTTGATGCGCGCATTGGCGGCGAAAGTCGTTCCGGTTTCTTCCGGCTCGGCGAGATTCAATTCGCCGGCCGATTGCGCCTCGATGCCGTAGGGCGCCAGCAGCTCGCGCATCTCGGCGAGCTTGCCGGGATTATGTGTCGCGATCACCAGCGGGCCGGTGAGCTTGCGATGTGGCGCGACAGGACTCACGCCACCGCCAGCTTTTGCAAATCGACTAACTTGGCGACGCCCTTGCGCGCCAGCGCCAGCAGACTGAGCAACTGCTCTTCGCTGAACGGGTCTTTCTCGGCGGTCGCTTGAATCTCGACGATGTTGCCGTTGCCGGTCATGACGAAATTGGCGTCGGTGTCGGCTTCGGAATCTTCCGCGTAATCGAGGTCGAGCACCGCGGTGCCCTTGAAGACGCCGCAGGATACCGCCGCGAGATGATCGCGCAGTACGGGCGCGTTTCCTTGCGCCTTGAACATGTCGCGCGCCTTCATCCAGGACAGGCAATCCGACAGCGCCACCCAGGCGCCGGTGATGGAGGCGGTGCGGGTGCCGCCATCGGCCTGGATCACGTCGCAGTCGATGGTGATCTGGCGCTCGCCCAGCGCCTGCAGATCGATAACGGAACGCAGCGAGCGCCCGATCAGCCGCTGGATCTCGACGGTGCGGCCGCCCTGCTTGCCCGAGGAAGCTTCGCGGCGGGTGCGGGTATTGGTGGCGCGCGGCAGCATGCCGTATTCGGCGGTGACCCAGCCGCGGCCCTGGCCCTTGAGCCACGGCGGCAGGCGTTCTTCCAGGCTGGCGGTCACCAGCACGTGGGTATCGCCGAACTTCACGAAACAGGAGCCTTCGGCATATTTGACGACGCTGCGCTCGAGCGACACGGCACGCAACTCATCGACTTGTCGGCTGCTGGGCCGCATACGAATCCTCCGGAACAGGTGTTTTCTTGGTTTCGGGCGCCACCATAACCATATGCCCGGCTTGAACAAGTGCGGTTCGGCGGTCATTGTTGGGTTGAATTGAGAGGTTTCTGAGTGGCTTCGCACGACGTTCCAATCGGTTCTTCGCAGGTCAGTCTCGCGGCGCTCAACGAGCGCTCGCGCGAGATTTTCCGCTCGATCGTCGAGAGCTATCTCACCACCGGCGAACCGGTCGGCTCGCGCAACCTGTCGCGCATTCTGCCGATCTCGCTGTCGCCGGCGTCCGTGCGCAATGTGATGTCGGACCTCGAACAGCTCGGTCTGATTTATGCGCCGCATACCTCGGCCGGCCGCCTGCCGACCGAATTGGGTTTGCGGTTTTTCGTCGACGCGCTGATGCAGGTCGGCGATCTCAACGAAGGCGACCGCCGCTCGATCGAAGCGCAGGTCGCCGTGGCCGGCGCCGGCAAGTCGGTCGAGACGGTGCTGACGGAAGCCTCGCAGATGCTGTCGGGACTGACGCGCTCGGCCGGCGTTGTGCTCACCACCAAAATCAACGTGCGCATCAAGCACATCGAATTTGTGAGGCTGGAGCCCGAGCGCGCGCTCGCCGTGCTGGTCGCCGAAGACGGCCAGGTCGAGAACCGCGTGCTCAACGTGCCGAAGGATTTGCCGACATCGGCCTTGATCGAAGCCGGTAACTTCCTCAACGCAAATATCCGCGGCAAGTCGCTCGCCGAGCTTCGCACCGAGATCGAGACCTCGCTATCGCAATCTCAGGCAGAGCTCGATCAACTGACGCAGAAAGTCATTTCGGCGGGATTGGCGAGCTGGTCCGGCGGTGAAAGCAAAGACCGCCAGTTGATCGTGCGCGGTCACGCCAATCTGCTCGACGATCTCCATGCGCTGGGCGATCTCGAACGCGTGCGCTCGCTGTTCGATGCGCTCGAGACCAAGCGGGGCGTGATTGATCTGCTGGGCCGCGCCGAACGCGCCGATGGCGTGCGCATCTTCATCGGGTCCGAGAACAAGCTGTTCTCGTTGTCGGGCTCCTCGACCATCGTCTCGCCTTATCGTGACAGCGAAGGCCGCATTGTCGGTGTTATCGGTGTGATCGGGCCCACCCGGCTCAACTATGCCCGGGTCATTCCGATGGTCGATTACACCGCCCGCGTGGTCAGCCGCTTGCTGGCACCCTGACCACGCGACGGTGATGTTACGTTAGTAACCGACCGTGAAACGGCGCCGCGAATGCGCCGGCTTCTCAACTTCATCGGCCAGCGCGATTGCAAAATCCTCGAACGAGATGCTGCTGCCTTTGTCGTTGGCGATGAGTTGATCGGTGCCGAGACGAAACTTGCCGGTACGATCGCCGGCAACGAACAGCGCCGATGGCGACAGATAAGTCCAATCGAGTTCCTTTTCCTGCTTCAGCAGATCGAGAAACACGTTGCCGGCCGAAGCCTCGGCTTTGTAGATCGCCGGAAATTCCGGCGTGTCGATCAGCTTTTTGCCCGGCGCGACTTCGAGACTGCCGGCGCCGCCGACAACCAGATACCGCTTCACGCCCGATGCGCGCACGGCCTCGATCAGTTTTTTCGGATCGCTGGCGGTGAAGTGCACGCTGCTGATCACCGCGTCGTGGCCTTTGAGGAGAGCGGCAAGACCGGTCTGGTCGTAGACGTCGGCTTTTTTCACCGTCGTTTTAGCGGAGGTAACGATCTTCTCGGGATGGCGAGCCAGCGCCGTGACGTCATGACCGCGGGTCACGAGTTCGGCGAGGATGCGCGATCCGGCGTTTCCGCTGGCGCCGATGAGTGCAATTTTCATAACGTGCTCCTATATGGTTTCTATAAGTTACTAGGTAGACAAATCGAGTGTTGATGTTAAGAAGGCACCTGATGCCTACCAGGTCACCCGCAGGAAACCGGCTCATGCAGAGCTTCAACGCCTATTCCGCCAATTGCCCGACGCGGCTGGTGCTGGACCGGATCGCCGATAAATGGGCCGTTCTGGTGCTGGGTCTGCTGTCGAACGGCCCTGTGCGCTTCAATCAGCTGCGCCGGCAGATCGACGGCGTGTCGCAGAAGATGCTGTCGCAGACGCTGAAAAGCCTGGAGCGCGACGGCCTCGTGCATCGCAAGGCGATCCCGACGGTGCCGGTCACGGTCGAATATTCGATCACGCCGCTCGGCCGCACCCTCGTTGAAACCGTCGATGGGCTGCGGATTTGGGCCGAAACCCACATGCCCGAGGTCCAGAAGTCGCAAAATCGCTACGACCGGGCACTCGCTTAATTCTTGATTTTTCGCTCCCGAACCCTGATATCCCGGGCATCCAATACATTCCTGAAGATGGATTACGAGCTATGACGGATAAGCCCGCCGCAGACGACATGGTTGCCCCGGAGGCTGTAAAGCCGGAAGGCGAAGCCGCCGCCGCTGCCGAGCCCCAGTTGGTGCCGGCGGAGCAGGTCACCGCGGCACTCGAAGCTGCCGCCGAGTTCAAGGACAAGCTGCTGCGTACGCTGGCGGAGATGGAGAATCTTCGTAAGCGCACCGAGCGCGAGGTCAACGATGCGCGGACCTATGCCGTGTCCGGTTTTGCTCGTGACGTGCTGGCGGTCGCCGACAACATGCACCGCGCGCTGGAAACGATTGCACCCGAGGCGCGCGCGCAAGCCGACGCGACCTTGAAGACGCTGATCGAAGGCATCGAGCTGACCGAGCGCGAATTGCACAAGGTTCTCTCGAAGAACGGCGTGAAGAAGTTTTCACCCGAGGGCGAGAAGTTCGATCCGAATTTGCATGAGGCCATGTACGAGATGCCAACCCAGGACCTGCCCTCCGGTCATGTCGCGCAGGTCATGCAGGCCGGTTACATGCTCGGCGATCGCGTTTTGCGCCCGGCCATGGTTGGCGTTTCGAAAGGCCCGGTGAAAACCGCGCCGGCCTCCGCCAGCGTCTCGGATAACAACTAGACCTATCGGCCTTCGCCAGACGTTGGCTCAGCGCGGCTCGACGCCGTCGCGCAACGCGCGCAGCCGCGTGAATATGCCGTCCCAGCTGGCATCGGGTCCAACGCCGATGACGCGCAGGAAGCCGCCGGAACCGAAGCGGACCCACTGCACCAAGTTGACCGGTTCGCCTTGAAGTCCTTGGGCTTTGGCGCGGATTTCGTAGCCCTGTCCGCCGCCGATCCGCATCGCCTCGGCCGATGTAACGCCAAGGCCGCGCAACGGCGCATTCGATAAAAGTTCGCGGGCGAACTTGCCGCGCTCGTCCGGCGTCTCCGGCGCGCCGCGGCCGACCGAGACGATGACATACGTATTCTTGCTCATGTCATCCACCGGCCCGTCGATCAGGATGACGCCGCCTTGCGGCAGCACCTGCATGACGCGGAAGCCGGCCAGCTCATTGATCTTGAACGGCAGCAGACCGAGTTGCTCGGCGATCGGCGCGGTGCGGAACGTCACGCTCGCCAGCATCTTGCGGATCACGGCGTCGGTGTAGGTCGCAAGCGCCGCCTCTGGTGCCTGCACGTTGACCAGAACCGCGAGATCCTTGACCTCGCTGGTAGGCGCCGCGCTCGCCAGCAGAAACCACTTCTGCAATTTGACGCCGTTTTCTTCGGCCTTTCCGGTGATCAGAAATCCGATGCCGCTGGCGAAGGGAAAGCTTTCGCGCTTGAGATCGGTCAGCCCGGTCTGCTCCTTGCCGAAGGCCGAACGCTCGATGTCTTCATAGGCGCGCGTCGGCAGATCGAGGATCGCGACGACAACCTTGTTGTTGTCGTCCTCGAACCCTGGGAAGCGCTTGCTCAAGACCAGTCCGGCTGGCGGTTCCAGCCCGATGCGCAAACCGGGCGGAAACGTCACCTGCGCCGAAGCGGGCAGTGCCGCGATCGTCAGTCCGGCCAAGGTTGCGAACAAAGCGGCCAAAAAACGATGGCACAAGGGACGGCTCATGGCTGCGGGGTTCTTTCCTATCGAACGGGCGGCGCAAGTCTGCCTAACCGGCCTCGCCTGAGGCGGCAATGCCCAGGTTAACAATTGCCTGATACTGCGGCTGAAACCGGGCGGCCGCTCGCGAATTCGTGACAAACCCGCTTGCGGCTCTGGGGCCCCCTCCTATATGAGCGGGGAGCCGCGATGGGCGCGGTAAAAACGTGTATCCAGGGGGCTGGATCGGGGGGTCTGCGGATAAGCCGTGGGCTTCCATTCGGGCGCAAACTTTGGCCCGTCCGGCCTGCCGCAACGAGAGGAAATTATACCATGAGTAAGGTCATCGGCATCGACCTCGGCACGACCAATTCGTGCGTTGCCGTCATGGAAGGCAAGACACCGAAAGTCATCGAGAACGCCGAGGGCATGCGCACCACGCCTTCGATCGTCGCCTTTACGGACGACGGCGAGCGTCTCGTCGGCCAGCCGGCCAAGCGCCAGGCGGTCACCAATCCGGAGAAGACGATCTTCGCGGTCAAGCGCCTTGTCGGCCGCCGCTACGATGACCCGATCATCGAGAAGGACAAGAAGCTCGTCCCCTACAAGATCGCGAAAGCCGGCAACGGCGACGCCTGGGTCGAAGCCGACGGCAAAACCTATTCGCCGTCGCAGATCTCCGCGTTCACGCTGCAGAAGATGAAGGAAACGGCGGAAGCCTATCTCGGCCAGAAGGTCGATCAGGCCGTTATCACCGTTCCCGCCTACTTCAACGACGCGCAACGTCAGGCCACCAAGGACGCCGGCAAGATCGCCGGCCTGGAAGTGCTGCGCATCATCAACGAGCCCACTGCGGCAGCGCTCGCCTACGGTCTCGACAAGCAGAAGCAGGGCATCATCGCGGTCTACGACCTCGGCGGCGGCACCTTCGATATTTCCGTGCTCGAAATCGGCGACGGCGTTTTCGAAGTGAAGTCGACCA
>CAISIV010000086.1 GCA_903885555.1 uncultured Hyphomicrobiales bacterium
CCTTGGCCGGCATATCGGCTGCCCAGCTTTGGCAAACCGTACCTATCGTCAGAACGGCCACCGTCGCGGCCGCGCTGACGGTGCGCCCCAGAACCCCTCTCAGCCCCCGCCCCATGTTTCCGCCCGCAGTACAATCGCCGGTATGGTTTTATTATAAATACATTCAACCAACAAACACTACCTATGAGAGTCCATTCCACAACCCATTACGGGATTACATCTTGAAGTGACTTTTTTACAACCAAAACGAGCACTTATGTCTCATTAGAAATATCGCTCCGGCACTTTGATCAGGTCTCCCGGGAGGACCATGGTCGTGGCCGTTTGCGGGTATTCCTTCATGCCCTTCTCGCCAAAATGCTGAATCAGCACGTAGTTGCGGTTTGCCCGATAACCGCCACCGCCGGCCATGGCCATCGCGGTCAGGACGTTTAATCCCGATTTATAAGGGTATTCGCCCTGCTTCTCGACCTCGCCGACAATATAGACCGGCCGATATTGGAGTATCGCGACGGTGACCCGCGGGTTTCGCAGATATTCGGTCCTGAACTTCTTTGCGAGTTCCTGCTCGAGCTGCACCTGGGTGAGCCCGACCGCGCGCACCGTTCCCGCCAGGGGCAGCGAAATCACCCCATTGGGGTCTATGTCATAGTCTCCGCTGAGCGACGGCTCGTTGTAGACCGTGATTTTGATCTTTTCGCCGCCCTGAAACCGCGGCGTGGCGGTAGCCGCGGCAGCCGTGGCGTCCAGATCGGCCTGAGTGGCGGCGCCCCGTTCGGCGGGCGTTCCACAGCCAGATACCAGCAAAATCAAGGCGTAAGCCAAGCCGTACGAGAAAAATCGCAGCAATCCCATCGACCAAACCCCGCCCTCGGCAACCGGGTTATTCTACAACCTTAGAGATACGCGCAAATAATAGTATCATCTATATATAGTTGTTACACTTATAGCGTGCATGACTCACTCGCCCCGTCTAAATTGCCGCAGGCGAGTGGGCCGGCTCATCACGGTCCGTGCGGCAACCACGAAAGTCGTCCTGTCGGATGCGCATTCGATCACCGGCTTCGCGCGGGTCTTTCGCGATCCGCTTTTCGGCCTTCGACGTGTGCTGGGCGTTGCTGTCGCCATGGCTGGCCTTGTGGATTCGCGGGGCCCAGGTCCTCAACGACTGGCCGGCGGCAGCCTTTTATTGCGCCATATCGTTGGTTGCTTCGTTGATCGCCTTCCTGATTTTCCGCACCCGCGAAGGCATGACCCACCTGTTCTCGGTGCATGACGCGCTAGAAGTGGCCAAGGCAGTGCTGGTGTCGGAGTTCGTGACCTGTCTCGTGCTGTTCTCCGCGACCCGCCTCGAAGGCATTCCGCGCTCCACCCCGCTGATCCACGCGCTGCTGTTGTCGGCCGGTCTGGTGATGGCGCGGGCCTTCGTCCGCATGATCCATGCCGAACGCGATGCTCCGGCAGCGGCGGGAGAAGCCGTGGCCGAACATATCGTCATGATCGGCTCGAACCGCCTCACCGCGCTCTACATGGGCTTTCTTCGCGCCTATGCGCCGGAACGGCTCCGCGTCATCGCCGTCCTCGACGACCGTGCCGAGATGATCGGCCGGTCAATTGCCGGCGTGCGCGTGCTGGGGCCATCCAGCCATCTCTTGCCGGTGATCGAGGAATTCAGGGAGCACGGCATCCACGTCAACCGCGTCATTGTCGGCGGTGACGAATTCTACCTGCCGCCGGAGTCGCAATCCGAACTCGAGCGTGTCGCCGAAGAATACAAGATGCATCTGGAATTCGTGCCGCGGCTGATCGGGTTGCACGAAGTAGACGCTCCGACTGTTGTGCGAAGTCCGAAGCCGCCCGCTTCGATACCCGCGAGTTTTTCACCGCCGCGCTATTTCAGCGCCAAGCGTTATATCGATTTCTGCGTCAGCCTGACGCTGATCGTCGTTCTGCTCCCGATCCTGCTGGCGGTGGCCATCGTGGTGCTGCTTGACGTCGGCTCGCCGGTCTTCTTCTGGCAGCGGCGCGCCGGCAAGAACGGCCAGATTTTCCAGATGCACAAATTTCGCACGCTGAAGCCCGCCTTCGACATTCACGGCCGGCCATACGCCACGACCGACCGGATGTCGTTTATCGGGAAAGCGTTGCGCAAGTCCCGGCTCGACGAACTGCCGCAACTGCTCAACGTGCTGGTCGGCGACATGTCCTTGATTGGGCCGCGTCCTTTGCTGCCGCAGGACCAGCCGCATAATGCGGCGCTGCGCCTGTCGGTGCGGCCCGGCATCACCGGCTGGGCGCAGGTGAACGGCGGCAAGCTGCTCAGCCCCGCCGAGAAGAACGCACTCGACGAATGGTACATCGGCAACGCCTCGTTCTGGCTCGATCTCCGGATCGTCGGCAAGACCGTCCTGTTCATGCTGTCGGGCGAACGACCGCAAAAGAAGAAGACGGCACGGCGCGGCACGGCGACCGTTCACCGCGGTCAAAATCCGCGCAGCGCCGCGCGCGGGTCTTGAGGCGCGCGCCCTCATCCCCCCCATGGCGCGGATCATTTTTCTCAATCGCTATTTCCACCCCGATCAGTCCGCCACCAGCCAGATCCTCAGCGATCTCGCGTTTCATCTCGCCGCCACCGGCCATACCGTTCACGTCGTGTCCAGCCGCCAGCTTTACGACGACCCCGCTGCGCAACCGTCGGCGCGGGAGACGGTGCGCGGCGTGCAGGTGCACCGCATCGCGACGACGCGGTTTGGCCGCAGCAATCTACCGGGCCGCGCGCTCGACTATCTGACGTTCTATGTCTCGGTGTGGCGGCGTATCGCC
>CAISIV010000087.1 GCA_903885555.1 uncultured Hyphomicrobiales bacterium
ACCTCGGCGGCACTGATGATCGCCGGAACATTCAGGTAGCTGTCTTTTGACGGTGCCGGGCCTATGCATACCGACTCGTCTGCGAGCTTTACGTACTTGGCTTCGCGGTCGGCCTCCGAATGCACAACCACGGTTTTTATATCCATTTCGCGACAGGCGCGCTGGATGCGTAGGGCGATCTCACCTCTGTTGGCGATGAGGATCTTTTCGAACATTGCCACGCGGATCAGCCGATCACAAACAAGGGTTCGCCATACTCCACCGGCTGGCCGTTTTCGATCAGGATGGCTGTGATTACGCCGTCCTTGTCGGTTTCGATCTCATTCATCAGTTTCATGGCCTCGATGATGCAGACCGTCTGTCCGGCTTTGACGGTATCGCCGACTTCGGCAAACGACTTGGAGCCGGGTGAGGCCGAACGGTAGAACGTGCCGACCATAGGTGATTTGACAACGTGTCCCTCCGGAGCCGGAGCGGCTTGCGGTGCTGCCGGGGCGGCAGGCGCCGGTGCCGCGGGGACGGCAGCAGCGTGTTGCATCGTCGGTGCTTGTACGTACACAGTTTCCTGGGCACGGCCGCCTTTGACGATTTTGACCTTTTCTTCGCCCTCGGTTACTTCGAGTTCGGCGATGCCGGACTCCTCAACGAGATCGATCAATTTTTTGAGTTTTCTTAAATCCATGGGAGTTTCCTCCGGTTGATGCGGCCGGTGAGCCGGCCAAACAGTCGCTAGGACAGCGCGAGAATGTGCTGTAAGGCGGCGAAGTAGCCTCGGCTACCGAGGCCGACAATGGTGCCCGAGGCGATATCCGAGAAGTATGAATGGTGCCGGAATGATTCGCGGGCGTGAATGTTGGACAAATGCACCTCTATGAACGGTATGCCGACACCGGATAAGGCATCACGCAAGGCAATGCTGGTATGGGTATAGCCGGCCGGATTGATAATGATCCAGTCGATTTTCTGCACCTTGGCCGCTTGTACGCGGTCAATGAGCACGCCTTCATGGTTGCTTTGAAAGCTCTCAAGTTGGGCGCCGCTGGCGGTCGCCGCGATTGCGAGCTTGCGATTGATATCTGCCAGCGTTTCGCGACCATAGATGTCTGGCTCGCGCGTCCCAAGAAGATTCAGGTTGGGGCCGTGCAGCACGAGAATCCTCCTAGTGTTGGAGTCACTGGGAGCGCGGGAACGTGCCGAGGCTTTAATTTTGGTCTTTGCCATGGGCGGAGTTTGCCGCAAATCGGCGCATTTTGTCTAGGTATTCGCAGAAGTTAGGCGAAATACTAGCGGAATCAGTAGGCTAGTGTGGCGATACGCTGATCTAGATCCTGCTCTTGGATCAGGCCAAGATGAGAAAACACGATCCTCGACTGGGGATCCAGCACAATGGTAAATGGCAAGCCGCCTGCGGCATTACCTAGGCTGCGGGCCAATTCAATGCTTTCCAAGCCTCCGATCAGGAGCGGGTAGGCGATATTCACTTCTTTTGCATATTCTCGCACTTTAGTTACAGAATCGACGGCGATACCGACAACTTCTAGATTTTTACCAGAATATTTTTCACGAACTCGCCCCAGCCCGGGGATTTCCTCCCGGCATGGTTCACACCAGGTCGCCCAAAAATTGACGACCAAGATCTTGCCACGCCATTGCAGGAGTGCCTGATTGGCACCGGCCGGGTCAGGTAAGTTGAGGGTAAAAAGGGTTTGTACGGCTTTGCTTTGATTGGTCTCATTACGGTTTTCGTGGCGCAGAATGTAGCCGCCCAAGCCAGCGCAAATGGCCACGGCGATTACCACGCCGATTCTCCAGGCCTTGTTCAAGGAAGTGTCACCAAGTTTGAAACAGCCGCAATGCCTGCGCGTTCCATTGGCCGGCCCGCAGACGAGGTCTTGAGCGCGCTGCGTTCGTCGTTGGTGGAAAACACGGCCAGATTAACCGGTGTCTCTTCCCAGTCCATTTGCAACACCGCAATGGCGCGCACCTGATCCCCGGCGTAACGGCGCTGCGTGCTGGTTTCGTAGGGAATATTTTTGTTAAGCAGGAATAGCTCTACCGCCTTCCCATCGTCGGTGAACAATTGTAGGTCGATGTCGGCATATCGACCCGCCGTTCCCTTCAAGACCGCGCCGGTCAGATAGGGGCGAAATGGTGCGAGCGCGTGCATGGCTGAAAGTGCGATCCGGCGTAAATGGGACAAGCGCTCACGCTGTTCCTCATCCTGATAGAGCGACAAATAGGCTTTTAGCTCCGTTTCGATTTCGCTGTTGGCGGGCAGAACCTGCGTGTCATCGGCGCCCAGTTGGCGGGCAGCTTTGCGCTTGGCCAGCGCGAAATCATCGATCCCGTCCTCGGCCATCATGCGTGCGGCGGCGGCGGCGATGCGTTGGCGCATTTGCTGCTGTTTAGGCTTGTCTCTTGCCATGCGTGCACCTTTGAGCCAAGTCGGGACGATCGCGTAATTGCCGGGAGAGATTGGGCGGCAGGGCCACCTCTGCAAACCCCTCCCGCCATCATACCGAGCGCACGCCCGCAGGGGCAATGTGCTTTGCTTGCGGGAGCGCAACGGTACAATACGTGTTCCACTTTGCCCCGGTCCGGCTCGCTCATGCATCTGCACGTTCTTGGTATTTGCGGCACCTTTATGGGCGGCCTTGCCGTGATTGCAAAAGAGTTGGGGCATCGGGTTACCGGCTGTGACGCCAACGTCTACCCGCCGATGAGCACGCAACTCGAATCACAGGGCATTGTGTTGACCGAGGGTTTTGATGCAGGGCAGTTATCGCTCAATCCCGATCTTTGGGTGATTGGCAATGTCGTCACCCGCGGCAATCCGCTACTGGAAGCCATCTTGGATCGGGGCGATCGCTATGTGTCTGGTCCACAATGGCTTGCCGAGCATGTATTGCAGGGGAAATGGGTCGTCGCCGTGGCTGGAACGCACGGTAAAACCACCACTACGGCCATGGTGACGTGGATTCTTGAAGCAGCCGGCCTCAAACCGGGTTTTCTAATCGGTGGCGTACCCGAAAACTTTGGAACTTCGGCGAAAATAACCTCATCTCCCTATTTCGTCATCGAAGCAGATGAGTACGACACGGCGTTTTTCGATAAGCGCTCCAAGTTTGTA
>CAISIV010000088.1 GCA_903885555.1 uncultured Hyphomicrobiales bacterium
CCATTTTGTAGAAGGCGTGCATGCGGCTCATGCCCTGGCGGCCGAAGCCGCAATCGCTGGTCAGGATCAGCCGCTCAGGCTCGATATATTTCAGCGCCTTGCGGATGAGATCGGCGACTTCCTCCGGCCGCTCAACCTGCAGCGTGCGGTGGCTGATGACGCCGATGGCGATCTTCTTCTTCTTGGACACCATCGAACCGAAGTGTTCGAAGTCCATTCCCTTGTTGAAGGCGCCTTCGAACGTCAAGACGTCGCAATCGAGCTGGTCGAGATAAGGCAGCGCGTCTTTATAGGATTGATCCTTGCTGGCGACGCGCTGCGCCGCCGGCGAACCCCAGCAGGTGTGGCACCACACCTCGCATTTGTCGCGCAGGTCCTTCACTTCGATATTGAAGGCCTCGACCCACTGCTTCGGCGTGATCTTCTGGTTCGGATCGGCAATGACCTGATGGATCGCTGGTTCCTCGATCTGCACCATCGGCGCGCCGGCGTCGGCCAGCGCGTGATATTCCTTGTTCAGGGCCACCGACATATCCATCAGCAGGTCGAGACGGTCCTTGTAGTGCTCGTTGGTCAGCATCAGCGCCAGCAACTGCGCCGAGATCGAGCCGACCTTGACTGGCTTGTCGGTCATCGGCGCCATGGCCTTGTAGGCGCGGTCGAGCTGCAGCGTCGTCTTGCCGATCTTGCCGGTGACCGGCGGCGTCATGCGCGTCTCGATCACCTCCCACATCAGGTCGCCGGGGCCCTTGTCGGCCATGAAGCCGGCGGGCGGCACCTCGACGCGCGGCGCGCCGATGCCTTCGATCCGTTCGGTGGCGTAGCTCACCCAACCACGGCCGGCGACGTCGTCATCGAGCCGCGTGTCGCCGTCCACCATGATGTCGATGCCGGCGCGATGCTGCGCCGCGACGTGGCAGGCCAGGCAGTCGAAATGCTGGTTGCGGTAGGCAAGCTGCGAAAAGCCCTGCGACAACGGTTTGCCGCGCAGGTTTTCGGTGTACCAATCCGGCCGGGGCAGCGCCCCGGTGGTGGTGGTGAGAAGCGCCCTGTCCTTGGTGGCTGTAAACACGCTTTCGCTCCCGGTTTCGCGACTTGAAAATCGTCGTTATCTCGTTCGTTGTTGAGGTAGACTGAAGGTGTTCGAGCCCACAAGGTCAAGCGCGTAACGATGGCTGCGGTGTCAGAGACAATACAAACGATTTCACGGCTAACGCCGCTCGCCGACGTACTGGCGACGGTCGATCTTGACGTAAAGCCGGTGACGCCGCGCACCGTCGATCTGGCGGCGGCGCAAGGGCGCACGCTAGCGGTCGACGCCATGTCGCGGGCGCGCCCGAATGTCGCGATCGCCATGCTCGACGGCTGGGCGATCGACGCCGACACGACACTCGGCGCCGGCGGCTATACGCCGGCGCTTTTGATGCACACGCCGCAGCGCATCGAGGTCGGCCAGCCGATGCCTCCGGACACCGACAGTGTCGCGCCGTTCGATGCGGTCAAACTCACCAACGGCCGTGCCGAAGCGCTCATGACGATCAATCCCGGCGACGGCGTGCTGGCCGCCGGCGGCGATTGCGATTCCGCCATTCCGTTGCGGCGCGCCGGCGACCGTCTGTCGCTGACCGATATCGCGGCTTTCGCTGCTGCGGGCATTGCGCGCATCACCGTGCGCGAACCGCGCGTCCGTGTGCTGCCGTTGCGCGGCAGCGCCATCATCAACGCCGCCGCGCGTTTGATCGCCAGCGATATCGAACGCCGCGGCGGCTCGGCGCGTCTTGACGATCCCGGCCGCGATCTCGGTTCGGTGCTGGGCGCCGAGAGCGCCGACGCCATTATCGTTATCGGCGGCACCGGCAACGGCCGCAACGACAACAGCGTGCAGACGCTGGCGCGCGAGGCCTGGCTCGCGGTGCACGGCATTGCGATGACACCGGGCGAAACCGCCGCGCTCGGATTTGCGACGCAACGCCCGGTGCTGATGCTGCCGGGACGGCTCGATGCGGCACTCGCTGTCTGGCTGCTGGTCGGCCGCCGCATTCTGGAGAGGCTCTCCGCCGCGACGCATCATAAGGACGCCGATCCGGTCGAGACGCTGACGCTGGCGCGCAAGGTGACATCGACGGTAGGTCTTGCCGAGGTCGTGCCGGTGCGCCGTAACGGCGCCCAGGCGGAACCGCTGGCGGTGCGTTATTTGCCGCTGTCGTCGCTGGCGCGTTCCGACGGCTGGATTCTGGTGCCCGCCGACAGCGAAGGCTATTCCGAAGGCACCGCAGTTCAGGTAAGGCCGTGGCCGTGAGCAAGGTGGAGCCCAACGGCGACAGCCTCATCGCACGCGTCAGGGCGGCGGCACGCCAGGAGCAATTCCTCGACGTGGTGTCGGCCGAGCAAGCGCGCGCAAGGTTTGAGTCCCAGATCGACATGGCGCCGCTCGGTGACGAGACGGTGATGCTGGGCGCGGCGCTTGGCCGTGTGCTGGCGCATGATGTCGTCGCCGCGGTCGATGCGCCGCCGTTCGATCGCTCCAATGTCGACGGTTTTGCGCTACGCGCCGCCGACACCATCGGCGCCAGCGACATCGCACCGAAGAAATTCACGCTGAACGGTGAAGTCATCGCCTGCGGCCATGCGCCGGCGCTGGAAGTCACGCCCGGTACGGCGACGGCGATCGCGACTGGCGGCGTCATTCCGCGCGGCGCCGACGCGGTGGTGATGATCGAGCAGACCGAGTTGCTCGGCGACGGCGCGCCCATGATCGAACTGCGCCGTGCTACGGCCCCCGGTCAGTTCGTGTCCTACGCCGGCTCCGACATCGCCCGCGGCGAAACATTGCTGCGGCGTGGCGCACGCATCGGCTCGCGCGAGATCGGCATGCTGGCGGCGAGCGGGCTTGCGCATATCGATGTGGTGCGAAAACCGAAGGTAGCCGTGCTGTCGACCGGCGACGAACTTGTCGAGCCCGGCAAGGCATTGGGTGCCGCCAATGTCTATGACAGCAACGGCGCCATCATTGCCGCGGCCGTCACCGAGGCGGGCGGCGAGGCGATTGCGATGGGCGCGTTCCCGGACGATCCGGTGAAACTGGAAGTCGCCGTGCGCAACGCGATGGGGTCGGCCGATATGGTCGTGCTGTCCGGCGGCACCTCGAAAGGCGCCGGCGATCTGTCGCACGCCATCGTCTCGCGACTCGGCCGCCCCGGCATCCTGGTGCACGGCGTCGCACTCAAGCCCGGCAAGCCGCTGTGTCTTGCCGTCATCGATAAAAAGCCGGTCGTTGTGCTGCCGGGTTTTCCTACCTCGGCGATCTTTACGTTCCATGCCTTCGTTGCGCCGGTGATCCGCGCGCTCGCCGGTCTGCCGCCGGAAGCCGCCGAGACCATCAGCGCGACGGTGCCGGTGCGCATTGCGTCGGAAATGGGCCGCAAGGAATTCGTGCTGGTGGCGCTGGTCGAAGGCGACGACGGCATGATCGCGTTTCCGACCGGCAAGGGCTCCGGTTCGGTGACGAGCTTTTCGCAGGCCGACGGTTTTCTCGAGATCGATGCGCTGGCGTCCTCGCTCGATGCCGGCAGCACGGTGCCGGTGACGCTGATCGGCAGCACGGCCAAGGCGCCGGACGTTGTCATCATGGGCAGCCACGACGTTGCGCTCGATGTGGTGGTGGGTGCGCTGGCGGAGCGCGGCTTCTCGGCGCGTACGCTGGCGGTCGGCAGTCTCGGCGGCGTTGCCGCGGCGACGCGCGGCGAATGCGATGTCGCGCCGGTGCATCTGATCGACCCCGAAAGCGGTCAATACAACGTGCATCTGGTGACGCCGGGCCTTTCGCTGGTGCCGGGCTGGCGCCGTATGCAGGGCGTACTGTTTCGCATTGGCGATAAGCGCTTTGAGGGCCGAAATGCCCAGGATGCCATCGCAGCGATCCTTGCCGATACGTCGGCATTGATGGTCAACCGCAACGCCGGCGCTGGCACGCGCGTGCTGATCGATAATCTGCTGAAAGGCGTGCGGCCGGCCGGCTACGCCAATCAGCCGAAGTCGCACAAC
>CAISIV010000089.1 GCA_903885555.1 uncultured Hyphomicrobiales bacterium
CCAGCCCTTCGTGTCCACGCCCTCCGAATTCGGGACGTTCATGGTCGCGCAAACCGCGAAGTGGGGCAGCGTCATTCGGGCAGCGAACATTAAGCCGACTTAGGCTTTGTCTGGCACGGAGGGATCCTCTTGGTACTAGGGTATAATGTCTATTTAGAGACTTAGGCGGATATTACGGAAGCACGTGCGTCTGATACTTGTCCTCTGCGGGTTGATGAGACATTTCAATTAGTGTTGAGGGTTTTGTTTAATCGAGCGGCGGAATGCCGGCAGCCTGCACCACCTGACCCCACCTTTTGACGTCGACGCCGAGAAGGGTCCGCGCTTCTTCCGGCGTCGAGCTTCGGGCCTGGAGTCCCATCGCCGCGATCTTGTCCTTGACCTTCGAAGAGTTGACGATCTTCACGACGGCTTCGTTCAGCTTCTTCACGATGTCAGGCGGTGTTTTTCCATGCGCTGCGACCAGTGCGAGACCTTCAAGGGTCAGCCCCTGAACTCCTGCTTCGGCAAAGGTGGGAACATCCGGGAGCTGCGGCAGCCGGCGCGGGCAGGTCACCGCGAGCGCGCGCATCTTTCCCGATTCGACGACCGGGATCGCCGTGGCCGCTACCTCGAACGACATCGACAGGTGACCGCCAAGGAGATCGTTGATCACCTGGCTTTGCCCGCGATACGGCACATGGACAAGCTGGGTCCCCGTCGTGGTCTTGAAGAGCTCGGCGATCAAATGACCGGCGGTACCGACGCCGGGCGACCCGAACGACAACGTGCCCGGGTTTTTCTTCGCCACGGCGACGAGGTCGGCAATGGATTTCAACGGTCCGGCAGCCGACACGATCAGCACATTGCAAGTGGTGTAAGCCACCGATATCGGGACCAGATCCACTTCGGTGTCGAATTTCAGGTTGCGGTAGAGCACTTTATTGGCCGCCATGTTGCCTGACGTGCCAAGCAGCAAAGTATAGCCGTCCGCCGGCTGTTCGATCACGTATTGAACGGCGATGTTCCCGCCGGCGCCGGCGCGATTCTCGACCACGACCGGTTGTCCGAGGGCGCTGCCGAGATCGTCGGCGATCATGCGGCCGATAATATCGGGCGAGCCCCCGGCAGCGAATGGGATGATCATGCGGAGCGGCTTGGCGGGGTAGGACTGGGCGTTTAGAGGCCCCGGTTGAAGCGCGTTAGCGAGTGCAACAACAAGCGCAGCGAGCATCAGCCGAGAAATCCGCTTCATTTGATCGCCCCGATGGTTTCGTTTTTGAACTCAGTTTCTTGGGTGTCTACACCTTAGCACTTTCGATGCCGTTGCGGGCAGTCTTGGCCATCGCGATTAGATCATGCGGCCTTCGAACAGGACCATCGGCGTTCAGCGTCCCAGCCATCTCCAGAACTTGTCCCGGTTTCCGGGGAGGAAAAGAAGACTTCTCATTGTCGAAACGCCATGGTTATTGCTGGCTGGATGGGTGTCGATCTTGGCTTCAATCATATGCTAAATTTCACCCGGTCGTACACGCCTGAAAGTTCTTTCACAGCCGGCACACCTGCTTTGCGCCCGCATTTGGATGTCGATGAATGTCGGTGACGCTGGAATCGATCGCCAAGCGTGTAGGAGTAGACGTGTCACTTGTTTCGCGGGTGCTGCGCGGCGATCCGAAGGCTCGTATTTCCGAGGAGAAACGCAAGAAGATATTGTCGATTGCGCGCAGCACGAACTACCGCCCCAACCGGATGGCGCGTTCGTTGCGGACACGGCGCATGAACATCCTCGCGATGCTGACGCCGGATATCACCAATCCCTTTCACTCGTTCTTGTTTCGAGCCGTGGAGCGCACCGCATCGGCCGAAGGTTATGACGTCATCCTGTGCAATACCGACGATAGCGCGGCGCGGTTTAAGGAAGTCGTCACGACCCTTTCGGAAGGGCATGTCGATGGGCTTCTGATCGCGACGGCACAACATACCGATCCGACGATCGATTGGCTGCGCAAGCAGGGGTTGCCTTTCGTGCTGATAAACCGTCGGCGCGACGGCAACGCCGATCCCTGGATCGGTCCCGACGACTTCCGTACCGGCTGGCTCGGCGGCCATCATCTGGCCAGGCTCGGCCATCGCCGTATCGCGTTCCTGGTCGGCAGCAGCAAGATCGGCAACATGGGGTTGCGCGAGGCCGGCTACCGCAAGTCGCTCGAAGAATTCGGCTGTCCGGTCGCGGAGGATTTGATTTTTCGCGACTTGACCGACCGGCACAGCGGCTATGAATGCGTGCAAAAGGCGCTGGCATTGCCGGAGAAGAAAAGGCCCACGGCTTTATTTGCAGTGCACAGTGTGCCGCTCGACGGCGCGATGATTGCCATTCAGAAGGCGGGTCTCAAAGTGCCCCACGACTTGTCGCTGGTCGGTTACAGCGCCTCCAACGATCCGGACATCACCAGTGTCTGCATTCCAGCGGAGCAAATGGCGCAGGCGGCGACCGCGCACCTGCTGCAACGGCTGTCCGGCACAGGCTCCACGGAGGAGGTCGTCTTCAATACGACCTTGCCGGTCGAACTAATCGACCGCGGCACGACCGGAAAACCGCGGCAAAACGTCTGAAAGCGCCAGAACGCACTTGATGCCGTCGTCCGGCGGAAGCATAATCGGCTCATTGGTCAAACGATTGATCATGTTCAGGAACTAAAAGACGCTCATGACGCAACCGCTGGCTGGCATCAAAATCCTTGAGTTCGCAAACTTCATCGCCGGCCCTTTCTGCGGGATGCTTTTGGGCGATATGGGTGCCGACGTCATCAAGATCGAGCCGCCCGATACTGGCGACATGTCGCGGGCCTCGCCGCCGCTGGTGAACGGCGAGAGCGCCACCTTCGAATCCCTCAATCGCAACAAGCGCAGCCTCGCGCTCGACCTCAAACGCCCCGAGGCGCGCGAGGCGATTATGCGTCTCATCAAGGATGCAGATGTGGTGCTGGAGAATTTCCGCCCCGGCGTGATGGCAAAGCTTGGACTGGGCGCCGAGGCGATGCGCGCCATCAATCCGAAGCTGGTCTACACCTCGGTGTCGGGATTCGGCCAAACCGGTCCGAACAAGCACCGCACGGCCGTCAATCTCATTATTGAAGCCGCGTCGGGTTCGTTGTCGGTGACCGGCATGCCGGGCGAAATGCCGATGCGCCCGGGTATTCAGACCGGCGACGTTCTCGGCGCCATGTTTGCGACGTATGCGATTTTGGCCGGTCTGGTCGGAGCAGGGCGGACCGGCGAAGGCCGGGTGGCCGACGTGTCGCTGGTCGAGGCGTCGATTTCCGCGGCGATGATGGAGACGGCGGAATATTTCGCCACCGGCAAGCCGCCGCACGCGCTCGGCCGCCGGCACAGGATCGCAGCGCCTTACGAGTTGTTCGAATCGAAAGACGGCCTCTACGTGGCCATCGGCTGTCCTAACAATCGCGCCTTCGAGCGCATCATGCAGACGTTCAAGCTCGAACAGTATCTCAGCGATCCGCGCTTCTCGACCTATGTCAATCGCAAGAAGAACGAAGAGGCGATCTCGGCGCTGATCACCGCCGCCGCCCGCGAACTGCCGGCGGCAGAGATCGAGGCGCAGCTTGGCGATGCCGGCGTGCCGTGTTCGATCGTCATGGACTACGAGCAGGTGTTCCAGGACAAGCACATCGAGGAGCGCAAGGTGCTGGTGGATGTGCCGGGCCGCGATGGCAAGCCGATCAAGGCGGTGCGCAATCCCGTGCTCTACGATCGCGGAGGACCGTCGATTGCGCGGTTGCCGCCTCGGATCGGCGAGCATTCGGAGGAAATCTTGCTCGGGGCCGGCTATTCCGCCGCCGAAATCGAGGCGCTGGTCTCGAACGGCGTGACCCGGCTTGGTAATCGCGATGGCGGCAGACGCATGGAACAGAAGGCGCGCGCCAGTGCTTAGTTATCTCTTCATTCCGGGCAACCGCCGCAAGCTGCTGGACAAGACCGCCACGTTGCCGGCCGAGGCCTTCATCCTCGATCTGGAAGATGCCGTGCCGCCGGCCGAAAAGCCGGAG
>CAISIV010000090.1 GCA_903885555.1 uncultured Hyphomicrobiales bacterium
GCCTGCACGCGCATCAGCACATAGAGAATGAAAAAGCCCGCGACGTGAAACAGCAACATGGCGACCGTGTAGGTCAGCCAATGTTGTTCGCGTTTCTCGTCAACGCCGCCTGCCCAGTAGAGCGATGCTTCGACCGGGCGCAGCACCGACGAAAGAAATGTGCGTTCGCCATTGAAAACGCGCGTCATATAACCGCCAACGAGTGGCGTCAGCGCGACGATGATCGCGCAATAGAGAATGATTTGAGTCCAGCCGTTGATGGTCATCATGCGCTCCTAAAAACGCTCGGGACGCAGCAATGCGTAGGTGAGGTAGAACAGCAGCCCCGCGGTCACGAGGGCGGCGAGCGTGTAATCGAGGGTCATGACTAAGGTCCTCAGAGCCGTTCGCAGGCGTAAGCGTAGCCGATGGACGCCGCGAACAGCGCCAGCGCCAGAATTCCAAAGATGATGTCGGACATGGTCGCACCTCTTTTCTATTGCGGTGGACATAGTCTTTGCAGCGTAAGGGCGCGATACGGAATGCGGTTGCGCTGGATCAAGAAGATATAAAGATCGCGTTGGACGCCGTCAGAAACGCTGAAAACAGCCCCTTTATAAGGCCTTTATCGGCACGCCCTCATTTCCCAATCGAATTTCTATGCGGCGGCGCACACATTGCAGTCACGGAAGCAGTGCCTTCCGCAAGAACAACAACAATAACAAAGAGGGGTGACTTCCGTGACCGGTCTTCTGCTCGAGAACATCAAACTCATCGTGCTGTTCGTCTGGATCGCCGCCGTTATTAAGCATTGGTTCCAACCATTGCTTCCATGCTTTCGGATGTAAGCGCCGAACGAGTAGCCCCGCGATTACCCTCGAGGCGTGAGAAAAACCATCTCCTGGCCTCGACCGTAAGGTACTTGTTGGCCTCGTCCCAATGAAGTTGTGGTCTCGGTAATTTCCCGGCGAACGCAACACCGCGGAGACCAGCTGGCGGAATTTGCCGCTGTGATTGATCCTCCTGCGTCCGGCCCGCAAATATCGTGCAACACGGCACGCGGAAAAGAGGACTGACCCCGTCTAAGTCCCAAACCGCGCTCAGTTTGACGCCCTCTATCAAGCCGCTTCGAGTGTTATCGTGCTGATCGGCTGACATAAAGCTTCTCGGCAATACGAACGCCAGCCTGCCCCCCGCATTCAAAAAATAATTGACGGAATGCGCGAGAAATATGGCCGCGATTTCCAGATGAGGCATGTTGGCCCGCGACTGGGGCGTCACTCCATAATTGTCCGATAGCTGACGCAGTAAGCCTTGATATTCACCGTTCGAAATTGCCGCATAGGTCAGCCACGGGGGATTACCAACGACAAAGTCGAATTTGTTCATCAGAAAAACAGGCTTGTATGAATTCTGGAGGATAAATTTCCAGATACTATCGCGCCCTTGGGTGCGCGCTGTCTTCATTCCCCTGTATACGTCATAGAGCTGGGTCGGCAGATCCGCAGATGCGCCTGCTGTTAATGAAGTGCCGAGCAATCTGACAAACCTGGTCTTATCAAGCTCGTCCTCGTAGCGCTCAACAAGTTCGTCGCAAAAGGTGATCAAATTGTCGAACGCGTCGCTGCCATCGATTCCTTTAACATCCAAAGCGTAGCTCTTGTTATCAACAGACACTTGAAATGTCGTCTTGAACAAATCTGCGGTACCGCGAGGTACCAACAAAGAGTTTGCCAGATAAATATGAAGCACAACCGGTCTCTTCGCTTTTAAAACAGCGCTCCCTAGACTCAAGAGAACTGTCGTTTTTGCGATCAAAACTGACAGGGGATGAATATCTATTCCCACCACCTGCTCGGCAAGCACTTCCGCCCCTAGCTTCGGAAAATGGCGACGCATGCGCGCTATGACCGCACGCAGGAATGAGCCACTTCCGCACGCGGGATCCAGAAAAGAAGACTGCTCACTAATCTCAAATTCCTCGACTATGCGCTCGCATAGCCAGTCCGGCGTGTAATATTCCCCGAGTGCGTGCCGCGTTGCCGACGGTCAGGCGCTCACCGCCTACTTGCTTACCCAGAAATCGTATGTGCCGACTCATGAGACCGTCGCCATGAGAATCATGGCGGATGCGGCTTGCCGGGCGCGCGCCGCCCAGTTGCTCAATGCTTTGTGCGACGTGCTGCGTAATCCGGCTGACGCCAATACACCGCTTTTCGTGCGGATCGCCGCGGAATCCGACGCCGCTATGCACGTTTTCAGATTTGTGGCGCCGCTATGACGTTCGAATTTTTCGAGGGCGCGGCGGGAACAGGCAAAACTCACAATCTCGTGGGCCGCGCGGGAGAGCTCGTTCAGGAAGGAGTGCTGGGCGAAGGGCATAAACTTTTGGCGCTCACTTTCATGAACGGTGCGCGACGCCGTCTGGATGCACGCCTTGGCGAAAACGCAGCCTTTCGCAGACGCTCTGACTGTCAGACGTTTGATGTGTTCGCCCGGACGCTGGCCACGCGTCGCAGGAGCTTGATTACGCCAGCGATGCAGGCGCATGCGGCCGCCTTGAATGCGTTCGACGGGCCGTGTGCTCTAGCGGCAGGCCTTCTGGAACTCGCGTCTGTCCGCCAATGGGTGGCAAGAAGCTTTCCGCTGGTTCTGATCGATGAGGCGCAGGATCTCGACGAGCACCGTTTGCGTATCCTCCAGGGGCTTTCACCATCGTCGCGGATCGTGGCCGCGGCGGACGCTTTTCAGTGCCTTCATGACGGACGCGACACCGCACCTCTAATCGGTTGGCTTGAAGGCATCGGACAGACGCATCGTCTCACCCAGCCTCGGCGTACACAACAGCAGGGTTTGCTTGCAGCCGCGCTAGCCGTGCGCGAAGGACGCGATGTGAAAACCATGCTGAGGGCCAACACATTCAACAAAAGGACTACATGGAACGGCTCGGGCTTTCGGCTTTTCGAAACGTCGGCGACCCAGAGGAATACCGGACTTCTAGCATGGGTGATTGCAAACGAAATTGCGCAACGCCAAGGACCGGTTGTTATTCTCACACCGGATGCGAGCAGCACAATCATCCGCGCCGCGCTCAACACGGTGCAGACGAGACAGTGGACGCGCAACAATGGCGCAGCTTTCGGGCCATATCCCCATGTGTGGGACCGTCACGACAACGAAGAAGCAGACGCGTTGCTGGTTGATATCGCATTGCCGGAAATGGCACCGTTCGTCGAGCTGCGCGCGCTTCTGACGCCACGGGCTGGTCACGCTGCCATCGCGCAAACCATAAGTCGTATGGACCGTCTGCGGCGGGCGCAGGGGCAAACGGGATTCACTGCCACGCAAGTTATTGAATTCGTCCGGGAGGCCGTCCGCAATCGTTCGCGTCTCGGCTTCCGGCAGCAACGCGGTCACCTCGCTATGACGATTCAACGCGCTAAGAACCGTGAGTTTCCGAACGTCATCGTGCTTTGGCCGCATACCGCCACAGGCAGCCCTGAGCATTTGCGCAGATTGCTCTACAACGCCATCACTCGTGCTCAAGTGCACTGCACTGTGATTGTATTGGGACAGGGCCGATTAGGCGGCGCGCCCTTCGCTTGATAACAGCGATTTCCAGCTGCTTCGGACTGCCCCGCTCTCATTTGAGTCAGGCGCGTCGGCTAGATGGCGAAACGCCTTCGGTCGATGGGTGCAGCGAGAGGTCGCTAATATCACCGTAAATTCGTGCGCCGCGGACAGAGTTCGATAGGCTGACTTAAGACCTAAGGTAGGTTTCATTAAAGTGACATGGCCGTTTTTAGGGTTTCGGAATTTTTGGGAATAGGATTTCGCGGTGCCTTGGTTTTTCCGGGCTACATATCGGACGGATCCCTGGAAGAGGTCCGGCGTAGGGGTGAGTGGCCTGTCCAATGCCCCCGGTGGGGCGGAGCACCCAAACGGTGTGCAATTCGACAATGAACAGAAAAAAATAAGTCTGAGTGACACGCGGGTGCAACTGGGTCGCAATAGGCTGTGAGGTAGCGTGCCGCGAAAGCAGATCACGATCAAATTATTGAGTATTCATAGTTGTTTGAATGGTGCCCGGGGGCGGGATCGAACCACCGACACTGCGATTTTCAATCGCATGCTCTACCAACTGAGCTACCCGGGCGCCAAGCTTGTCCCGATGAGCTGGGCAAGCAGAGCGCGGGCGTTATAGAGGCTGGTTCCTACCCTGTCCAGAACACCCATGCCGGGAAATATCCGGGATAAACCAGAGCCTTAAACCAAGCCTAGAGGCCAATCGCGGCGCGGAACCGGCGCTTGAGCACCACCCCGTCGCGTTCCGGCAGCACCCGCGGCGGGTCGACCGCCTCGATCAGCACGCGGGCGAACAAGGTGCCGTTCAGGCTCTTCAACCGCCCGGCGAGACCGTCCAGGCCGGCCTGATCCTGCACATCCAGGCACGGCTCGATCCCGCATCCCGCCGCGACCTTGAGCAGGTCGACGCCACCAAGATCTCTGGCTTGCGTGTGGCTCGGCTGCATGCCGGTCTCGCCATAGACGCCGTTGTCGAAAACAATGACCGCGAGGTTCGGCGGCTTCTGGATCCCGATGGTGGCGAGGGATCCTAAGCCCATCAGCATCTCGCCGTCGCCGGTGATGACGGCGACGCGTTTGGCCGGCTGCGCCAGCGCCAGACCGAGCCCGATCATCGCGGCGCCGCCCATCGCACCCCAGAGATAGAAGTTGCGGTCGTTGTCGCCGGCAGCGGCGAGGTCCCAGCAGGTCGAGCCGAGGCCCGGCACCACCAGCAGATCTTCGCCGCGATCGCTAAGCAGCGTGGCCATGGCGGCGCGGCGTTCCAGTCTTGCCATGCTCATTTGGTCCAGACCTTTTTGCCGATCAGTTCCTGCGACAGCACCAATGCAGCGATGCGCTCGTCGCCGAACACCGTCTGCACCGCGCGCTCGGCGAGCCCCTCGACTTCATCCGGCTTGCGGGCGCGAAAGATTTCCGCCTCGCACAGCTTCAAGACCGGCTCGACGATGGAGCCCATCGGCTCCTGCCATGGATTGAACTCCTCCCACTCGCCGCGCATCGTGATCAGCATCAGCAACGGAAAGCGGCACGAACGCGCCAGCGACAGCATGTTGATGCAATTGCCAAGCCCGCTCGACTGCATCAGCAGCGCCGCGCGTTCGCCGCCGAGCCAGGCACCGGCCGCCAACGCCACACCCTCCTCTTCGGTCGTGAG
Source organism: uncultured Hyphomicrobiales bacterium (assembly GCA_903885555.1). GTDB lineage: Bacteria > Pseudomonadota > Alphaproteobacteria > Rhizobiales > Xanthobacteraceae > Pseudolabrys. The sequence goes on from CAISIV010000090.1 coordinate 5,222, forward strand.
CACGACATCGCGAATCTCAGGGTCGGCGCGGCAACGGTCGATCAGCCTGGCATGGCCGGCGTCGGGCACATAGCCGACCTGCCGGATACCGGCACGCTTGAAGGTGTCGTAAAGCCGGTCGGGCCAGTCGATAACTGGCGCACTCATGATTTGTCGCCCTCGTCGCTGCCGGGCAGCTTGTCGCCGTCTTCGTCGTCGATTTCCTTGACCGGGACTGCGTAGACGCCGCTGAGCCACCGGTTGAGATCGATATCGGCGCAGCGTTTCGAGCAGAACGGCTTGAAGGCCACGTCTGTCGGCTTGCTGCAGATCGGGCAGTTCGCGGCGGACGTCTTGCGGACGATTTCGTTCATGGCGTCTTCTTATCCATCACGCGCAGTTCGGTTTTCAGGATCTTGCCGTAATTGTTCTTCGGCAGCGCATCGACAAAGACATAATCCTTCGGCCGCTTGAAGCGCGCAATACGGGAAAGACACAAAGCATCCAGTTCCGCAGGCAGAGCCCCGCCGACCACATAAGCCACCACCGCCTCGCCCCATTCGCGGTCCGGCCTGCCTATGACCGAGACTTCGCGCACATCCGGATGCGTCAACAGCACTTCTTCGACCTCGCGCGGATAAATGTTGGAACCGCCGGAGATAATGAGATCCTTCGAGCGATCCTTGAGCTGCAGATAGCCTTCCTCGTCGATTGCGCCAACGTCACCAGTATGCAGCCAGCCACCGCGCAAGGATGCCGCCGTCGCCTCGTCGTTGCGCCAATAACCTGCCATCACCACCTCGCCGCGACAGAGAATTTCACCGGTTTCGCCAAGCGGCAACGGCGCATCGGCGGCGTCCGCGATCATCACATCGACGCTGGAATAGGGCTTGCCCGCCGACGCCAGCCGCGCGCGCCAGCGCGGATGATCACGATCGGCGATCTCACGCTTGGACAGTGTGGTGATGGTCATCGGCGCCTCGCCCTGGCCGTAGATCTGTGCCAGTCGCGGGCCGAAACGATCCAGCGCCTGCAACGCATCTTCCACATACATCGGCGCACCACCCCAGATTAAAGTGCGGATGTTCTCGGCGTGGCAATCGGCCGGACAGTCGGCCAATCGCTTGATCATGGTCGGCGCGGCGAACATCGAGGCGCGGGGCCAATGCCCAAACAGGTCGAAAACTTCCTCGGGCTCGAAGCCGCCGCTCTCCGGCACCACCTGAACGCCAAGTTTGGCGACGTGCGCCATGATGTAGAGCCCCGAGCCGTGACTCATCGGCGCGGCATGGATAATGGCATCGCCCGGCGAAATGGGATCGACCTCCGTCGCATAGGCCTGGCTCGCCGCCGCCAGATTGCGATGCGTCAGCATCGCGCCTTTCGGCCGGCCGGTCGTGCCTGACGTATAAAACAGCCAGGCGAGATCGCCGCCGTCGCGCGGCGTCACATCGACAGCGTCCGCCGAGAACAGCGCGTCGTATTCGGCACTGCCGATTGTGATCAGCCGCTCCAGCGACGCCGGCGCATGTGAAGCCATTTCCGCGTCGATACCTTGCGAGGCAAAGCACACGCGCGCACCGGAATGCTCGAGGATGTAGCCCAGCTCTGCGCCGTGCAGCTTGGCATTGGCTGGTACCGCCGCGCAGCCGGCGTGCCAGATGCCATAGAGCAGCGCGAGATAGTCGGGACAATTTTTTGAAACAACGGCAACGCGGTCGCCGGGCACAAGACCAAAGCGGCGCAACGCACCCGCCAGCCGCGCGGCGCGCTCCGCCAGTTGCGCGTAGCTCGCGACGACGCACGTACCGCAGGCGACAGCGGACATCGAAGGGTGTTGGAGAGCGGAGCGGGAAAGCCACAAAGCCTGGTTCATGGCCGCCCCAGGATTATTAAACCGCGTTCAGCCACCCAAAGCGGATCGGATAGCCTTCGCCGCCGAGCAGGCTCACGGTCTCATACAGCGGCAGCCCGACGACGTTGCTGTAGGAGCCGACCAGCTTGACGATGAAGGTGCCGGCAATGCCCTGCGCCGCATAGCCGCCGGCTTTGCCGCGCCATTCGCCGGAGGCGAGATACGATTCAATGTCTTCGGACGACAACCGCTTGAAGCGAACGCGCGTTTCCACCAGCCGCTGGCGGAAGGCTTCCTTCGGTGTCACCAGGCAGATCGAGGTGTAGACGCGGTGATTGCGGCCCGACAGCAGGCGCAGGCATTGCGCCGCTTCGTCGAGCAGTTCGGCCTTCGGCAGAATGCGACGGCCGACCGCGACCACGGTATCGGCCGCCAGGATATAGGCGCCACGCAGTTCGTCATCGAGCTTGACGTTATCGAGCGCCACTTCGGCCTTCGAGCGCGCCAGCCGTGTTGCATAGGCGCGCGGAATCTCGCCGCGCTTGGGCGTTTCGTCGATGTCCGCGGGCTTGAGCGAATCCGGCTCGATGCCGGCCTGGTTGACCAGGGCCAGCCGTCGCGGCGATCCGGAAGCGAGGACGAATTTGGGCCGGCCGATCATGGGGTTAGCGGCTCTGAGAGAGATTCGAGAATGCGCCGGACGCTAGCGGAACGGGGGTGAATTCGCAAACTTGCTGCTCCCCTCCCCCGCGAAGCGTGGGGAGGGGTTGGGGGTGGGGGCTCTTGATAGAGTCATCATGTAATTCCCCCCACCCCTAACCCCTCCCCGCCACGCGCAAGCGCGCGTGTGGGGAGGGGAACGTTACTCATTCCCGCCGGCCGCCCTACCGAACCGCTGCCGGATATGCGCCATCAACTGGTCGCGCACCTCGCGATAGGCCTCCAGCTTCTGCTCGCGATTTCCTTCGATGCCGGTCGGGTCGACTGTCGGCCAGTACTCGACGTCGGCGGCGATGCTGTGCGTGAGTTCGAGCGCCTTGTGATGCGCCGGGGGCGACAGCGTCACGATCAGGTCGAAGCTCAGGCCTTCCAGATCTTCCAGTTCCTCGAAGGTCATCGGCTTGTGTTTGGAAATATCGACGCCGATCTCATCCATCACCGCGACGACGAAGGGATCGAGTTCACCCTTCTGCACGCCGGCCGAGCCGACATAATACGTTTGTCCGAACATCTGCTTGAGCAGGCCCGCCGCCATTGGCGAGCGCACCGAATTCATGCCGCAGGCAAACAGCACCGCATGGGGGCGCGCGGCATTCACGCGCTAGCCTTTCCAGTGCAGCACGCAGATCAACGTGAACAGCCGCCGCGCTGTATCCATATCGAGCGACACCTTGTCCTTGAGCCGCTCCATCAGAATGACCGAACCCTCGTTGTGTATGCCGCGCCGGCCCATATCGATGGCCTCGATCTTGTCGGGCGTCGCCGTTCGGATCGCCGCATAGTAGCTGTCGCAGATCATGTAGTAGTCTTTGACGATGCGGCGCAGCGGCGACAGCGAGAACAGATGCGCCATCACCGGCGTGCCGTCTTCGAGACGAATATCGAACACCAGACGGTTGCCGTTGACGCTCAGGTTCAGCGCATAGGGCCCGCCGTCATGGCCGACGGGCGTGAAAGTGTTCTGCTCGAGCAGATCGTAAATCGCGATCTCGCGCTCATGCTCGACGTCTGCGTTGGAACGGCCGATCGAGGCCTCGTCGAGCGTGACCGAGACCAGACGTTGCTTGCTCGCTGGTTTCGCTGGTTTCGCCGGGCTCATCGGATCGTCATCGATTAAGCCGGATCGACACCGAGCGCGCGTGGGCGGAGAGCCCCTCCGCTTCGCCCAGAGCAATCGCAGCCGGTCCCAGCGCGCGCAACTGATCGGGGCCGCATTTCAACAGCGACGTACGCTTCATGAAATCCAGCACGCCGAGGCCCGACGAAAAACGCGCCGAGCGCGCCGTCGGCAAGACGTGGTTGGAGCCGGCGACGTAATCGCCGATGGCTTCCGGCGTATGCGCGCCGATGAAGATGGCGCCGGCATTGCGGATTTTACCGACAAAAACCTCGGCATTGTCGGCGGCGATTTCCAGATGTTCGGGCGCAAGCCGGTCGACCAGTGCGATGGCATCGGCGAGTTTCGGCACCATGATGATGGCGCCGAAATCGCGCCACGATGCGCTGGCGACATCCTTGCGCGGCAGTGTCTTGAGTTGAGACTCGACGGCCTTCTCCACCTGCGAGGCGAGTTCGGCATCGTCGGTGATCAGAATCGATTGCGCGCTGACGTCGTGTTCGGCCTGCGCCAGCAGATCGGCGGCGATCCAGTCGGCATTACCGGTCTTGTCCGCGAGGATCAGCACTTCGGACGGCCCGGCGATCATGTCGATGCCGACCTGGCCGAACACGACGCGCTTGGCCGCCGCGACATAGGCATTGCCCGGGCCGACGATCTTGGCGACCGGCGCGATCGTCTCGGTGCCGTAAGCGAGCGCGGCCACCGCCTGCGCGCCGCCGATGCGATAGACTTCGTCGACGCCGGCGAGCTTGGCCGCCGCCAGCACCAGAGGTTCGAGCTTGCCGTCTGGCGCCGGCACCACCATCACCAGCCGTTCGCAGCCGGCGACCTTGGCCGGCACCGCGTTCATCAGCACCGACGACGGATAGGCCGCGGTACCGCCCGGCACATAAAGACCGACAGCCTGGATCGCGGTCCAGCGCGAGCCCATCTCGACGCCGAGCGGATCGGTGAACCTGTCGTCCTTCGGCTTCTGGCGTTGGTGATAGGCTTCGATGCGGTCGCGCGCGAGCTTGAGCGCGGCGAGCGCCTCGGGCTTGCACTTTGCCTCCGCGGCATCGATCTCGGCCGCCGTAACCCGCAGGCCCATCGTGGCGAGATCGACGCGGTCGAATTTGGCGGTGTAGTCGGCGAGCGCGGCGTCGCCGCGCGCTTTCACGTCGGCGATGATGGCGCGCACGGTTGCTTCGACATCCGGCGAGGCCTCGCGTTTGACGCTGAGGAAGTCGCGGAATTTGTCGGCGAAATCGGCGCTTTGGCTATTGAGCAGCAACGGCATGAGGTGACCTAACCCGAGTCCGGCCCCGGATTACAGGTCAATGGTTGATGCAGCGGTGTGCGTCAACCCTCGCCCGCTTGGCGGCTGGTTTTGACCGCCTGCGCTTCGATCGTGTGGGCCGGGCACGTGCCGGTGGTCCAGGTTGGGCCGAGGTCGGCCAGTTCGGCTTCCAGGCACTCGACTTCGAGCCGGACCGCCCCGCCCCCCGAGAAGATCAGGGTGACCGCGCCTGCCGGGCTGTCGGTCTCCTCGAACTCGACCGCCAGCAGGTTGAGAACCGCGTCCTTGCCGGCCGGATTGACGGATTTGCACTTGCAGGACAGCACGCGCTCGAAACGCAGCGCCGAGCGGCGGCGGCGGTATTCCGGCTTGTCGGCCTGCGCGCCTTCCCAATCGAAGCGATTGAGGGCGACCACCACCCGGTTTTCCTGCGGCCGCCACAGCACGTCGGCGACCTTGACCACGGCGTCCTGAAGATGGGCCGAAACGATTTCCAAGTCCTCTTCATCGAGGACGACGAATTTCAACTGATCCAGCTTTTGATCCATCGACGTGCTCTCCCGTCCCGCTCACTTAGGAAGGCGATGCAACCGTACAAGAGCAAATGCTTATATAACGCGCATGATCTGATCCGAAAACCGTTACCCACTTTTCGGGATCATGCGCCTAGAATATTAGAATGCCGGTTCCAGTCCAGCGGCAGTCCAGCGGTCGCGCCGAGCGGGGTCGGTGAGGAAGCGCAGGAAGGCCCTGGCAGCTTCGGGCTGGGCGGCCTTGATGTGAACGGAGCCGGTATAGCTGTTGGCGTTATACAGATAACCCGGCAGCGGACCGACGACCTTGGCGCCTTTCACCGGCACGACTTCACTGATGAAGGTGGTGGCAATATCCGCCTCGCCCGCAACGATCGCCCGGCAGACGTCCCAGCCGCCCTTGCAGAGCACGGCTTTTTTGGCGACCGCATCGGCAACGCCGAGCTTTTCCAGCAAGCCGACGAATACGGTGCCGCCGGAGCCGCCGGATTTCGGGTCGGTATAGGCAACCGCGCGCGCTTTCAGCAGCGCCTGCTTGAACGCTTCGGGCGTCGAGATGTCGGGCAGCGGAGCGCCCTCCTTGACCACGACGCCGGTGACGGTTTTACCGAGATCGGTCACGTCCGATACGAGGGAACCGAGCCCCGCGATAATCGATTGCGACAGAATGACGACGTCTGACGTCTCGCCATTCTTGACGCGGTCACGCAGCGCGCCCGCGGTGCCGAAATTCAGATCGAGCTTGTTGCCGGTCTCGCGCTCGAACTCCGGCCCCAGCAACTCCACCATCGCCTTCACGGCGCCGGCGCTCATAACCTTGATGTTAACTGCCACTGCAATTGCTCCCCGTTGACACTCTTAACGTTGACACGCTTGGCCTCGCATGGTCGGTTTCCAGTAACGAGACCCGGGAGTGTTGTCCATGCGTGCGTTGAGTCTGGCCCAAGCGGTAGCGATCATCGAAGGCACGTTCGCCGCGGCCAAAAAACACGAGTGTCATGCACTCGCGGCGATCGTTCTCGACGCCGGCGGGCGCGTCAAGGCGTTTCACAAGCAGGACGGCGCGTCCTTGATGCGTTTCGAAATCGCCTACGGCAAAGCCTTCGCCGCACTGTCGCTCGGACGCACCTCACGCATGGTGTTGCAGAAGGCGAAAGAAAAACCGTTGTTCGTCCAATCCATGGAGCAGATCGCCGATGGACCGCTGTTTCTGGAAGCGGGCGGGCAACTCATCCGCGACGACCAGGGCGAGGTCATGGGCGCCATCGGCGTGACCGGCGATGTCAACGAAATGGACGACATCTGCGCCATCGAAGGCATCGCATCGGCCGGGCTCAAGGCCGACGACCATTTCGATGAAAAGGCCCAACGGCGGCTCAACATCAAGACGAATCCGCCGCTCAAGGATCCGCGCAAAAAATCAGAAAAGAAATCGGACAAGAAATCAGACAAAAAATCTAAGCGCTGATACGCTCGATTGCCGCGCCGCAGGCGGCGAGCTTGTCCTCGACGCGCTCGAAGCCGCGGTCGAGATGATAGACGCGGTTGACCATGGTCTCGCCTTCCGCGGCCAAGCCGGCAATCACCAGCGACACCGAAGCGCGCAAATCTGTCGCCATCACCGGCGCGCCCTTGAGCTTGGCAACGCCTTCGATGGTCGCGGTCTCTCCATCGAGGTGAATGCGGGCGCCGAGCCGCGCCAGTTCCTGCACGTGCATGAAGCGGTTTTCGAAAATCGTCTCGGTGATGTGCGACGTGCCTTTGGCCTTGGTCATCAGCGCCATCAGTTGCGCCTGCAGATCGGTCGGGAAACCGGGGAACGGCGCGGTGGAAACGTCGATGGCGTTGAGACCCGAGCCGTTGCGGGAGACGCGAATGCCTTCGTTGGTCGGTGTGATCGTCACGCCGGCCTGGACCAGAACGTCGAGCGCGGACTGCAGCAGTTCCGGCCGTGCGTTCTGTAACAAAACGTCGCCGCCCGTCATCGCCACGGCCATGGCATAAGTGCCGGCTTCAATACGATCCGGCAGCACGGCATGCCGCGCGCCGTGCAGTCTGCCGACGCCTTCCACGACAATGCGGGACGTTCCGGCGCCGGTGACATTGGCGCCCATCTTGTTGAGACAATCCGCGACGTCGCCGATCTCCGGCTCTTGCGCCGCGTTCTCGATCACGGTCGTGCCGCGCGCCAGCACCGCCGCCATCAGCGCGGTATGCGTGCCGCCGACCGTCACTTTGGGGAAATTGATCTCGGCGCCGCGCAGGCCGTTCTTGGCGCGCGCAACGACGTAGCCCGCTTCGATCTCGATCTCGGCGCCGAGCTTTTCCAGCGCCATGATCAGGAAGTCGACCGGCCGCGTGCCGATGGCGCAGCCGCCCGGCAGCGATACCTTGGCCTCACCCATGCGCGCCAGCAGCGGCGCGACCACCCAGAAGCTCGCGCGCATCTTCGACACGAGTTCGTAAGGCGCGGTGGTGTCGACGATATGCTTGGCCGAAATATGCAGCGTGCGGCCGCTGTTGGGATCATCGCCCGGACGTTTTCCGGCGATGGTGATATCGACGCCATGGTTACCGAGAATGCGCTGGAGCTGGATGACGTCGGCGAGCCGCGGCACGTTTTCAAGAATCAGCGTCTCGTCGGTCAGCAGGGCCGCGATCATCAGCGGCAAAGTGGCGTTCTTGGCGCCCGAAATCGGGATGCTGCCGTTAAGGCGCTGCCCGCCGATAATCCGAATGCGATCCATACTGCTTAGCCCCGATGCCGGCCCACAATGCGCGTGCCCTGATATGGCCCGCCGGCCAGCCCCCTGCAAATAGCAATATGTTGCAGGGTTACCACCCTCGCCGCCGGATTAAGGCAAAAGTCGGGATTATGGTTCCCGCCGGGAGCCTTTCGGGGCGTCGTCAGCCATTTGACGCGCGTCGGCGGCCGTGGCGGCGCCGCGCTGACGCTCCTGCACCTTGCGGCGGCGCAGATTTTCCCGTAACGCGGCGGCCAGACGGCCTTTTTTATCGGGTTTTGTGTCGTTATTGCCGACTTTCGTCATGCCGGCATTATCGGTGCGCCATTTGGCCATGCAAGCCGTCTTTGCCTTGCTTCAGTGGGGGTCGTATGGCAGTTTCCGCCGCGTTCGCGCCGGGCCAGATGCCTTGTCCGCGGAAATTCGCTGCCGTAGCTCAGTGGTAGAGCACCTCATTGGTAATGAGGAGGTCCACAGTTCGATCCTGTGTGGCAGCACCATTTCAACCGCGTTTTCAGACGACCGTTCCGAAAACTCTGCCGATACCGGCGGTAATCGCCATCGCCAGGGCGCCCCAGAATGTCACGCGCGCCGTGGCGCGTAGAATATCGGCACCGCGGGCCTTGGCCCCTATCGCGCCGAGCACAGCGAGAAAAGCCAGGGACGCCCCGGACACGACCGGCACCAGCACATTGGCAGGGGCCACAACCACCATCAGCAGCGGCATCGCCGCACCGACGGAAAACGTCGCCGCGGAGGTCAACGCCGCCTGTACCGGCCTCGCTGTGGTGATTTCAGAAATTCCAAGCTCATCCCGGGCGTGGGCACCCAAGGCATCCTTCGCCATCAGTTGCTGAGCAACCTGCCGCGCGAGCGGACCATCGACGCCACGCTTGACGTAGATGTCCGCCAACTCATCAAGCTCAAACGCCGGACTGTCTTGCAGCTCCTTGCCTTCGCGTGCCAGGTCCGCCCGCTCGGTGTCCGATTGCGAACTGACCGACACGTACTCACCGGCAGCCATCGACATCGCTCCCGCGACAAGGCCGGCAGCGCCCGCGATCAAGACATCGTTCTGCGCCGCCGCGGCGGCAGCGACGCCGACGATCAAACTTGCGGTCGAGATGATGCCATCGTTTGCGCCGAGCACCGCGGCTCGCAGCCAGCCGATGCGCGTGACGAGATGGTTCTCAGGATGAATGCGAAGACGAGACATTTAATCTCCAGCTTGATAATTTATTTCAAAGCTACTTCTTCTCAATCGTAATTCCGCTTTTACCGACATTGATCTCGATGCCGGTCGTCTTCTGCCGTTCCTGATAAAGTTGATAGCCGAGGATTACGCCGGCAACGGCCAACACCGCGATGACGATATAAAGCGTATTACGATTCATGTTTCCTGCCCCCGGTTCAAGCGACCGAGCCGCGGACAGCACGCGTCGTGCTGCCGCGGCTTCGAATTCGGATACGGCTGATCAGCAGCGCGTGTAACGCCGGTTGCCGGACCGGGTGATGTAGTAACAGCGGCCGGGATACGTCGAGTCGGCGATGATCGCGCCGGCCGCGGCGCCAATCAGACCACCGGCAACAGCCCCGCCCGCGGAACGCGTGGCCAGTCCACCGATCAACGCCCCGGAGCCGCCACCGATCAAGGCACCGCCGGCGACACGGTCTTGCCGTGCCGTCTCGCAGCCCGCGAGCGTCAGTGCCATTGCCGCAACGATCAATGCTTTGTGCATAGCAACCTCCGTTACTGTTGAGATAGTCAGCAAGGGTATGTCCGGTTAAAGACACAGCTGTTGATATGCATCAACGGACGTGTCTGGCGCATATGTCTTTGTTCTGGCCACGTACAAAAGAAAGCCACCATGTCGCCAAAGATCTATGTCGCGCCCGATGAGAAGCGCCTGATCGGGCGTTTTTGGCAAAGCGCTTCCGGATTCTGGCGAGGACCGAACGCGTGGCGTGCCTGGCTCCTGGCTGCTGTGCTGATTTCGACCGTCCTGCTGCAGTTGCTGGTCCAGTTTTGGCTGAACTTCTGGAACCGCGATTTCTTCAATGCCATCGAGCGCAAAGACAGTGCGGAACTGTGGCATCAGGCGTTGATTTTTCTGCCGCTCGCCGCCGCCAGCCTTACCCTCGCCATTACTTCGGTCTGGGGCCGCATGACCATGCAGCGGACTTGGCGCGCGTGGCTGAGCGCCCATCTCTATGACTATTGGCTGGAACGTGGCCATTACAGGCAACTCCACCTGATGCCGGGAGAGCATAATAATCCCGAGTACAGGATTGCCGAGGACGGCCGCGTCTCCACTGACTTGCCAATCGACCTGACGCTGGGATTGGTATCGGCGATGCTGACTGCAATTACATTTATCGGCGTGCTCTGGAGTGTCGGCGGCGGCCTTGAGATCAACGTCTTTGGTTTCGATATCGCAATCCCCGGCTATCTTGTGATCGCGGTCGTTCTCTACTCCTTGCTACTGACAGCCTCGATGATCCTGATCGCCCAACACCTGACGCACATCATAGAGAACAACAAGCGCGCCGAAGCCGAGCTGAGGTCTGTCGGCGCGCACCTTCGGGAAAGCGGCGAAGGCACGGCACTTCCAAATGCGCGGCAGGACGGACGGCAAATGATTAGTGCGGCGCTGGCCGAAGTGATCCGGCAATGGCTGCTCTATTGCTGGCAGATGATGCGGATGACGCTGGTTTCGCATACAAACACGCTCTTGACGCCCGTCATCGGGTTGCTTCTGTGCACCCCGAAGTTCATCTCCGGATCGATGACGCTTGGCGAAGTCGTGCAGGCGGCGGCGGCATTCGCCATCGTGCAGGGCGCATTCAACTGGATATCCGACAGTTACGCCCGGCTTGCGGAGTGGACCTCGTCGGCGAACAGGGTATCGTCGTTGCTGCTTGCCCTCGACCAGATCGGGGATCCCGAAGGATACCCTGACATGACCGCCGCAACATCAAACGCTTCAGCGCCTGCAACACGGGCACGGCAATGAGTATTTTCCGCCTCTACGGCCGCGTTCTGACGCTGCTGGGCTCCGAAAGCCGGCTGGCCTGGGCGCTGGCGCTTGCCAATATGGCGCTGGCGGCGGCGCAATTTGCCGAACCTGTGCTGCTCGGCCGGATCATCGACACGCTGACCGGCGCGCAGACCCGCGGCGAAGCGCCGTCATGGCCGCAGTTGAGCGTCCTGCTGGCGGCCTGGGCCGCCTTCGGCCTTTTCACGATCATCTGCGGAACAGCGATCGCGCTGCATTCCGACCGGCTGGCGCATCGCCGCCGCCACGTCGTGCTGACCGGCTATTTCGAGCACGTGCTGCAGCTTCCGCTGTCCTATCATGGCAACACCCATTCCGGCCGCTTGATGAAGGTGATGCTGCAAGGCACCGACGCGCTGTGGGGCATGTGGCTCGGCTTCTTCCGCGACCATTTGGCGTCGTTCATCTCGTTGCTGGTGCTGCTGCCGATCTCGCTGTTCATCAACTGGCGGCTCGCCCTTCTGCTGATCGCGCTGTGCGTCGTGTTCGCAGGGCTTACCGCGCTGATCGTGCGCAAGACCGAAACTTTACAGAGTTCGGTCGAGCGGCACTATTCGGATCTCGCGGAACGCGCTTCCGATACGCTCGGCAACATCGCGCTGGTACAGAGTTTTTCCCGCCTCGATGCCGAAGTGCTCGAATTGCGCCAGATCGTCGAACGGCTGCTCGCCGCGCAAATGCCGGTGCTGTCGTGGTGGGCGCTGGCGAACATCCTGACTCGTATGTCGACGACATTGACGGTTCTCGCGATCATCGTCGTCGGCACCCTTCTCCACATCAATGGCCAGGCCACCATCGGCGAGATGGTGACCTTCATGAATTTCGCCGGCCTGATCATCATCAGGCTCGAGCAATCGGTCGGCTTCATCAACAAAGTCATGCTGGAAGCACCGCGCCTGCGCGAATTCTTCCAGGTGTGGGATACCGTGCCGGCCATTCGCGACGTGCCGGACGCCGTCGATCCCGGCAAGCTCACAGGCCTGGTCGAATTCAAGGACGTATCGTTCTCCTATGACGGCGAGCGGATGGCCGCGGCAGACCTGAATTTCAAGGCTTTGCCGGGCGAAACCATCGCGCTGGTCGGCGCCACCGGCGCGGGCAAGTCGACGGCCATCGCGCTGTTGCACCGCGCTTTCGATCCGCAGTTCGGCACCATCGAAATCGATGGCACCGATATCCGCCACTTCAAGCTTGGCGCCCTGCGCCGAAATATCGGCGTGGTGTTCCAGGAAGCGCTGCTCTTCAACCGTTCGATTGCCGACAACCTGCGCGTCGGCAAAGCCGATGCGACCGAAGACGAAATGCGCGATGCCGTGCGGCGCGCACAGGCGCTGGACTTTATCGAGCGCAAATTCCACGGCTTTAACGACAATGTCGGCGAGCGCGGCCGGTCGCTGTCCGGCGGCGAACGTCAGCGGCTGTCGATCGCGCGCGCCTTGCTGAAAGATCCGCCGATTTTGATCCTCGACGAGGCAACCAGCGCGCTCGACGCCGACACCGAGGCGAAAGTCATGCGGGCGCTCGACGAGGTAATGAAGAACCGCACCACCTTCGTCATCGCGCACCGCCTGTCGACCGTGCGCAAGGCTTCGCGGATTCTGGTGTTCGACGGCGGCAAGATTGTCGAAGCCGGGACGTTCGACGAACTGGTGAAAGCCGGCGGACGCTTTGCAAGCCTGGCCCACACGCAGCTCATTTCGCCGGAGCCCGCCGCCTGAACGGCCGGCTCAGCCCGCCTTGGCGACGACCGTCAACTTCGGTTTCGTCGCAACGCGGCCAACCAGATCGGCGTATTCGGCGATCGGCCGCGGCCGGCCAATGAAATAGCCCTGAATTTCATCGCAGCCTTCGGTGGTGAGGAACTTGAGCTGCTCCGCAGTTTCAACGCCCTCCGCCAGCACGGGAACGTCCAGCCCGCGGCCGAGCGCGATGACCGTGCGGATGATAGTCGCCGCTTGCTGGCTGTGGCCGATATTGGCGATGAAAGTCTGGTCGATCTTGATCTTGTCGAACGGGAACGACTGCAAATACGACAGCGAGGAATAGCCGGTGCCGAAATCGTCCATCGCGGTGCGCACGCCGATGTTCTTCAGCCGGCGCAGCATTCCCACCGCGCGGGAGAAATCGCCGATCAGAACGCCTTCCGTGATTTCAAGCTCCAGCCGCTTCGCCGCAAGCCCGGTGTCGAGCAGGACCTGATGCACCAGGTTCGGCAAATCGCCGTGCTGGAACTGCACCGGCGATAGATTGACGGCGATGCTCAAGGGCCGCGGCCAGGATGCGGCTTCGCGGCACGCGGTCCGCAGCACCCATTCACCGAGCTCAACGATGCCGCCATTCTCCTCGGCTAGCGGGATGAAGGTGCTTGGCGGCACGAGACCGTGCCGGGGATGATGCCAGCGCACCAGCGCTTCGAATCCCGTGATCTCGCCGTCGATCCGCGCTTGCGGCTGATAATGCAACTCGAGTTCGTTGCGCTGGATCGCCATGCGGAGATCCTCGTGAAGCGCCCGTTTTTCACGCAGTTGATTGTCCATCGCGACTTCGAAGAAGCGCACCGAACCGCGCGCCTCGGCCTTGGCGCGATACAGCGCCGCATCGGCGTTGGCGACGAGCGTCGTCGTGTCCGCGCCATCCTGAGGAAAGATCGCAACTCCGATGGTCAAGCCCACGCGCAAAACGTGCTCCTGGACTTGAAGATCGCTCGCGAAGGCCGCATTCAACCGCGCCGTTAGCGCCTCGGCGCCGGCGGGCTGCGGCCCGGTTGGCGTGATCACGACAAATTCGTCGCCGCCAATTCGCGACAGGAATGCGCCCTGGCTGGCCATTTCCATGCGCCGCGCCACTTCACGCAACATATCGTCGCCGACCGTGTGGCCGAACACGTCATTGACCGACTTGAAGTGATCGAGATCGATGCTCAGCACCGCGAAGTTTTCGTGCGATGCGGCCGCCAGTTCAACGGTTGAGGCAATGCACGAATTGAATGCGGTCCGGTTCGGCAGATCGGTGAGCGTATCGTGATGCGTCATGTGCTCGATACGCTGCTCGCTGCGTTTGCGATCGGTAATGTCGTCGATCACGCTCACCAGATATTGCGGCTTGCCGTCGGGCCCAAACAGCGGCAGGCGCGTCGCGGTCGCGATGCGGGCGCCGTTGCCAGGCGTATTGACGGTATGTTCGTCAAAGAACACCGGCTTCCCGCTCTCGATCAGCCTTTGATCGTGCAGGTCGACCATCTCGGTCATGGCGCCGGGCATGAAGTCTTCCGCCACCTTGCCCAACATCGCGTCGCGTTTGATGCCGAGATAACTCTCCGCTGCGCGATTGACGAGAACGTAACGCCGCTCCGGCAGAGACTTGACGATAATCGGCGACGGCACGTTTTCGATGACGGTATTGAGAAACGCGCGGGTATTCTCCAATTCGTTCTCGGCGCGTTTGCGCTCGGTAATGTCTTCGTGGGTCGCAACCCAGCCGCCGCCTTTGGTCGGCTGATTGATGACATGAATGATGCGGCCATCGGCCAGTTCGATGTTAAGCGAATAGGTCTTGCCCGCCGCGAGGGTGCCGCGCAGTTCGGCGTCGTAGTCCGCGGCATCAAGGGGAAATGTTCCGGCTGCCACGCGTGCATCGAGCAAGTCTCGAATGCTGCAGCCGCGCCAGGTTTGACCCGGCTTGAGTTTGTACATGGTCTCGTAACGCTCGTTCCAGACCATCAGCCGGTTCTGCGCGTCGAACAGGCACAGGCCCTGGATCATGTTGTTGACGGCGGCATCGAGCCAGCGGTTCCGCTCGCTGATCTTCTGGCGGCTATATTGATCCGACCAAGCGCCGATCATGCACATGCCGAGCACCGCAGCCGTCACCGCGGCAATGACGGTTGCCAGAGACGCCGGCGCCAGCGCGCCGGGTGCGAGATCCTGGATGTATCCGGGAATGATGCTGGCCGCGCCCATCCCGGTAAAATGATGCGCAACGATGGCAAGCGACAGGACGCCGGCCGCGACGAGTGTCGTGCGCATGCTGCCGCTTCGGGCCATCAACTCCAAGGCCGCGGCGCCGAATAGAGTGCCAAGCACAATCGAAGCAGCAACCAGATCGGCCGCCCACAGAATCTCGCCGTTCATGAGGACGGCTGCAACACCGAGATAGTGCATGCACGCAATGCCGGCGCCGACGATCGCGCCACCGGCGGCGGCGCTCCATCGCCGTTCGCCGTAAATCGCCACCGACAAGCCGAGGCCGGTAACGGCGATGGCCACGACAAGAGAAACGATCGTTAGGCCGACATCGAACGCGACGGGAAAACCAAAATCATAAGCGAGCATCGCGATGAAATGCGTCGCCCATATTCCGGAACCGGTGGCGACACTCGCGGTCAACAGCCAGCCGGCGCGCGTATGGCCGCGCAAAGCGCGAGCCCGGTTGAACAGGCTCACCGCAACGACGCTGACCAAAAAGCAAACGACGCCGGCGAGAACAACAAGCCGCCAGTCGTGTTGCGTACCAAGGCAATTGAGAACTCTGAACATGCACGGCCTTCTGGCGCCGAAAGCGGACCGCTTTTCGGTGTGACCGTGCAAATTAGGGTTGCCGCATTGCACACCGCGTTAATGACAAGCGGCTGCAATCATCAATCGATAAGTATTGCTACCCGCGAGTAAACGGGAACTTTGCAACTTACCGCAATACCGCAAATTTCAGCGCGGCTTCAGAAATCCGAAGTCACAGCCTTCGTCGGCGCCGAGGATTTCCTGCGCGTAAAGCTTGGCATAACCGCGCTCGGGCGGCTTCACCGCGACCTTGGCTTCGCCGGCACGGCGCTTGAGTTCCGCGTCATCGACCATCAGGTGAATGCTGCGCGCCTTCACCGACAGCTTGATACGGTCGCCGTTGCGAACGAGACCGAGCGGACCACCCGACGCGCTGTCAGGCGTGACATGCAATACGATAGTACCGAAGGCGGTACCGCTCATCCGGGCGTCCGAAATCCGCACCATGTCCTTGAGACCCTTGGTCGCGAGCTTTTTCGGAATCGGCAGATAACCGGCCTCCGGCATGGCGGACTCCGAATGCGGTCCCGCGTTCTGCAGCACCATGAAGTCGTCGGGATTGATGTCGAGCGCCGGATCGTCGACACGCGCGGCAAGATCGGCCAGCGATGTGAACACCACCGCCCGGCCCTCTTTTTCGAACAGATTGGAATCCGCCGCGGAGCGTTTGAGGATCGCGCCTTGCGGAGCGAGGTTGCCGAACAATGCCACCAACCCGCCTTGCGGCTCCAATGGCTTGTTGCGTTCCGCGATGATGTCACGATCGACCCAGGCGTGGCTGTCGAAACCAAGACGCTCGCCGAGCGTTTCGCCGGTGATTGTCATGGCATCGAGATGCAACAGGTCCTTGAGTTCGCGCATCAGCGCGCCCATGCCGCCGGCGGCGTAGAAGTCTTCCATGTAGCCGTTGCCGACCGGCTTGAGATTCACCAGCACCGGCGTGGTGTCCGACAATTCATTGAGCCGCTCCAGCGACACCGGAATGCCGGCGCGACCGGCGATCGCGGTCAGGTGGATGATGGCGTTGGTCGATCCGCCGATCGACAGCAGCACGCGCAACGCGTTCTCGACCGATTTCGGCGTAATGATCTTGTCGGGCGTCAGCTTCGAGCCGATCAGCTTGACGGCCAGCGCACCGGTCTCTTCGGCGGCGCGCAGGCGATCGGCATGAACGGCGGGAATCGCGGCTGTGCCTGGCAGGATAATGCCAAGCCCTTCGGCCAGACACGCCATCGTCGAAGCGGTCCCCATCACCGCGCAGGTGCCGGCCGTGGTGGCGAGATTGTTCTCGACCTCGGTAATTTCCTTCTGGTCGACTTTGCCGGCGCGATACTGCGCCCAGAAGCGGCGACAGTCGGTGCAGGCGCCGAGCCGCTCGCCATGATGGCGGCCGGTCATCATCGGGCCGCCGATCAGCATCACCGCAGGCCGGTTGGCCGACACCGCGCCCATCAACTGCGCCGGCACGGTCTTATCGCAACCGCCCATCAGCACGACGGCGTCCATCGGCTGCGCGCGCACCATCTCCTCGGTGTCCATCGACATCAGGTTGCGGAATTTCAGGCTGGTCGGGCTGAGAAACGCCTCACCCAGCGAAATGGTCGGAAAATCGATCGGCAGCGCGCCGGCCGCCAGCACGCCGCGCTTCACCGCTTCCAGCAGTTCGGGGAAATGGCGGTGACAGTTATTGAAGCCTGACGGGGTGTAGGCGATGCCCACCACCGGCTTGGCCAGACTTGCATTGGTGTAACCCATCGACTTGGCGAACGAACGCCGCAGATAGAGCGAGAAATCGCGGTCGCCGTAGTTGGTGAGACCGAGTGAGATGCCGACGGGAGGAGTGCTCATGAGGACGCTTTCTGTCGCCGCGCCGGTCCGGAAGCCGGCCGGCGCGTCAGGGGAGTTTTGCTAAGCGGGCGGACATTACCGGATAGCGCAATTTGAGCCAGCCCATTCCGCGTCATGAAGGCCATGGCTACCGGCATGGCAAGACTGGCCGTTTCTTTCACAGCATTGAAAGAGTGCTGTGGCGGCGCCCTCCGCCTGGGCGCCGGCCGTCCCTTAGACCCTTGCGCGGCATGGCGATTCGGCTCAAATCCCTGGCTGCCTGCTTCCGGCAGCATCGTCATCAACATGGAGCGACGAGCGCGTGCAGACTGCCAGCGGTTCAGCCCTCCTCGCCCTCCGGCTGACGACATTACTTCTCGTCTTCTTCATCGTTCGACTGCCGGTCAATGACCTGCTCCGGTACGGTCTGCTGCTTGGCGCCGTCATCGTTATCTTCACTTCGCCTGTCACAGTGAACGGACGCCGCTGGCTCGGTGCACTGTTTGCCGCAGCGGCCATCTTTGCCGTGTTGACCGCGTGGCCGGCACCGCGGCTCGACGAAGGCTACCGTTTCTATCTCCCCGGCTCGCGCGCCGATATCGAGGCGTCAACGCCGCCCGACGTCGCCCGCGTTCTGACGCAGCAATTCGATGCCGAGTATCCCCTGCAAGCGGGATGCAGCGGATGCGATGCCGCCGCCTGTCAAAAGGCCGACGCTTCGCCATCGCCGCGAAACGGTTTTTCGGCGGACGCAATCTATGATCGGCCTTTGCTGTCGCGGCGCACGACGGGAATCGGCTTTTCCGACCCGGTGCATCTGCGCCTCGGTGACATCAACGATCTCACTTACAATCGCCTCGACAACTGGTGCCGCGGCATTCAACGCTTCAACCGCGACCGCAATTCCCTCAATCTTTTCGATCGCTTCCGATTTTTGTTCCCGCTGTATCTGACCTATCAATTTCCGCCGGATTTTGTCGGCAGCCAGTTGTGCTGGCGCGGAACAATGATGTGGCCGCGCGGCGATGCCGGTTACGATGCCATCGAACACAAAACCATGGACTGCCGTGCGCTGACATCGGCGGACGCGGGACGCCTCATCTACGCTATCTCGATCAAACGCGGCGAACGCCTCGCGATGAATCTGCAGGCCAATTCGACGGTCGAGGTCCGCCGCGCCGTCGAAATCGGCATGGTCGCGGCAGGCGTTGTTGCCGTCTTGCTTCTTCTGCTCGACATCAAACTGCGGGCGTTGCGCCTTCCGGTCACTTTGGTCGGTCTGGCTCTGCTGCTCATAGCCATCATCGACATCAATTTTATCGGCGGGCTGCGGCCACTGGATGACGGCGACGACGGCTTTGCCTACGAAGGTTATGCGCGGCGAATGGTGCAAAGCGTGATGAACGGCGACCTTGTCGCAGCGTTCCGAGGCGAAGAGAGCGTCTACTATTTCACGCCGGGATTTCGGTACTTCCGCATGCTCGAGCATTTCGTGTTCGGTGACACTTACCTCGGCTATCTATCGGTCATGCTGGCGCTGCCATTTCTGGTGCTGATGCTGTTCCGGCGCTTTGTCAGCGGCACGTGGGCCCTGATCATAACCTTGATGTTCACGGCCGTGCCTCTTGGCGTCCTGTTTGGTTCGAGCCTCACCCAGTACATCGTCTGGGCGGCGCGCGGTTTTGCCGACCCCTTCGCATTTGTCCTGCTGTTTACCGGCATTTTGTTGATAGTGCCGCGCTCCGATGACGAAGACCGGCCTTTTGCCGCAACGGCGTTCGCGGGCGCCGTATTGCTGGCGATGGCCACGTTCTGCCGTCCCAATCTTCTGCTGGCGAGCGGCGTCATGATCGCCGGCGCCTGCCTGATGGCTATCACGCAGCGCCAGTTTACGCGCCTCGCCGCATTGCTCGGCGGCTTTGCCACGCTGATCGTCTCGCCCTTTCACAATTACTACTTCGCGCGATCGACCGTACTGTTCAGTGACAACGTCAATCAGCCGGAAACGCTGTTGATGTCACCACTCGATTATCTGAAGGCGGCCGGCGAAATCCTGCGCCTCGATTTCGGCGGCACACATGTTCTCGGCGCTTTCCGTCAGATCAGCGCCTGGCTGTCGGGCGCCAGCGAGTTTCCAGGCATGATACCGCTGCACGCCGCAGCGATCGTCGTGCTCATTCGCGTCAGCATCTTCGGCTCGAAATTCAACCGATGGCTTCGTCTCATCGCGTTTGCGGCGCTGGTGCAGCATGGTATCGGCGCGTGCTATGTTACGCGCGCGCGCTACAGTCTCGGGACATGGCTGCTGACGGTGCTCGTTTGCGCGGCCTGGACCCAGATTGAAGGTCTGCATCTGTTCGACCGCTACTGGCCTGGATTGCGCAGCCGATGGGCGCAGACTCGTCCGCTCAAATGGGTAGGCGCCGCCATCGGCCAGATCGACACCAAGTTGAACAACAGGGCTTTCACAGCGTGATCCGCCTCGGCATCGTCGGCATCAATTACGGACGGCTGGTCCATTTGCCGGCGTTCCGCGCCGACCCGCGTTGCGAGATCGTCGCCGTGGCCGGCAGCAATGCCGAACGCACCGCCGAAGCGGCAAGGGCCGTCGGCGTGCCGAAGAGCTACGGCAACTGGCGCGAACTGGTGGAAGACAAGGACGTCCAGGCCGTCGCCATCGCCACCATGCCGAGCCTGCAGGCCGAGATCGCGATCGCCGCGCTCAAGGCGGGCAAGCCGGTCTTCGCCGAAAAACCGATGGCCAGTACGATTGCCGACGCGCGCGCGATGCTGCAGCAGGCCAGGCTCAGCGGCCTGCCGACCGGCATCGACTTCAACTTCACCGAGATCATGGTGTGGCATCGCGCCAAGGCGATGCTCGACGCCGGCGCCATCGGAAAAATTCGTCACATCGCCGTGCACTGGCACGTCGAAAATTATTCGATCCAGATGCGCATGCGGAACTGGAAGACGGTTCGCGACGACGGCGGCGGCGTACTCGGCAATTTCATCAGCCACAGCTTCCACTATCTCGAATGGTTCGCCGGTCCGATCAGCGGGCTGTCGGCGCACGTCTCGGGCCTGCCCGGCGACGCCGATCTCGAAACCACCGTCGCGATGGCGATGGATTTCAAATCCGGCGCCGCGTGCAGCCTCAGCATGAGTTGCGCGTCCTTCCGTGGCACCGGCCATCACATCGAATTTTTTGGCGAGGACGGCACGCTGATGCTGCACAATCCAACCGCCGACTATATGCGGGGCTTCGAGCTGACTTACGCCAAGCGCCCCGGCACGATGGAACGTATCCCCGTCACCGACCCGGTCGACGCGCCTTTTCCCGATGGCCGCATCGCGCCGGTATCGCGGCTTGCCGCCAAATTCTTCGACGCCATCGAAGGCGGCAAGCAAACCGCGCCGGGCTTTATCGAAGGCTACCGCGTGCAGCGCCTGATCGACGCGGCAAAACGTTCGCATACGCAAGGCCAATGGATCGACTTCGCGGCGGAAGACGCCAGGGAGACCGGCGCATGAGCGGCAGAAAAGTCCTGGTCACCGGCGGCAGTGGCTTCATCGGTTCGGCGCTGGTGAAGGCATTGGTGAAAAGCGGCGCCAGCGTGCGCGTCCTCGACGACAACTCGCGCGGGCGCCCGCGCCGGCTGGCGGATGTCGAGAAGGATATCGAGTTCATCGGCGGCGATGTACGCAATCCCGATACCGTCGAACGCGCCGTGCAAGGCATGGATGAAGTGCACCACCTCGCCTTCGTCAATGGCACGGAATTTTTCTACAGCCAGCCCGACCTCGTGCTCGATGTCGGCGTCCGCGGCATAACCAACGTGATCGATGCCTGCCGCAAACACGGCGTCGGCAATCTCATTCTGGCGTCGAGCTCCGAGGTCTATCAAACACCGCCGCAGGTGCCGACCGATGAATCCGCGCCATTGGTCGTGCCCGACGTTCTCAACCCGCGCTATTCCTACGGTGCCGGCAAGCTCATCAGCGAAGTCATGGCGATCAATTACGGGCGCAAATACTTCGACCGCGTGCTGATCTTCCGGCCGCACAATGTTTACGGCCCCGACATGGGCTTCGAGCATGTCATTCCGCAATTCGCGATGCGCATGAAGAAACTGGGGCAGCAGCAGCCCGGCAGTCATTTGCAATTCTCTATCCAGGGCACCGGCGACGAGACACGCAGCTTCTGCTTCATCGACGATCTCGTCGCCGGCGTCATGGTGATGCGCGACAAGGGCGAACATCTCGGCATCTATCACGTCGGCACCACCGAGGAGGTCACCATCGCCCATGTGGCGCGGTGCATCGCCGATATCGCCGACGCCGAAATCGACATCATCCCCGGCAAGCTGCAGCCCGGCGGCACGATGCGCCGCTGCCCCGACATCTCGAAGCTGGCAAAGCTCGGCTACAAGCCGCGCGTCATGCTGAGCGAGGGACTCGAGCCAACGGTCGACTGGTACTGGCGCAACGCCGACCTGGCGCCGAAAACGTGATTTAAGGAGACCTTGCCTTTGCGACCCATCAAAGTAGCACGCGGCGCGGGCACCGGCGGCAGCGTTCCAGTCGAATGCTGTCAGATCTGCGGGCATGCCCCGCTCGATGACGTGCTGTCGCTCGGCTACATGCCGCCGGTGAACCAGATGGTTCGCATCGGCGCGGTGCCGGTGCAGCAGCCGTGGTTCCCGACCAATCTCCTGCATTGCCGCAATTGCGAACTGGTGCAGCTCGGCACCGTGGTCGATCCGGTCATCATTTTCCCGCCGGAATATCCCTACACCAGCGGCATGACCAAGCTGCTGCGCGACAACTTCGCCGACCTGCATCGCGAGTCGGCGGCATTGCTCGGCCTGGGGCCGGACGATCTGGTGGTCGACATCGGATCGAACGACGGCACGCTGATTTCGAATTTCCAGAATGGCGGCCACCGCATCCTCGGCATCGAGCCGACCGATGTCGGCGATATCGCCAACCGCCGCGGCATTCCGACGCTGAAGCGCTACTTCGGCGTTGAGGTGGCAAACGAAGTGACGCGCGACTACGGCGCGGCCAGCGTCGTCACCGCGGCGAACTGCTTTGCGCACATCGAAGACGTGCACGCCATTGTCGACGGCATTGTCGGGATGCTGAAAGAAGACGGCGTCTTCATTTCGGAATCCCATTACCTTATTCCACTGCTCGATACGCTGCAGTACGACACGATTTATCACGAGCACTTGCGCTATTATTCGCTGGCGAGTCTCAAGCATCTATTGGAGATGCACGATCTCGAAGTCTTCCACGCGCGGCCGATCCCGAGCCACGGCGGCTCGATCCGCGTCTATGCCGCGCGCAAGGGCACGCATAATGTGCAGCCCAGCGTGGCCCGCATGCTGGCGGCCGAGCCGCGCGGCGAAGCCATGAGCAAGCGGCTGGCCGAATTCAAACGCGACGTCGTTTTATCCAAGCTGCGACTGATGGCGGTGCTGCGCGACCTGAAGGAAAAAGGCGCGCGCGTGGTCGGCATCAGCGCGCCGTCACGCGCCAGCACCATGGTCAACTACGTCGGACTCGACGAAGGCCTGATCGATTACGTCTGCGAAATCGCCGGCTCGCTGAAGATCGGCAAGTGCATGCCGGGTACGCAGATCCCGGTAGTCGACGAATCCCGGTTGTTTGCGGATCAGCCCGACTGCGCCATCATCTTCTCGTGGCACATCGCCGACGAACTGGCGCCCAAGCTGAGGGCCAAAGGCTTCAAGGGCCAGCTGATCACGCCGCTGCCGGTGCCGAAGTTTCTGTAATATAGTGGCGCCATGACCGACTGGCCCAAAAACTGGCCGAAGATCAAATCCCGGCGCACGATTGCCATTTCGCCGTGGATGGATGTCATCGAGCGCGAAGTAGAGTTCACCGCGGGCGCTGCGCCGGAGCTTTATCACGCGGTCGGCCAGGCGGATTACATCGCCATCGTTGCTCTGACGCCGGACGGCGTAATTCCGATCGTGCGGCAATACCGGCCGACACTGGAGCGCTTCACCTGGGAATTGCCCGCAGGCCTAGTCGACAAAGGCGAAAACGCCGCCGACACCTGCCGCCGCGAACTGATGGAAGAGACCGGCTTTCCGGCGCTGGCTGTGCATAGTCTCGGCACCTTTTCGCCCTGCACCGCCCGGCTGTCGAACCAGATGCACTCCTTCTTTGTCGAATGCGGGCCCCGCACCCCTGAAGCCGCACCCGAGGCCGGCATCGAGGTCAGTCTGGTGACGCCGGCGGAACTTGCAGGTCTGATCCGCGCGGGCGAATTCACGCTGCAGCTTCATATTGGGGCGCTGATGCTGGCCGGGATGCGCGGATACCTGGATTTGGCGGCTTTTGGAGCCGGAAAGTAGCCGCGGGACCGATTGATCCCGATCAATGCGACACCTTGGAATGTCCGCAATCTTGGCTCGACAAACCCCCTGGAACCCTTCTAAAAATGACCCGAGTGGGGCGTTCCGAGCAGAAGAATCCCAATGAATTACAACGCTTATTTCGAGACTGCCCTGGAAACACTGCGTGACGAGCGCCGCTACCGGGTGTTCGCCGACCTGGAACGCATCGCCGGACGCTTTCCCCACGCGCTGTGGCATTCGCCGGAAGGCCCGCGCGACGTCGTGATCTGGTGCTCGAACGATTACCTCGGCATGGCGCAGCATCCCAAGGTGATCGGCGCCATGGTCGACGTCGCCGCCCGTATGGGCACCGGCGCCGGCGGCACC
>CAISIV010000091.1 GCA_903885555.1 uncultured Hyphomicrobiales bacterium
CCTGCTCGAACATGTCGCGCACGCGCGACGCACCGACGCCGACGAACATTTCGACGAAGTCGGAGCCCGAGATGGTGAAGAACGGAACGTTAGCTTCGCCGGCGACCGCGCGCGCGATCAACGTCTTGCCGGTGCCCGGAGGACCGACGAGAAGCACGCCGCGTGGAATACGTCCGCCGAGACGCTGGAATTTCCCCGGATCGCGCAGGAATTCGACGATCTCCTGCAGGTCCTGCTTGGCTTCGTCGACGCCCGCCACATCGTCAAACGTGATGCGGCCGTGCGCCTCGGCGAGCAGCTTGGCGCGCGACTTGCCAAAGCCCATCGCCTTGCCGGCGCCGCCCTGCATCTGCCGCGACAGGAATATCCAGACGCCGATCAAAGCGATGAAGGGCAGCCACGACACGAGCAGCGAGACGAACCACGGCACGTTGTCCGTGAGCGGCCGCGCGGTGATCGAGACACCCTTGGCGTAAAGCTTCTGGACGAGACCCGGATCGTTCGGCGCATACGTCTGGAAGCTGGTGCCGTTGGCGAAGGTGCCGTGAATTTCCGGCCCCTGAATGACGACGTCGCGGACGCGGCCCTGATCGACCTCGCTCAGCAACTGCGAGAAGGAGATGTCCTGCGACGTGGTGCGCTGCCCCGGATTCTGGAACAGCGTGAACAGTGCGAGCAGCAGGAGGACAATGATCACCCAGAGGGCGAAATTGCGCAGATTGGCGTTCATCAGGCGTCCTTACCCGCCGCGCGTAACATCGCGGCCATGTGTTTTGTTCTTATGTCTAAACCCTGACGCAATGTAGGCACGCACGGCCTGCATGGAAAGGCCTCGAATCTGCATATTCTAGCGCGATTTCGCTGGTCTGGCTCGCCCCGATGGGGCCTTGGTTAAGGGTGTGCGACGGCTTTTCGCCAGCCGGCGGGGTGGCGCCCCTTCCACAGTGATTTTGCGGTCCGCAAGGGTCACAAGCGCCCCGGCGAGACTTCGCCGGTATCGGCGTGTGCCCGACTTTTGGGCAGCCTCGAGGGCCTCCATCAAGGCTTCCAGTTTGCCCAATTCCACCGGGCCTTCATCACCCAGAAGCGTCACCGCCCGGCCCAGCAGGCGCAGCGCGATTTCGGCCGGCAAACGGAAGTATCCGGCGGCGTCATAGGCGCCCGGCGCTCCCAGATCGACAATCAGTTCGGCGTGCGCACGATCGACCATCGCCTCGATCGCCACATCGGCGCGATTCAGGCGCTGCGCCAATTGCGACAGGCGGCGGGCATCGAGCCCCTCCTCTGCCAGATGCGGCATCAGGCCGCGCAGCCGCGCGCGGGTAAAGCGCGGATCGCGGTTCGACGGATCGACGGCGAAGGGAATTTTTGCGTCACGCAGCGTGGCGATCAGCCGCGCCTTCGGGACGCCGAGCAACGGGCGGACCAGTTTCATGTCTCCGTCGCCTGACGGCATCGGCGCGATGCGCGCCATCGCCGACAGCCCGGTGATGCCGCTGCCGCGCGACATGCGGATCAAGACCGTCTCGGCCTGATCGTCGAGCGTATGCGCGGTGAGGACGAAGGATGCCCCCGCCTTGCGTGCGGCGTCGCTGAGCAGACGATAACGCGCCAGACGCGCGGCCTGCTGCAATCCGGTGGCCGGCTTCTTGCCAGTCCATTTCAAGGTGCGGTGCTTGAGCCCGAGCTTGCGCGCGAACTTGCCGACGTTCGCCGCTTCGCGCTTGGCTTCCGCGCGCAGACCGTGATCGACGGTCGCGACGACGAGTTCGGGTTTACGTTTAAGTGTCTTCGTCCAGGCTTGCGCCAGCACCATCAGCGCAATGGAGTCAGGGCCGCCAGACACCGCCAGCAGCAAAGCTGGACATCGTTCGAGATCGGAAAAAAGCGCTGTGGCTTCCAGCACTGAGACGCTGATGTTTTTTTCAAAAGGCATCGATCCGATCCGGCGTCCGCGCCCTCACACCGAGGGTGCGCCGGTTGGAGCATAGCTCAGCAGCGTACTTTTTTCTGTTCCGCCGTGACGCCACGTTTCACACTCGCCGAGGCGCGCGGGAATTTGCGCTCGACTTCGGCCAAAGTTGCGCAGGCGGCTTCTTTCTGATTGAGCGCGGCCAGCGACTGGCCGAGGCGCAGCAGCGAATCCGGCGCCTTGCCGGCCTTCTCGTATTTGGTCGAGACGGCGAGGAACGACTCCGCCGCGTCGCGGTAACGCTGGCGCTGGAACAACGTTTCGCCGAGCCAGTACTGCGCGTCGGGCACCAGGCGCTCGTTGGGATATTTGCGCACGAAGTCGCGGAAGGACTGTTCGGCCAGCGCGTAGTCTTTGTGCAGCACATAGCCGTAGGCCATGTCGTATTCATCCTGCGGCGTCGCGGTCGGCGGCAGGGTTGCGAGCTGTTGCTGCGGTTGCTGCTGTTGCGGCGGCGGCATGTTCACGCTGCGCGCCGGCATCTGCGGCTGCTGAGAAGCCTGACGCACGACCGGCGGCAAGGTGGACTGATCGGGGCTGGCATTCGCCATCGTGCCCGGCGGAATTGATGGATTGCCGGACATCGTCGACAGATCGAGCGGCTGACCGGCATCGCGGCCCCCGGGCGCACCGACCGGCGGGCCGTTGTCGATCGGCTCGGGCGCGGCGATCGACGCCTGATTACCAAGCGTGCGCGGCGCGCCCGGTGCATCGGGTTGCTGCGCGGGGTCGAATACATCGCCGCGGCGGCCGGGAGCAGCGGCCGGCGGGATGGCGCCGGGCGTACCCGGCCGGGCGGCAGGCTGCGGCTGATATTGCGGCTGCGGCGCCGCACCAGCACCACCTCCGCCTTGAAGCATACGGACCTGCTGCTCGAGTTGCTGATTGCGGAACTGCAGTTGCTCAAGCGTGCCGGTGAGCTGGCGCAACGTATTCTCTATACGGTCGAGCCGCACCGCCATGTCGCCGGGATCGGCTTGCGCCACCTGGCCGCCATCGTTGTTGCGCCGGTACTCTACCGACGACTCGCCGCGCGGCTGCTGCGATTCACCACGGCTGAACAGATTGTCGAGGAAGCCGGGTTGGGAGCGGTCCTGCGCCTGCGCCGGCCCTGCCGGCAGGCACAACACGGCCGCGATCGCCGCTGCTGGCAGCGCGGTGAGGTAGAAAGCTCGGAAAAAGGTGTGTTTCATCGGCGTGTTTTAACAGCCAAATCGTTACGGGGCGGTTGCCTACCATAACCGACCGAACACGACCAGAATGTGGCTTTTAGGGCTGCACGACCGCCTGTTTCGCCCGGTCGCGGCGGGCCAGCAGCCAGTCTTCGAAGCCCTCGATGACGACGAAGAACGACGGCACGACCAGCACCGCCAGGCAGGTCGAGGCGATCATCCCCGTGAAAACGGTAATGCCGATCGAGGCCCGTGCATTGGCGCCGGCGCCGGTCGCCAGCACCAGCGGCAGCACACCGAGAATGAAGGCGAACGACGTCATCAGGATGGGCCGGAACCGCGCCCGCGCCGCTTCGACCGCCGCGTCCGCCAGACTCTTGCCTTCCAGGCGCAGTTCGCGCGCGAACTCGACGATCAGAATGGCGTTCTTCGCCGACAGCGCGATCAGCAGCACGATGCCGATCTGGGTGTAGAGATTGTTGTCGATGCCGAGCACCTTGAGCGTCGCCACCGGGCCGATCAACGATATCGGCACTGCGAGGATCACCGAGAGCGGGCGGTACCAGCTCTCGTATTGACCGCACAGCACCAGGTAGACCAGCAGCATCGCCATGGCGAAGACGAGATACATCTGATTGCCGACCAGCTTCTCCTGATAAGAGAGGCCGGTCCATTCCATGATCGTATTCGGCGGCAGCGACTGTTTGGCGATCTGCTCCATCAGACCGATCGTCTCGCCGGACGAATGCCCGCGCGCCGGCAAGGTGATCACGGTCGCCGAGGGATAAAGATTGTAGAGGCTCACCAGCGACGGCCCGCTCATCGGCTTGATGTCGACCAGTGTCGACAGCGGGATCATGCTGCCGGCATTGTTGCGCACTGACAGGTTCTTGAGATCTTCCGTGCGCAGGCGAAATTGCGAGTCGGCCTGCACGATGACCTGGAAAGTGCGGCCGAACTGCGTGAACTGGTTGACGTAAGACGAACCGAGATAACCACCGAGCGCCGAAAACACCTGATCGACGCTAACGCCGACAGCCTGCGCCTTCACGCGATCGACGTCGACAAGGTATTGCGGAACGTTGGCGCGGAACGACGAGATCACCGCCTGGATGCTCGACTGAGAGGCGGCGTTCTGCATCAATTGACCGAGAACGCCTTGCAGCTTCACATAGTCGCTCGAGCTGTCGCGCAGTTCGATCTGCGCCGTAGTGCCGGCGGCGTTGCCGATGCCCTGGATCGGCGGCGGCGGCAACACGCGCACATTCGCCTCGTCGATGGCGCCGAGCTCGCGGCTGAGCGACTGGTACATCGGCAACAGGCTGAGCTTCTTGCCGCGCACGCCCCAGTCCTTGAGGATGATGTAGGCGACGCCCGACGATGACAGGATCGAATTGTTGTCCAACGCCGACAGGCCGGCGATGGTCACGACCTTGTCGACGCCCGGATTCTTGTGGGCGATGGCATCCAGCTTCTCCATCACCGCCTGCGTGCGCGGCAGTGACGCGCCGTCCGGCAACTGTACCGTCGCCAGCAGATAGCCCTGATCCTCGATCGGAATGAAGCCGGCCGGAATGCGCGAGAAGCCATATATAGTGACGCCAATGGCAAGCAGCGCCAGCACCGTCACCTTGCCGGCATGATTGACGAGACGATTCATCAGCCGTGCATAACCGCGTTCCGCCTTGTCATAGCCCTTGTTGAAACCGCGGAAGAAGAAGTTGCGCTGCTCGGGCGGCACCGACGGCCGCAGCCACAGCGCGCATTGCGTCGGCTTCAGCGTCACGGCATTGATGGCGCTGATCAGCGCGGTCGCGGCGATGACCAGCGCGAACTGCGCGTACATCTGCCCCGTCAGGCCAGGCAAGAAAGCCGCCGGCAGGAACACCGACAACAGCACCAGCGTGATGCCGATAATCGGCCCGAGCAACAGACGCATCGCCTCGATCGCGGCGTCATGACCGTTCATGCCGCGGTCGATGTTATGCGCCGCGCCTTCGACCACGATGATCGCGTCGTCGACCACGATGCCGATCGCCAGCACGATGGCAAACAAGGTGGCGAAGTTCACGGTGAAACCCATCGCCGCCATGGCGGCGAAGGCACCGATGATCGTGACCGGCACCGTGGTCGCCGGCACCAGCATGGCGCGCCAATCCTGCAGGAACACCAGGATGACGATCAGCACCAGGATCGCAGCCTCAAAAAGGGTCTTGTAGACCTCGTGGATCGACTCATTGACGAAGATCGTGATGTCGAACGGCACGTCGTACTGCATGCCCTGCGGGAAGCTCTTCGACAGTTCGGCGAGCCGCTGTTTCACTTCGGCTGCGACATTCAGCGCGTTGGCGCCGGGCGTCAGCGAAATGCCGAGACCGGCCGACGCCTTGTTGTCCACCTTGAAGATGGCGCCATAGGTCTGCGCGCCGAGTTCGACGGTGCCGACGTCGCGCACGCGTGTGATCTCGCCGGTCGGCCCGGTCTTGACGATGACATTGGCGAACTCCGCCGTGTCGGTGAGACGGCCGAAGACGTTCAAAGTGTACTGGAACGGCACCGTTTCCGGACCCGGCGGCGCGCCGATCTGACCCGCAGTCACCTGGCTGTTCTGCGATTGCAGCGCGTTGAACACGTCGTTGACGTTCAGGTTGCGCGCTTTCATTTTGTTCGGATCGAGCCAGACGCGCATGGCGTAGTTGCCGGCGCCGAACACCGAGACACTGCCGACACCGGGCAGACGCGATAGCTCGTCCTTCAGGCTGATGCTGGCGTAATTCGCCAGAAACAGACTGTCGTGCTTCGGATCGGTCGAGGTCAGCGTCGCGATCTGCAAGGTCGAGGTCGACTTCTTCTGCACGACGACGCCTTGCGACTGCACGCTCTGTGGCAGCGAGGCGAGCGCGCTCGACACGCGGTTCTGCACCAGCACCTGCGCAAAGTTGAGATCGGTACCGATCTTGAAGGTCACCGTGAGGTTATAGGAGCCGTCGGACGCGGCGTAGGATTGCATGTAGATCATGCCTTCCACGCCGTTGACCTGCTGCTCGATCGGCAGCGCCACGGTATCGACGACGGTACGCGCGCTGGCGCCGGGATAGCGCGTCGTCACCGACACGGTCGGCGGCACGACGTCGGGATATTGCGCCACCGGCATTTTGAACAGCGCGACCGCGCCGACCACGATCATCAGAAGTGCGATGACGTTGGCAAGAACCGGCCGTTCGATGAAAAACTTCGAGATCATCGCGTGCCCCGAGTCACGAGGACTTCGGCGGCGCGGACGCCGCCTGCGGATCGACCTTCTGTCCGGGCACGGCACGCAACATGCCGTTGATGATGACGCGATCGCCCTCGCCGAGGCCTTTGTCGATTACCTGCAACGTACCGTCGAGCGGACCAAGCGCGACGCGGCGCTGTTCGACCACGTCGTCCTTGTTGACGATCAGCAGATAGCGGCCGCCCTGGTCGGTGCCGAGCGCGGTGTCGGGCACCAGCAATTCCTCTTTCGGGGGCCCAAGCGGGATACGCACGCGCACGAACAGTCCGGGCAGCAGCACGCGCCCCGGATTGTCGAACAGCCCGCGCCCGGCCAGCGTGCCGGTCGAAGGATCGACCGTCGGCGCGGCATAATCGAGCGTGCCTTTGTGCGGAAAACCGGTCTCGGTCTGCAGCGAAACTTCGACCGGCACCTTCTTCAAGTCAGCCGGCGTCAGCCCGCGCTCCGCGATCATGGCGCGGACGTGGATCGTCTCCTGCTCGCCGATGCTGAAATTCACATAGACCGGATCGGTGGACACGATCGACGCCAAAGGATTGCCTGTGCCGGACACGAAAGCGCCGACCGACACCTTGCGCGCCGTGACGATGCCATCGAATGGCGCGGTCACCTGCGTATAAGCGAGATCGTTCTGGGCAAGCTTGGTCGAGGCCGACGCCTGGTCGAGAGCCCCCTGCGCGCTATCGCGCGTACCCAGCGAATTGTCGAGCGCGGCTTTCGAAGCCGACCCACTCGGCATCAGATCGGACTGGCGCTGGTAATCGGCCTGCGCCTTGATCAGTGTGGCCTTGGCGTTGTCTTCCGCGGCTTTCGCCTGCTGGACCTTCAACTCGTAGGGTTTCTGCTCGATAACGAACAGCACCTGCCCCTTTTTAACGGCAGCGCCGTCTTCGTACTTGATCGCTTCGACGAAGCCGGACACGCGCGCGACGAGGTCGGCGCTGTTCACCGCGGCGACATTGCCGGTCGTTTCCAGATAGCGCGTTACCGGTTTCTTTTGCGCGGTCGTCACCGTCACCTTGGGTGGCGGCGGCGGCACGTAGGTGTTGCTGTCACCGCAACCGGCGAGCAGGCCGGCCACCAACAACGGCGCCGCCCTCGTCAGCCGGATGCACCCAAAATTCTCCAGTGCCGCCATGAATCGCCCCCTCGCAATGAACGCGGGAAACGATGAAGTGCGTCGCAGCTCCCCGAGTCCGCTCGCGCATTAAGCGTAAGGTTCCTCGAATCTGCGATCTTTGCAAGTGACAGAATGACGACGTCCGAAACGAAAACGCCGGCACCCGAGGGCGCCGGCGTGACCGTTATCGATTGTCGAAAATCTTACGAGCTGGCGTTAAGCACCGTGACGACGCGGCGGTTCTGCGACCAGCACGAGATGTCGTTACACACCGCGACCGGACGTTCCTTGCCGTAGGAGATGGTGCGCATGCGGCTCGCCTGGATGCCGCGCGACGCGAGATAGTCGCGTACGGTCTGGGCGCGACGGGCGCCGAGCGCGATGTTGTATTCACGCGTGCCGCGCTCATCGGCGTGGCCTTCGACGGTGAACTGGCCGTACTGCGAATACGTGGTGAGCCACTGCGCCTGCTTGTCGAGCGTGGCGCGCGACTGCGGCGTCAGTTCGGTCGAATCGGTTTCGAAGAACACGCGGTCGCCGACATTGACCACGAAGTCCTGCTGGCTGCCCGGGGTCGCCATGCCGGCGGCATTGGCCTGGGCGTTCTCGTCGGGCTTGTTGGCGCAGGCCGACATGGCCAGCGCCGCCACCAAGATCGCCGCGAGTCGAATCTGTTTCACGTTCATCATTCCGGTTACTCCATTGTCACGCACTGACCGGACGTATTGCCTGGCAAGCGATCGACATGACCACCGCTCTGCGTTCTTCTCAGTGATAACAGGACGTTCGTTAAGCGAACCTTCCATCAACCTTGATGGAACCTTGCCAGAGGCCGGTAAAATTGTTCGGACCGCCTGAACCATTTGTCATGGTTAAGAGCCGGTGAATTATGGCACGCGTGAGACGTAACGTGTTGCCTAAGAAAGAAGCGGGGACCAGGCTGGATCCGACGCCAGTGACGGCGTCGGAACTTTGAGTTCGTTGCGGCCGGTGATGTCGATCGTATAGAGCGATGGGCCCTGCCCCGGATCGCGGAAGAACATCAGCACGCGGCCGTTCGGCGCGAAGGTCGGACCTTCGTTGTGATAACCCTCGGTGAGAATGCGTTCGCCTGAGCCGTCGGGTTTAAGAATGCCGATGCCGAAACCGCCCCGCGCCTGGCTGGTGAAGGCGATGTAGTCGCCGCGCGGCGACCATACCGGCGTCGAGTGCCGGCCTTCGCCGAAGCTGATGCGTTGCGCCGGACCGCCGGTCGCCGCCATCACATAGACCTGCTGCGAGCCGCCGCGGTCGCTTTCGAAACAGATACTGCGGCCGTCCGGCGAATAACACGGCGCGGTGTCGATCGCCGGTGTGTCGGTCAAACGCGTGGTCTGCTTGGAGCGCAGATCCATCACGAACAAATTGGCGTTGTTGCCCTGCTGCAGACTTAAGATTACGCGCTGGCCGTCCGGCGAGAAACGCGGCGCAAAGGTCATGCCGGGGAAGTTGCCGACGATCTCGCGCTGGCCGGTTTCGATGTTGAGCAGATAGACGCGCGGATCGCCCGTCCCGTACGACATGTAGGTGATCTCTTGTGTCGACGGATTGAAGCGCGGCGTCAGCACCAGATCGTCGCCACGCGTCAGATAGCGCACGCCGGCGCCGTCCTGATCCATGATGGCGAGTCGCTTGACGCGGCGGTCCTTCGGACCGGTCTCATCGATGAAGACGATGCGGCTGTCGAAGTAGCCCTTCTCGCCGGTGAGCACCTGATAGATCGCATCCGAGATGATGTGCGCAATGCGGCGCCAGTTGTCGGGCGTGGTGAAATATTGTTTGCCGTCGAGCTGCTGGCCGGCGAACACGTCCCACAGCCGGAATTCCGCCTTGAGACGGCCGTCGCCCTGCTTGGTGATGCGCCCGGTGACCAGCGCCTGCGCCTTGATCACCTGCCAGTCGGCAAAGCGCGGCACGGCGTCGGAGTTGGTGATCTTCTCGGTGAACGCAGCAGGGTTGATCGGCGCAAACAGTCCGCTGCGCTGCAGATTGTTGCTGATGACAGCGGTGACGTTGCGCGCGACGTCGGATTCGGAAGGCGCGCCGCCAAGAAAGTCCGGCAGCGCGATCGGCATCGGCTGCGGATTGCCCTGGTTGATTTCGAGCCGCAGCACGGCGTTGGCGTTGTGCGGCGCCAGCGCGGCGATCGCACCGGCACCAGCGCCGGCGATCAGGCTGCGGCGATTCAGCAGAAAATGATTTGTCATAAAGGGCGTCTCACAGGAATGTCGTGGAACATTTGACTACTGTCGAACTCGAATTCGATTTCTTTCCAGGTCTCGTAATGCTCGGGGCGCAGCATCGTATAGGGCTGGCCAGTCAGCACGGCGCGCGCCGCGCTGTCGCGCGCTGCATTGTAAACCGCACCGCTTCCGCTGGTGAGTACTTGCGGGTCCACGGCTAGCGTACCGTCGCGCTTAAACTTAATGAGTATGACAATCTTGACTGCATTGGCGTCCTGCGCGCCGACCGGCGGATTCCACAGCGCCATCAACCGCGCGCGCAGCGCCTCCTTTTCCGATTGCGAGAGCTGCGCGGCAAGTCCGCTTGAGGCACCGAGCGTAGGCCGCGGACTTAACTCACTACCGGCTGCAGCATTGCGGCTAGGATCGCGTTTATCGAGCAGCGCCGCTATCTGGCTCGGGTCAAACTTCGGCTGCTTCTTCTCAGGTTTTTTCGGCGGCAGCGGCTGATCGAGTTTGGTCTCCTGCTTCGGCTTGTCCGGCTGCTTGATCTTCTCCGCGATCGGATCAGGCTTAGGCATTTCCTGCGCAGGCTTTTCCGGTTCTGCCTTGGTTTCTTTTTTCGGCTCCGGCGGTTTTTGCTCGGGCGGCTTTTCCGCAGTTGGCGCAATCTCTTTTTTGTCGATCTTTGGCGCCTGCTGTTCAACCGGCTTCGGCGTATCGACCTTCTCGACCAAAGACTTGGGCTTCTCGACGGGCTTGGGCGCATCCTTGACGCCCTTCGTCATTTCCGAAAATTCTTTTTCGCTCACCATGTCGACCGGGAGCGCTTCCACCGGCGTCGATTCCAGAGACTTGCCGGTAAACGTCACCACCGCGAACAGCAGCACCGCCGCGTGCAGGCCGGTCGAAATGACTGAGGCGGTACGCATCTGCATCGTTATTTTTTCGAGCCCTGCTCGAACTCTGTCACCAGCGCAACGCGATTGAAACCGGCACCCGAGAGCCGGCCCATCACCTGCATCATGGTGCCGTAGTCTACTTTTTTGTCGCCGCGGACAAAGACGCGGGCCTCGGTGCCGCCGCGCGCCTCGGCGACGGCCTTGAGCTTCGTGACCATATCTTCGGCTTTGATTTCGGCGTTCTGCAGGAACACCTGGCCCTTCTCATTGACCGAAACCGTCAGCGGCTCCTTGTCCTGATCGAGGCTTTTGGCCTGGCTCTGCGGCAAATCGATCGGCACGCCGACCGTGAGCAACGGCGCCGACACCATGAAGATGATCAGCAGCACGAGCATCACGTCCACCATGGGCGTGACGTTGATTTCGCTCATCACCCGTCGCTGGTGACGCTTCCTGCGTCCGATGACTGGCGTGCCTGCGTTAGCGGCTGCCATAGGGGGTTACTCCCGTTCGTCGATCTGTCGCGACAGAATCGCGGAAAACTCGTCGGCAAAGCCCTCCAGGCGCTGGGCCTGCTTGTTCACCTCACCGGCGAACTTGTTATAGAAAATGGTCGCCGGTATGGCGGCGACAAGGCCTATTGCGGTCGCAAACAGCGCTTCGGCGATGCCGGGCGCCACCACCGCGAGCGAGGTATTCTTCGACGCCGCGATCGACTGGAAACTGGTCATGATGCCCCAGACCGTGCCGAACAGGCCGACGAAGGGGCCGGCCGAACCGACGGTGGCCAATACTAGCAGCCGGCGTTCAAGCCGCTCGACTTCGCGGGCGATGGTGACCTGCATCACCTTCTCGATCCGCATCTGCAGTCCGCCGAAGGATTTGTGCGTGCCCTCGAAACTGCGTTTCCATTCGCGCATCGCGGCGACGAACAGAGCCGCCATCGAGTGGTTCGGACGCTGCGACAGCGAACGGTAAAGTTCGTCGAGCGATTGACCGGACCAGAAGGCCTGCTCGAAGCGGTCCATGCCGCGGCTGGTGCGCGTGTAGAGCACGGTCTTGTCGATCGCGATCGCCCAGACCCACACCGAACAGACCAGCAGCCCGACCATGACCGCTTTCACGATCCAGTGGGCGTGCCAGAACAGCGTGAACAGCGAGAGGTCGGAAGATGTCAGCGGGAGCACCGACTGTGCCACATCGGCGGGATTCATATGGACA
This sequence comes from uncultured Hyphomicrobiales bacterium, assembly GCA_903885555.1. Classification (GTDB taxonomy): domain Bacteria; phylum Pseudomonadota; class Alphaproteobacteria; order Rhizobiales; family Xanthobacteraceae; genus Pseudolabrys. Next base: position 11,887 of record CAISIV010000091.1, read on the forward strand.
TCCTTTGGGCACGTCCTTTGCGCTCGAACCGGCTATGCGACGTCCGGCGGCGGCGAATGTTTAAAATTACGCGCGGCCGGGATTTTCCGGTTGCGCGCTCGACTGAAAACCGAATGTTCCGCAAAGACCCGTCCAGAAGTCTTGCCACCGGCAGACCCAACGAAATCCCCGCAAAACTTGACCAAACTAGGGCCATTGATCGCCTTTGGCCTGTCGATTGGCCCTCTAAACAGCGCTGATTATGGTTAAGGAAGCGTTACCGGCAGATGACCTGGGCGCAATGGCCGCGGCAGTCAGGAGCGGTTGGTCGCCTTGATGAAATCGACAAAGGCCCGCAGCGGCGCGGGCACGAGGCGGCGTCCTGGATAATAGAGAAACGGGCCGGAGAAGCGCTGCCACCAGGGTTCGAGCACGGGCTCGAGTTTGCCGCTGTCGAAATGCGGGCGCAGCCAGTCCTCGAACAGAGCGACGATGCCCGTTCCGGCGATCGCCGCATCGACCAGAAGGTCGGTCGCCCCGCCGATGCTCACGATCAACGGCCCCGTGGGCTCGACATTGACGACCTCACCGTCGCGCTCGAACTCCCAGGTCGGCGTCGCCCCGCTCGGGAACCGGCCTCGCAGGTAGCGGTGGTGGAGCAGATCACGCGGATGCTCCGGCCGGCCGCGTTCATCGAGATAGGCCGGGGCGGCACCAACGGCAAAGCGTTGCAGGCGCGGGCCGATCGGCACCGCTATCATGTCCTGTTCCAGCCGCTCGTCGTAGCGGATGCCGGCGTCGCAACCGGCCGCGACCACATCGACGAAACTCTCCTCGGCGATCACCTCGAGACGAATGTCGGGATAGGCGGCGAGGAAAGGCGGCACGATCGCCGGCAGCACCAGCCGCGCGGCACTGACCGGCACGTTGAGCTTCAGAGTACCAGCCGGCTTGTCACGAAAACCGTTCACGGCATCGAGCGCGGCTTCGACCTCGCTCAGCGCCGGGGTGAGCCGTTCCAGCAACCGTTGGCCCGCTTCGGTCGGCACGACGCTGCGGGTTGTCCGGTTCAGCAGCCTGACGCCGAGCTGTGTCTCAAGACGGCGGACCGCTTCGCTCAAGCCCGACGCACTCGCGCCGCTGGCCCGCGCGCCGTCGCGAAAGCCCTTGGCGCGTGCCACGGCCACGAAGGCATTGAGATCACCGAGATCGGCCACTGTTCGTAATCCAATACAACCTGTTCCGATTGTACCTATTATCGTGCATCTATGCGAGGCCTATGTGAGGGTGGTCATTGAAAGGAAAAATCATGCCCACACTCGACCAGGCTGGCACTTTCCCCCTCGGCGGCCGCACTGTGAAACGGCTCGGCTACGGCGCCATGCAGCTCGCAGGTCCCGGCGTCTTCGGCCCGCCGAAGGATCGCAAGGCCGCCCTCGCCGTCCTGCGTGAAGCCGTCGCCAGCGGCGTCAATCACATCGACACCAGCGACTACTACGGCCCGCACGTCACCAACCAGATCATCCGCGAGGCGCTGCATCCGTATCCGGGCGACCTCGTCATTGTGACCAAGATCGGCGCGCGGCGCGGCGCGGATAAATCGTGGATCCCCGCTTTCTCGGCGGAAGAACTGACGAAAGCCGTGCATGACAATCTGCGCAATCTCGGCATCGATGCAATCGACGTCGTCAACTTGCGCGCCATGTTCGACACGCACGGTCCGGCCGAAGGTTCGCTCGAAGCGCCGCTGACCGTTCTGGCCGATCTGCAGCGGCAAGGTCTCGTACGACACATTGGCCTGAGCAACGTGACAGCCAAGCAGATCGCCGACGGACGCAAGATCGCGAAGATCGTCTGCGTGCAGAACATGTACAACGTCGCGCAGCGCAACGACGACAAACTAATCGACGACCTTGCGAAGGCCGGCACCGCCTATGTGCCGTTCTTCCCGCTCGGCGGCTTCACGCCGTTGCAATCGTCGACGCTCAACGACGTTGCGAAAAAGCTCGGCGCCACGCCGATGCAGGTGGCTCTGGCCTGGCTGCTGCGGCGTTCGCCGAACATCCTGCTGATCCCCGGCACGTCGTCGGTCGCGCATCTGCGGGAGAATCTCGCCGCCGGCGAACTCACTTTGCCCGACGACGCGATAAAGGCGCTGGACGACGTCGCCAGCACCGCCGCGCCAGTGCATTAAACGCAACGGCCGTCCGCTTCGGGGAAAGCGGACGGCCGCAGCTGGGCAGAACTATTAGAGGGGGCAGGTCGTCTGACCCAGAATTAGTTTTGCGCGGGGGGCGCTTCTGACCCGCTTTGGGGCCGGTTGCGGCGGTCGTTCATGAACGCGTCGAACTCGGTCTTGTCCTTGGCAAAGCGCAGGCGCTCGAGAAATTCCCGGAACTCGCGCTGCTCTTCTTCAAGACGCTTCAAGGTGTCGTTGCGATATTCATCGAAGGCATGGTTGCCGCTGGACGGTGCGCTGCCCCAGAAGCCGCCGCCGGCCGGAGCCGCCCCGCCGTTCATGCGCGAGCGCATCCAGTCCATTTTGTTCTGCATACGCTCCATCTTGTGCTGCCAGCGATCCTGGCCGCCGCGAAATCCGCATCCCATTCGTCCGCTCCCAATCGTAAAGGCGAGGGTGGCAAGACCAACCGGCCACCAGATCATGAATCCGAGAACCGTCAGGGCAATCCAGGCAGGTTTGCCGAAGTCATCGAGCTTTGCGGTGATTGGCATTGTCAGCCTCGTGTGAATGTAAATAACATTTACATTAGTAAGATCAGGGCGGCCCGATGTCAAGACCATTTACATCGAGGATTTACATGGGGGCCGGCGGGCCGTTTGTAAGACCCGTCACCCTGAGGTGTGAGCGGCCAAAGGCCGCGAGCCTCGAAGGGCGACGGCCGTTCATCCTTCGAGGCTCGCGGCTTCGCGGCTCGCACCTCAGGATGACGGATTAGCGCCCCGCGCCGGGCTCAAGCCCAAGGCCACGCAGATAGATGAGCACCGCCGCTTCGAGCAGATCCTCCGGCGGCATCGGCAGCGCGCGCCGCGCCGCGTCGCCGCGCGAAAACAGCGAAGCGATGCCGTGCGTCATCGACCAGACGTGCAGCGCCACCATCAGCGCCGGCGGGCGGCCCTTCGGCGGCATCAACGCCACCAGCTTTTCCGCCGCCGCGCGCAGCACCGCGAAAGCTGCCTCGCTGGCGGCCCGCATATTCGGATCGGTATCGAGCGGCACGCCGGCTTCGAACATCGCCGAATAGTAAGACGGTTCGCGCTTGGCAAAATCGAGATAACTTTTGCCGAGCCGGTCGAAGGCCGTCATCAGATCCGGCTTGCCGTCGTCCCAGGCCTTGCTCAGCGCCAGCGTGAACTGCTCGAAGCCGCGCCGCGCCACATCGGCCAGCAACTCGTCGCGGTCGCGGAAATGACGATACGGTGCCGCGGGACTGACGCCGGCCCAGCGCGCAGCGTCGGCAAAGGTGAAACCGGCCGGGCCTTTCTCGGCAATCAACTCGAGCGCGGCACGCACCAAAGCCTCTTTGAGATCGCCGTGATGATAGCCACGCGGGCCCTGCCCGCCGCCATGTCCTGCGCCCAGCCCTGAACCTTTGCCCCACTTCATGTAATGGGCATTAACATGAGTCCTTCGATCCGTCGAATGCCGGTCCGAGAGGCGGCCCAGCTTTAAGAAAGACGAGAAACTTATTACACTACAACTATGACGATAGGAGCCCTTGCCCGCGTTTTGCCGCACGCCCCGCCTTTGGCCGCAGCCAGCGAAACCGGCGCGCTCGGTGTCTTCCAACTCAAGCGCTATTGGTCCTCGATGATGGCCGGCTTGCGCGGCGCGCCACTGTCGCTGCCGATACACGACCGCCACCTCAACTGCCTGGTGATTCACGCGCTTGGCATCGGTCTCGAGCAGGCGGCAGAGCATATCGCATCAGAGCAGCCGGCGTTCGATGCGTTCGAACGATGGATCGTCGCGACCAGCGGCGGCATTACGCCGTTGAGGATCGCGCGGATCAACGCGGCTATCATGGGCGCGCCCTGCCCTGACGAGATCCGGAGATGGCTCGATGCGATTGATGCGAGCGAGCCGGTGCTCAGCGCCGCCGATCTCGACCATTGGGACACACACGGCTTTGTCGTGCTGCACGATGCAGTACCGCACGACAGCCGCGAGGCTGCGACGCAGGCGCTGTGGGATCACCTCGGCGCACGCGAGAGCGAGCCCGACACTTGGTATCGCAGCAACGACCACGGCATCATGGTGCAATATTTCCAGCACCCGGCATTCGAGGCCAACCGGCGCTCGCCGCGCATTCACAAGGCGTTTGCGCAACTCTGGGGCACCGCCGATCTGTGGGGCACGACCGATCGCGTCGGCTTCAATGTGCCGGAACGGCCGGGCTGGATGTTTCGCGGCCCCGATCTGCACTGGGACGTCAGCGTCAAGACGCCGATCCCGTTCGGCACGCAAGGCATTCTCTACCTGACCGACACGCCGCCCGAGCAAGGCGCGTTCACACTGGTGCCCGGCTTTCATCGCCGCATCGAGTCATGGCTTGCAGGTTTACCGCCCAGCGCCGATCCGCGCGGCGAAGACATGCATGCGCTCGGCGCGCGAGCCATCGGCGGCCGCGCCGGCGACTTCGTTATCTGGCACCAGGCATTGCCGCACGGCGCCAGTCCCAACCGCGGCACGCGGCCGCGCATGGTGCAGTACATCAACATGCTGCCGTCGGAATACGGCGAGCAGGAGGAATGGATCTAGCCGCGCGTGCTTTGCCGCGTCTCCAGCGGCAACCGGTCGAACAAAGTTGGCCCGCCGGGCTGCGCGCCTTCGATCGACAGCAGCTTGAGTTTGGTAACAACGCCGCCCGCGGCCGAGAAGCCGCCCGGCTTGCCGTTGGCCGCCAGCACTCGATGACACGGCATCACGAGCGGGCACGGATTTTCGCCCAGCGCAACGCCGACATCGCGCGCCAGCAACTTGTCGCCAAGCTGCGTTGCGATCTCGCCATAGGTGATCGTCTTGCCGGGCGGCACCCGGCGCGTGATGGCGTAAACCTTGGCGTTGAAGTCCGGCGTCAGCGTATTATCGATGGCGATGCCCGTCAGATCGCGCGGTTCGCCGCGCAGCAGCGCGACGATGCCCTCGATGGCTTCCGCCGCCAGCGGCAATGGTGTCGCCTCAATCGCGGACGGATAACGCTGCTGCACGCGGGCGCGCGTCGCGGCCTCGTCCTTTTTTGGCAATTGCACGCCGGTCAGGCCGCGCGCATTCCAGACAATGCCGCAAGGAGCGATGGCCGTGTCGAAGATGGCGAAATTCGTATCCGGCATGCGCCCAATATAGGGAGCTAAATCAGGTCGCTCCACCCGAATCCTGATCGGCCTTCATGGCAATGCGCAAAGGCTTCGGGATCGGCTTGGCGCGGCCGCCGGACACGAAGGCGACCTGGACATGGGCCTCGACGATCAGGTCGTCGCCGCGCATGACGCGCTGGTGCAGCGTGATCGAGGCGCCCTTCACTTCCTCCGGCGTGGTCGTGATGGTGAGCACGTCATCCATGTGCGACGGCTTGCGGAAGGCGATGTCCATGTGGCGCACGACGAAGGCAAAGCCGGGCGCTTCCGCCGCGGCCTGCTCGAACAGCGCGCGATGGTCGGCGCCTAAGAGCCTCAGATAGTTCGTCCGCCCCCGCTCCATGAAGCGCAGATAACTGGCGTGATAGACGATGCCGGAGAAATCCGTGTCCTCGTAGTAGACGCGGACCTGCTGGACGTGTTTGCCGTCCGTTATGGCGCCATCAAGATCTTTATGGGTCGTCATGCGCTGTCTCTGGCTGGCGTGCCGCTCTCGCGATAAGCTGACAGCACGCTCCTCTCTTGCATTGGTGTCTAATGCATTACACGTGGACGTGCCACTGTTGCGGCAAGCAGCACAACGAACTCCCGCTCGCCATGGGACACGATAGTCCCGACCCCTGGCTCGGGTTGTCCGACGCCGAGCGCGAAAGCCGCGGCGAGATCAGCAGTGATGCCTGCATCATCGACGGCCAACATTTTTTCGTGCTCGGCTGTCTCGACATTCCGATCATTGGCTCCACTGACGTATTCAGATGGCTGGCCTGGGTATCGGTTTCAGAAAAATCTTTTGTGCGCATTGGCGATCTCTGGGAAACAGACATCCGCGACACCGAGCCGCCGTTCTTCGGGTGGCTGTCGAACCGAATTTCGTCCTACCCGAATACGTTCGCGCTCAAGACAAATCTGTATCTAAGAAACCACGGGGCGCGTCCCTTCATCCACCTGGAGCCGACGGATCATCCGCTCGCCGTCGAGCAGCGCGAAGGTATTTCACTTAAAAGGGTCGAAGAAATTGTTGCCGCGTGCGGCATGCACTGAGGCTTAGAGCGCCAGCCGCAGCACGTGATCGCGCGTCAGCGGCGCGAGATGCAGATCGGGCAGCGCGCGTGGATCGACCCAGACCATCTCGTCGATCTCGGCCTGCGGCTTGATCGCGCCTTCGACATCGACCGCGTAAACGGCGGCCTGCACGCGGAAGCCCGGCTCGTTCGCTGCCGCGCATTCGAACACGCCGAGCGGCCGCACGCTGTTCTCGGTGACGCGGCAACCCAGTTCCTCGACGAGCTCGCGTGACAGCGCGGCGACATCGCTCTCGCCGGCGTCTCGCTTGCCGCCCGGCTGCATGAAGGCGGCGGTGCCACGCTTGCGCACCAAAAGCACGCGGCCGCGGTCGTCGCGGATCAAGGCGGCGACCACGCTGATGATCCGCTCGCTCATTCCTCGTCTCCGGAGAACAGGCCGAATTGGCTCACATCGCGCGACGGCTCGGCGAGACCGAGATGCTTGAAAGCGGCGCTTGTCAGCAAGCGCCCGCGCGGCGTGCGCTGCAGGAAGCCCTTCTGGATCAAGTAAGGCTCGATGATGTCTTCGATGGCGTCGCGCGGCTCGGAAAGGCCGGCCGCAATCGTCTCAACGCCAACAGGACCACCGCCGTAGTTCGTCGCAATGGTCGAGAGATAACGGCGGTCCATCGCATCGAGACCGGCGGCATCGACTTCGAGCGCCTGCAGCGCTTTGTCGGCGATGCGGCGGTCGATCGCCTTGTCGCCATCGACATGAGCGAAGTCACGCACGCGGCGCAGCAGGCGGCCGGCGATGCGCGGCGTGCCGCGGGCGCGGCGTGCGATCTCGTTGGCACCGTCCGGCGTCATGCCGATGCCGAGCACGCGGGCGCCGCGATTGACGATCTGCTCCAGCTCCTCGACGGTGTAGAAATTCAACCGCACCGGAATGCCGAAGCGGTCGCGCAACGGATTGGTCAGCAGACCGGCGCGCGTGGTGGCACCGACCAGCGTGAACGGCGCAAGATCGATCTTCACCGAGCGCGCAGCCGGGCCTTCGCCGATGATGAGGTCGAGCTGAAAGTCCTCCATCGCCGGATAGAGAATTTCCTCGACCTGCGGGCTGAGGCGATGAATTTCGTCGATGAACAGAACGTCGCGCGGTTCGAGATTGGTGAGCAGCGCCGCAAGATCGCCGGCCTTGGCGATCACGGGGCCGGAGGTGGCGCGGAAATTAACGCCAAGTTCGCGCGACACGATCTGCGCCAGCGTGGTCTTGCCCAAGCCCGGCGGCCCGACGAACAGCACATGGTCGAGCGCTTCCTGGCGCGCCTTTGCGGCTTCGATGAAGACGGAGAGGTTGGCGCGGGCCTTTTCCTGGCCGATGAATTCCGACAGGCGCTGCGGGCGCAACGAGGCGTCGACGTCGTCGTCGCGTTTCTCCGGCGTGATGAGGCGGCTCGTTGTCATGGCGACCGGTGCAACGGCCGGCTGAACAGCCAGCTCAGGATGGCCGCGAAGGCGGCGGGGAAAGACAAGAATAGCGCGAGAAACGCGCCCTGTCGCAGGCCTTTGACGTTCGGCAGCAGCATGGGCGAGGATTCCGAGGGCGTCACGACGAAACCGAGCGCGACCATGCCAATTACGACGGCTACCGCCATGGCGAAGGCCGCCCACGCGGAGTTAAAGCCGCAATAGACCGACGCAATGGCAAAGCCGATACCGGTGACGATCGACGGCGCCATGGTGGCAACCAGCAAAAAGAAAATCAGAAGAAAAGCCGTCACCGACAGCCATGCTTGCAACACGCTGAGATCGACAAGCTCGAGCATCAATTGCAGCAGTGGCCCACCGATTGCGAGCAACACCAGCGAAACCACCGCGGTGGCGGCCAGCGGCCCGACAATCGCAAAGATAGCGACGATGCCGAAAAAGCGCGCGACCTGTTTCAGCCGGAAGGCCGCGGTCATCGCGCTGCCTCCCGCGAGGAAGCGGTCACGTCATGCCCCGGCGATATTTGTTCGGCAGCAATTCGCCGATGGTCACGACTTCCGGGCCCTGCTTGCCGTTAGGCACAATGACGCGCGCTTTGGCGTCGTAGTCGTGGATCAGTTCGCGGCAGGCGCCACAGGGCGATACCACGGCGATCTCGCCGGCCTCGCCCGGTTTCGGATGACGCACGGCTACGATGGTATCGATACCCTGGTCGCCTTTGTCGGTGAGCGCAGTGCCGATGGCGATGGCTTCGGCACAGACCGCGCCGCGGCCGACGTAAGCATCGAGATTGACGCCGGTGATGACGCGACCGTCGCGGGTGCGCATGGCGGCGCCGACCTCCTGCCAGTCGTTGCGATAACGGCTTTTGATCGCCTGGGTCGCAGCCACGATCAGTTCCTGATCTTTGTCGGTCAGCTTGGTCATGTCATCTCACTCACTTCTACGCGTATCATTTCGCCAGCTCTTTCAGTCCCTGCCGGATCAGCGTCTGCACGTCAGCGCCCTCGCCGGCATTGCGCGCGGCAGCGGCGATCGCGGCGGCGGCCTGCGGCTGGCCATAGCCGAGATTGACCAGCGCCGACACCGCATCCATCACCGGGCGCGGCGCGCGCTTGTCGTCGAGCGCGCCCGCCAGATGCACCGCGCCCGGATCGATATCGGCGAAAGCCGGCACCGTGTCCTTTAACTCCGTGACAATACGTTCGGCCACCTTGGCGCCGACGCCGGGCGAACGCGACACGGCCGCCTTGTCACGCATTGCAATCGCCGTGCCGAGTTCCGCCACCGTCAGCGTGCTGAGCACCGACAGCGCCACCTTGGCACCGACGCCCTGCACCGTCTGCAACAGCCTGAACCATTCGCGTTCGGCGTCGCTGGCGAAGCCGAACAGTTTGATCTGGTCTTCGCGCACGTAAGTTTCAATCGACAGCGTCGCGGGCTCGCCTACATGCGGCAGATGGCCGAGCGTGCGCGCCGAGCAATGCACCTGATACCCGACGCCGCCGACGTCGAGGATAATGAAGTCGGTGCCGAACGAGTCGACGATGCCCCGAAGTTTTCCAATCATATGAGCTTGCCGATCATCTGGCCGCGGCCTTCAGTTTCGCTTCCATGATGACGCTGCCGCGATGATGCGCGTGGCAGATCGCGATCGCCAGCGCGTCGGCGGCGTCCTCGCTCTGCGGGTCGGCCTTCGGCAACAGCACCCCAATCATCATACGGATTTGCGCCTTCTCGCCGTGGCCAGCGCCGACCACCGTCTTCTTCACCTGGTTGGGCGCGTATTCGGCAACCGTGAGGCCTGCGCGCGCCGGCACCAGCATGGCGATGCCGCGCGCCTGGCCGAGCTTCAAGGTCGAGGCGCCATTGGCATTGACGAAGGTGTTTTCGACCGCCGCCTCATGCGGCGAATATTGTTCGATCACGGCGACGAGCCCATCATGGATCAGCACCAGCCGCTCGCCCAGCGGCGCGCGCTCGCTGGTTTCCACCGAGCCGCAGGCGACGTGGATCAGCCGGTTGCCGTCGGACTCGATCAGGCCCCAGCCGGTGCGGCGGAGGCCCGGGTCGATGCCGAGAATGCGAATCGGTTGCCGGAGCATGGTCCGTTGATAACCCCGGGCCGGACGCATTGCACCTGCCCCTTGCCCATCGTGAAAATCGGCCCCTATTCCGGCGGAAATGCGCATGACGGCCATGTCCATTGCAACCGGGATAGACTGGGAAACCCCGCGGCTCTTGCACTAGGATCGCCGAGCCATGCCGGGTTCGACTTCCTCCCCCAAGCGCAGCAAGCGCCGGGCCGTCATTATTGGCGGCTCGATGTCCGGGCTGTTTTCGGCCGCGTTCCTGCGCCAGATCGGCTGGGACGTCGACGTCTATGAAAAGTCGGGCGTCGAACTGGTCGGCCGCGGCGCCGGCATCACCACGCATCCCGAACTCATCGAGTCGCTGATCGCCTGCGGCGCCGGCATCGAGAACCTCGGCGTCGAGGTGCCCAAGCGCATCGAGCTCGACCGCAACGGCAACGTCACCGGCGAACGGCCACTGCGGCAGATCCTCACCTCGTGGGACCGGCTGCAGCGCCTGCTGCGCGAAACCATCGACGGCGCGCATTATCATCTCGGCCATGGCTTCGAGCGCGTCGATCAGGACGAGCGCGGCGTGCGCGTGCAGTTTGCCAACGGCAAAGTCGAGCACGCCGATATTCTGGTCGGCGGCGACGGCATTCGCTCCTCCGTGCGTGGCGATGTCGCGCCGGAGCTGCAGCCGAACTATGCCGGCTATTACATCTGGCGCGGCGCACCAAACGAGGCGGACCTGTCGCCGAAGACGCTGAAAGAGATTTTTCCCTACTTCGTCTTCTATCTGCCGCCGCAGCAGGAGATCATCACTTATCCGATCGCGGGCTTCGACAACGATCTGCGGCCCGGCCACCGCCGCTACAATTTCATCTGGTACCGCGTCGCCGACGCGCAGACGATGAAAGACATGAATGTCGACGAGCGCGGCGTGCAGCATGAGTTCTCGGTGCCGCCGCCGCTGATCCGCCGCGACCTGATCGAGCAGATGTATTCGGACGCACGCGACATCATGCCGGAGGTGATGCTCGACTGCGTGATGACGATGAAGCAGCCCTTTATTACGCCGATCTACGACTTCACCGCGCCGAAGATCACCTTCGGCCGCGTCGCCATGGTCGGCGATGCCGCCGCCAACGCACGCCCCCACATGGGTTTCGGCGTCGCCAAGGCCGGCAACGACGCGCAGGCTTTGGCACGCGCGCTGCGCGATCACGACGACATCGATACCGCGCTGAAGGCCTATAACGCCGAGCGCCAGCCGATCGGCAACACCATCGTCAATCACAGCCGCAAGCTCGGCACGCATATGGGCGTCAACCTCAAGACCGAGGAAGACCGCCGCATGCACGACCTGTTGAACAGCGACGGCGCGATGATGGACTGGATCGCGGTGCCGAACTTCCTCGACGCTTATAAATGAGCGCACTCCCCACGGCTGAGCCGAAGGCAACTGAATGACACCAGGTCTCGGCTTTGCGCTGGCCGCCATGTTCTGCTTCGGCGCCGCCGATCTGTTGTTCAAGCGCTCGGCGGCGACCGGCAGCCACGCCCGGCATTCCGTGATGATGCAGGCCTGGGTGTTCTGCCCGGCCATGACGATCTACGCCTGGCTCACCGGTACGCTGGTGGTCGAACAGTCGGCATTGTGGGGCGCGCTCGCCGGTCTCGCGGTCTACATCGCGCTCTATAATTTCGGCCGCAGCCTGCAAGGCGGCGCGGTCAGCACCAATGCGCCGATCTTCCGCATGAACTTCACGGTCACAGTCGTGCTGGCGGTGCTGCTGCTCGGCGAAACGCTGAACGCGGTCAAGATCGCGGCGCTGTTCTGCACCTTCGGCGCGGTATGGCTGCTGTTGGTTGAACCGAGCGCGACGCGCGGCCGGCCGGACTGGCTTTCTTTGACTCGCGTGCTCATCGCAACCGTTGCAATGGGACTCGCCAATTTGTTCTACAAAATCGGACTGCTGCACGGCGCCCTGCCGGAAACCATGATGTCGGCACAGGCCTGGCTGTTCTGCCCATTGGCGACGCTCGTGACCTATCTGACGGACCGCAATTTGCGCACGCCCGCCAGCGCATGGCCCAGTGTCGCAGGGACGGCGGTGGCGCTTCTGTTCGGCTTTGTGTTGCTGCTGCACGGACTGTCGATCGGCGCTGCCAGCGTGCTCGTGCCGGTGGCACAGATGGGCTTTGTCTTCACCGCCCTGCTCGGTGCGTTGTTGTTCAAAGAAACGCTGTCGATGCGCAAACGCGTCGGGCTTGTGGTCGCCCTCGCCGCGCTGGGATTGTTCGCAATCGGTTGAGCGCTAGGCGCTCATCTTCTGCATCAGCGATTCCGACACTTCGAAATTGGCGTAGACGTTCTGCACATCGTCGCTGTCGTCGAGCGCCTCGATCAGCTTGAACAGTTTCTCGCCGGTCTCGTCATCGACGGCGACCGTGTTCTGCGGCTTCCACAGCATCGCAGCCTTGCGGGCCTCGCCGAATTTCGCTTCCAGCGCTTTGGCCACGTCGCGCAGATTGTCGGTCGTCGTGAAAACCTGATGGCCGTCGTCGGTGGAGACGACGTCGTCGGCGCCGGCATCGATCGCGGCGTCGAGCATGGCGTCGGCGCTCGCAGCCTTGGCATCGTACTCAACGACGCCAACATGATCGAACATGAACGACACCGAACCGGTGGTGCCGAGATTACCGCCGGCCTTGGTGAAGATCGAGCGCACTTCGCCGGCGGTGCGATTGTGATTGTCGGTCAGCGCCTCGACGATCACCGCGACGCCGCCGGGGCCGTAGCCCTCGTAGCGCATGTCGTCGAAATTCTCGGAGTCGGTGCTGGTCGCCTTCTTCACGGCGCGCTCGATATTATCCTTCGGCATGTTTTCGGCGCGGGCGGCAAGAATCGCGGCACGCAGGCGCGGATTGAAGGCCGGGTCGGGCTGGCCGAGTTTGGCGGCGACGGTAATTTCCCGCGCCAGTTTACCGAACACCTTGGAGCGGACTTTGTCCTGCTTGCCCTTGCGGTGCATGATGTTTTTGAATTGGGAATGACCGGCCATGTCCGCTGCGCTCTAAAAAAGTGGTTGATGCCGGCGCTTCTATAGGCCGACTGAGGCGGAAAATAAATACACCGCTGCGCTCCCTCTCCCCTTTGGGGAGAGGGTCGGGGTGAGGGGCACTAAATCTATTGAGAAGCCATAACCCCTCACCCGCCCGTCTACGCTAAAGCTTCGACGGGCGACCTCTCCCTATGGGAGAGGTGAAGGGGTCAGGCGCTGGCCACCGCGACGTTGCGCAGCAGGCTGTCGATCCGCTCGCCGACCTTGGCGACGTTGCGGTGCACACGCGCCTTGTAGCGGGTGACCGCGTCACGATCGACCATGAAGACTTCCTTGTCCGGGTAGCTGCGGCCGAAAATATCGATCAGCATGCTGCGGAACCGGCCCGATGGCGTCGCCGCCTCTTCATAGGCCGCATAGTCGGCCGAGGTCAGCGCGCACAGCAGTGGCGCGAGCCGTGCCGAATGCACCTGGCGATGGCTTTGAATGATCTTGATGATGCGGTCGAGCGGCAGTTCGACGCCGGTCTCCGGGCCGATATGCAGCGGCTCGTTCTCGAACGGCCGGCTCAGCGGAAACTGATCGATCAGCCAGTCGCCGAGATGCACGACGTTGTTGCGGCCGCGGCCGTACAACAGCACATCGTCTTCCGACCGGGCGTACCAGGTGTCGAGACGTTCGATGACGCGATCGAGCGCCTGGCGCGGGATCAATTCGCGGTATTGCGTGCCGAAGATGCCGATCGAGGACTTGCCGCGTCCGATGACGTCGAGCACGTCGCCGCTGAGCAGCGGCTGGAACAGGCTGTTGCCGGTGCCGAGCACGACGAGATCGTATTGCTCGCGCGCCTCATCGAGCGTGCGGAAGTTGAGATGATGCACGTCCGCTTCGCCGGGCAGCAGCGCGTTGATCATGTGAGCGCCGAGACGATCGCCGAACGTGTCGTCGTCGCCACATGACACCACCGCGACGCTGCACGACGTGACCGGCTTCAGGCGGTCGGTCGGCGTCAGGCGCATCAGCATTTCGCTCGGGCTGACCGGCGTCGTGCATTCGATGCGGAAGCCGTAGCGGTCGAACAACCGCGCCAGATCGTAGAAGCTTAAGTGGTTGGCAAAGCCGGCGCGCTTGCTGCCAAGGTCGGTGGCACAATAGCTCAGCACCACGTCCTGCTTGGCAAAACGCAGATGCGTGAAGAGGTCTTCGACGTCGGCGACCTGCTCGAGCGTGCCAAGCATGACGACGATGTCTGATTTCGCCGCCGCCTTGGCCGGGAAGTCGTCGCCGGCGGTGGCATCGCCCGGCTGATAGCTGCAGCCGTAGGGCAGCAGGCGTTCCAGCGTTGGCGTGGCGCTCAGATCGAGCACGCGCGCGCCTGCGGGGATGAATTGGGCGGCGAGTTCGGCGCGGGAATCTCTGAGCGGGAGCGCCAAAGGTTGACCGGAGTGCTGACCGGCCGGTTCGTAGGTCGTCGTGTCGAGGAGTTTACGTTTGACGTGGGCGTTCATGTCGCTGTGCCTGGGTCTCAGACAGCCGTACCCAGCACAAAGCGGCGAATCACCGTGACCTTCGGGTCAATCGTTGGTCCGCCATGGTCAACAAATCGTTAATGTCCGTTAACGCCAGAAATCCGGCGTGGTTTGCGCGAGGATGCCGCCGAGCCGAACCGGACCGACCTTCACCGCAAGCCCGGTCTTGTCGTCGGTCTCGACCGCAACGCCGCACAGCGTCGCCGGTCCGCCGGCCGCCTCGAATTTCGAGCCGGGCAATTTGCGCAGGAAGCGGTTGAGCGGCTCGTCCTTGTTCATGCCGATGACCGATTCAAAATCGCCGGTCATGCCGACATCGGTCATGAAGGCGGTACCGCCCGGCATGATGCGGTGATCGGCGGTCGGCACATGGGTATGCGTGCCGACGACGAGGCTGGCGCGGGTGTCGCAAAAATATCCCATCGCCTGCTTCTCGCTGCTCGCCTCGCAATGCATATCGACGATGATGGCGTCGGCGCCCGAACGCAGCGGACAGGCGGAAATCTCGCGCTCGACGGCAGCGAAGGGATCGTCCATCGCGTCCATAAAGACGCGGCCCATCGCGTTGATGACCAGCGCGTGTTTGCCGTTCTTGGTCTCGACCAGAGCGGCGCCGCGTCCCGGCGTGCCCTTCGGATAGTTCGCCGGCCGCACCAAACGCGGCGCGCGCTCGATGAACACCAGCGCCTCGCGCTGATCCCAGGCGTGATTGCCGAGTGTGACGGCGTCGGCGCCGGCTTCGACCAATTCGTTATAGATGACTTCGGTGATACCGAAACCGCCGGCGGCGTTCTCGCCATTGATCACGACCAGATCGAGCTTCCAGTCCTTGATCAGTCCCGGCAGACGTTCGTTGACGATCGCACGCCCGGAGCGGCCGAGAATGTCGCCGATAAACAAAATACGCATTAGCGCAGAGCTCTATTTGGGACGGAAATGAATGACTTCGCGTTCCGTTAGCACGAGATCGAGCCGCTCGTCGCGCTCCGTTGCGGGAACGCGTGCAATTTCCTGTGCGGCGAAGGCAATACCGATGGCGACGATCTTCTTGAGCGCCCGCAATTTGTGCAGGGTCATATCGTAATACCCCGCGCCGTAGCCGATGCGATGGCCGGCGCGGTCGAATGCCGCCAAGGGAACGATGACGATGTCCGGCGCCACCTCGGCGGCATCAGCCATGGGTTCCCGGATACTCCACTGCCCGGTCTCCAGCGGCGCGCCGAAATCCCAGGCCCGCATGATCAGCGGATGCCCGCGCCCGGCGATGCAGGGCAGCGCCAGACTGGCGCCGGCCTCGGCAAACTTGCGCAACAGCGGTAGCGGATTGATCTCGGTTTTCATCGGCGAATAGGCCGACACGATCATGCCGGGCGCGACCTGAACCGGCAGCGGACGCTTGGCAATCGCTTCAGCCGCGGCCTGCCGCACCGTCGGCGGCAAAGCATCGCGCAACGTCAGCGCGACGTTGCGGAGTTCGGCTTTGTGATTTTGGTTGTCGGATGCGTCAGGCATTTCGCCGTCAAAAATGAGTGCGGAGCCGCGATGGCCGTCAGAGCGTGATCCCGGGAACCTACTGTTGTAGGTGGGCGCCATATGACCGAGCCCACGAGCCCGGCCAGGGACAGCTCCCGAAGGAATCGTAAGGCCCCGGGGAATGTTGCCCTGTCGCACCTCACAGCCCCGCAAGGCCAATGTAGTGCTTCGCAGCCTCAAGCGCCATGCTCTTAAAGGGATTGGCGCTTATTTCGTTCCCCCGCTTCTTGACGAAGAGGTAAACGGCTTATCCGATAGCGACGCCGGAACCGAGGCTTTGGTTAAGCTTCTTGGTGATGCCTTCGAGCCGCTCGGCGGCCGAATTGAAGGCGCCGACCACGGCATCCGACGCCGCCTTGGCGCGGTCGGAGGAAACGACGCGGGCATCGCGCAACGCGTTGAGTTCCTCTTCCATGCGCCGCATGTTGTGCGCAGCCTCCGACATTTCGTCCGCCACCATCAAGGCCGCCATCACTGTGAGACGGGTATCGCCGATCTCGCCGAACTGCTTGCGCAACCCTTCGATGCGCTGGTCGATGTCGCGCGCCAGCATTTGCAGATGTTCTTCTTGACCGTCTTCACAAGCGAGACGGAACTGGCGGCCGGCAATGGTGGCATTGACTGAAGCCATTAGGACTACTCGTTGCTGTCGAGAACCGACTGTATCGATGCGATGGCGGTGTCGAGACGCTGCGCGATGTCGCGGTTGGCGGCTTCAAGCTGGCGCGCGCGGGCGGCTTCGCCATCCAGCGTATTGGCCAGCCGGGTGCGGTCGAGACCGAGCGCCTGGACCTGGGCGGCCAGCGCTTCTTCGCTGCGGTCGGCCTCGCGGCGTCGTTCAACGGCGGCATCGAGTGCGTCGAGCGCATGCGCCAGACGTTTGACAGCGTTGTCGATTGCACTTTGCTCGGTCATGAGCGGACTGGTTCGGTCCTGAGGCGGCTGGCCGTCGCCGCCGGCCATTCCGAAAAACTCTTGCGGCAGCAATTGTTTAGGCGAAGAACCTTACGTGGCGCGCGACCCTTGCGTCAACGCTCGGCGTCAGGTTTACCCCGATGTTTTCGGACGCCTGTGCATGGCCGCGCTGTCAAGCCGCCGTCACATTGACTCAAGGGCCTCACATGCTATCCAGCCCCACGAAAAAGGCCTTTTCCATGAATGTAAAAGCGTCCTCGACCGCCGTGGCGTCCGCTGCGGCTTCCGCCGTCGCCCCGGCCCAAATGGCCAACGCCATCCGCGCCTTGGCGATGGACGCGGTCGAGCAGGCCAAATCCGGCCACCCCGGCCTGCCGATGGGCGCGGCCGACGTGGCGACCGTGCTGTTCACGCAATTCCTGAAATTTGATCCCAGCGATCCACATTGGGCCGACCGCGACCGCTTCGTGCTGTCGGCCGGCCACGGCTCGATGCTGATCTACGCGCTGCTGTATCTCACCGGCTATGCGTCGGTGTCGCTCGACGACATCAAGAAATTCCGCCAGCTCGGCTCCAAGACGCCGGGCCATCCGGAAAACTTCATCACCACCGGCATCGAGACCACCACCGGCCCGCTCGGCCAGGGCATCGCCAATGCCGTCGGCATGGCGATCGCCGAACGCCACATGGCGGCGGTGTTCGGCAACGAGGTCGTCGACCACAAGACCTACGTGCTGTGCTCCGACGGCGACCTGATGGAAGGCATCAGCCAGGAAGCCATCGCACTGGCAGGCCATTTGAAGCTGAACCGACTGATCGTGTTGTTCGACGACAACGGCATCTCGATCGACGGCGCATTGTCGCTGTCGGATTCGACCGACCAGGTGAAGCGTTTCGAGGCGTCGGGCTGGACCGCGGTGCGCGTCGACGGTCACGATCAAGCGGCCGTCGCCGCGGCGCTGACCAAAGCACAGAGCGCCGACAAGCCGACGCTGATCGCCTGTAAGACCACCATCGGCTACGGCTCGCCGAACAAGGCCGGCAAGTCGTCGTCGCACGGCTCGCCGCTTGGCGCCGACGAGATCAAGGCGACGCGCGAGAAACTCGGCTGGACGCACGGGCCGTTCGACATTCCCGCCGACATTCTCAATGCATGGCGTGCCGCCGGCGCGCGCTCGACAGACGCACATGCCGCCTGGAGCAAGAAGCTCGCCGCGCTCGATCCAGCACAACGCGCTGAGTTCGAACGCCGCATGAAAGGCGACTTGCCGGTCAAGGCACTGGCCGACGCTGTGAAGTCGCTGAAGCAATCGCTCGCCGCGACACCGAAAGAAATCGCCACCCGTACCGCCTCGGAGCTCACGCTCGAGTCGCTGGTGCCGGCGGTGCCGGAAATGATCGGCGGCTCGGCCGATCTCACCGGCTCCAACAACACCCGCACCAAGTCGATGAAGACGCTGTCGGCCGCCGACTACGCCGGCCGCTTCATCCATTACGGCATTCGCGAACACGGCATGGCCGCGGCGATGAACGGCATGGCGCTGCATGGCGGCATCATCCCCTACTCCGGCGGCTTCCTGATCTTCTCCGATTATTGCCGGCCCTCGATCCGTCTCGCCGCTTTGATGGGCGAGCGCGTCATTCACGTCATGACGCATGACTCGATCGGCCTTGGCGAAGACGGCCCGACGCATCAGCCTGTCGAGCATCTCGCCGCACTGCGCGCGATCCCGAATTTGCTGGTCTTCCGTCCCTGCGACGTGGTCGAGACCGTCGAGTGCTGGCAACTCGCGCTCGAAGCCAAGGACCGTCCGAGCGTGCTGGCGCTGACCCGCCAGAACCTGCCGCAGGTTTCGCAAAACTTTCTCGACACCAACCGTTGCGCCGCCGGCGCCTACGAGATCGCCGCGGCCGAGGGCAAGGCCCAGGTCTCGATCTTCGCCACCGGCTCGGAAGTCGCCATCGCGCTCGATGCCAAAAAGCTGCTGGCCGCCAAGGGCGTGCAGGCGCGCGTGGTGTCGATCCCCTGCTTCGAATTGCTGCTGGAAGCGCCCGAGGAAAAGCGCCGCGCCATCATCGGCGACGCGCCGGTCAAGATCGGCGTCGAAGCCGCGGTCCGCATGGGCTGGGACGCCATCATCGGTTCCGACGGCGCTTTCGTCGGCATGAACTCGTTCGGCGCCAGCGCGCCGTTCAAGGAACTCTACAAGAGCTTCGGCATCACCGCCGAAGCCATCGCCGACGCGGCGACGCAGAAGCTTTCGAAGAGCTGACGCGGCACTATATATCAGGCCGGGGCCCGCCGGGGCCGCGCCACACTGACCGGGAGCGACTGCTATGACTGTTCGTGTTGCCATCAATGGTTTTGGCCGTATCGGCCGCAATATCCTGCGCGCCATCGCCGAAAGCGGCCGCACCGATATCGAAGTGGTCGGCATCAACGATCTCGGCCCGGTCGAGACCAACGCCCACCTGCTGCGCTTTGACTCCGTGCACGGCCGCTTCCCCGGCGAAGTCACGGTCAAGGGCGATACCATCAGCGTCGGCAACGGCGCCATCAAGGTCACCGCGATCAAGGATCCGAACACGCTGCCGTGGAAGGATCTCGGCGTCGACATCGCGATGGAATGCACCGGCATCTTCACCTCGAAGGACAAGGCCTCGATGCACCTGACCGCCGGCGCCAAGCGCGTGCTGGTCTCGGCTCCGGCCGACGGCGCCGACCTCACCGTCGTCTACGGCGTCAACCACGACAAGCTGACCAAGGATCACAAGGTCGTCTCGAACGCCTCGTGCACCACCAACTGCCTGGCGCCGGTCGCCAAGGTGTTGAACGACGCCGTCGGCATCGAGAAGGGCTTCATGACGACGATCCACGCCTATACCGGCGACCAGCCCACGCTCGACACCATGCACAAGGATCTCTACCGCGGCCGCGCCGCCGCGCTGTCGATGATCCCGACCTCGACCGGCGCCGCCAAGGCCGTCGGTCTGGTGCTGCCCGAACTCAATGGCAAGCTCGACGGCGTCTCGATCCGCGTGCCGACGCCGAACGTCTCGGTGATCGACTTCAAGTTCGTCGCCAAGAAGTCGACGACCGTCGCGGAGATCAACGCCGCGATCAAGCGCGCCGCCGAGCAGCAGCTCAAGGGCATCCTCGGCTTCACCGATGCGCCGAACGTCTCGATCGACTTCAACCACGACCCGCACTCGTCCATCTTCCACATGGATCAGACCAAGGTGATGGACGGCACGCTGGTGCGCGTAATGTCCTGGTACGACAACGAGTGGGGCTTCTCCAACCGGATGTCGGACACCGCGGTCGCGATGGGCAAGCTGCTGTAGTCGAGCGCGCGGGGGCCGCTCATGAGCAACTCGTTCCGGACACTCGACCACGCCGACGTGAAGGGCAAACGCGTCCTGATGCGCGTCGACCTCAACGTGCCTTATGAAAACGGCGTCGTCTCCGACGCCACGCGCATCGAGCGCGCCGCGCCGTCGATCACCGAGCTCGCCGACAAGGGCGCCAAGGTTATCCTGCTCTCGCATTTCGGCCGGCCGAAGGGCCGCGATGCGTCGCAGTCGCTCAAGCCGGTCGCCGCCGAAGTCGCGCATACCATCAAGCGGCCGATCAGGTTCGTCGACGATTGCGTCGGCGAGAAAGCCGAGCAGGCTGTCGCCGCGATGAAGCCGGGCGACATTCTCTGCCTGGAGAACACACGCTTTTATCCCGGCGAGGAAAAGAACGATCCCGCTTTCGTCGCGCAGCTCGCGAGACTCGGCGACCTGTTCGTCAACGATGCCTTCTCGGTTTCACACCGCGCCCACGCTTCGACCGAAGGCCTGAGCCATCTGTTGCCCGCTTACGCCGGCCGCACCTTGCAGGCCGAACTCGAAGCCTTCGAAAAGGTACTCGACAAGCCGGCGCGTCCGGTGGTCGCGATCGTCGGCGGCGCCAAGATTTCGACCAAGCTCGATCTGTTGAGCAACCTTTTGGCCAAGGTCGATGTGCTGATCATCGGCGGCGCCATGGCCAACACCTTCCTGATGGCGCAGGGCAAGCAAGTCGGCAGAAGTCTTGTCGAGCGCGATCTGCTCGACACCGCGCAGAAGATCATGGACCAGGCCAAGGCGGCCAAACGCGAGATCGTGCTGCCGGTCGACGCCGTGGTGGCGGAAAAATTCGAGGCCAATGCGCCCTCGCGCGTGGTCGATGTGAATGCGGTGCCCGATACCAGCATGATCCTGGACATCGGGCCGAAGAGCATCGAACACGTCATTTCGGTGCTGGCGCGCGCCAAGACTTTGGTCTGGAACGGTCCCTTCGGCGCCTTCGAGATGGAACCCTTCGATACCGGTACCATCTCCGTCGCCGAAGCCGCGGCGGAACTCACTGAGGCCGGCAAGCTTGTCACCGTGGCGGGCGGCGGCGATACCGTGGCGGCGCTCAATGTCGCGGGCGTCGTCGACCGCCTGACCTATGTTTCGACCGCCGGCGGCGCCTTCCTGGAATGGCTTGAGGGCAAGCCCTTGCCCGGCGTCGAGGTGTTGCGCATAAAATGACGGCAACGCCGTGTAAATCTGGATTGCGATAGAGGGGACGACAATGAATCTCGATGACCTGAATAAAGTGGCGAAAGCCATGGTCGCGCCCGGCAAGGGCATTCTGGCGGCCGACGAATCCACCGGCACGATCAAGAAGCGCTTCGACGCCATCGGCACCGAAAATACCGAGGACAATCGCCGCGACTATCGCGAAATGATGTTCCGCACCACCGAGGCGATGAAGAACCACATCTCCGGCGTCATCCTCTATGACGAGACCATCTGGCAGAAGGCCAAGGACGGCACGCCGCTGGTCGACATCATCAAGAAGGCCGGCGCGCTGCCCGGTATCAAAGTCGACGAAGGCATCAAGCCGCTGCCGAATTGCCCGGGGGAAGTCGTCACCATCGGCCTCGACAAGCTCGCCGACCGGCTGCCGAAATATTACGACCAGGGCGCGCGCTTTGCGAAGTGGCGCGCGGTGATCGATATCGGCGCTGGTATCCCGAGCTATGATTGCATCCACGCCAACGCCCATGCGCTCGCGCGCTACGCAGCGTTGTGTCAGGACGCGCAGATTGTCCCGATCGTCGAGCCGGAAGTGCTGATGGACGGCAATCACGACATGGCAGCCTGCGAGAAGGTCACCACCTGGATTCTCAAAGAGACGTTCCAGGAATTATTCTACGCCAAGGTCGCGCTCGAAGGCATCGTGCTCAAGCCGAACATGATCGTGCCGGGCAAAGGCTCGAAGACGCGCGCGACTTACGAGCAGGTCGCCGAAGCCACGGTGCGCGTGCTGAAGAACTGCGTGCCGGGATCAGTGCCGGGCATCGCATTCCTGTCGGGCGGCCAGACCGACGAGGAAGCCACCGCCAACCTCGACGCCATGAACAAGATCGGCAACCTGCCCTGGGCTTTGACCTTCTCCTACGGCCGCGCGCTGCAGGCCGCGCCGCAGAAGACCTGGTCCGGCAAGAGCGAGAACGTTGCCGCCGCTCAGCGCGCCTTCAACCACCGCGCCAAGATGAACAGCCTCGCCGCGCTCGGTCAGTGGATGGCCGATCTGGAAAAGAAGGCGGCGTAATCCTGTCCCGGGCGCAGCGCAGCACGCTTGTGATGCGCTGCAGACCCGGGATCGTTACGTTCCGTGCTTTGAAGATCCCGGCTCTGCATTGCATCATTTCATGATGCAATGCGTCCGGGACAGGAAACAAAAAAGGCCGCCTTCGCAGGCGGCCTTTTTCTTTTCACGCGTTACGCTACGCGACGCATTACGGACAGTCGGTGCGGCTGACGGTCTTCTCGCCCAGCAAGTCTTCCTTGTGGACGGTGCGCGTGGCGCAATCGCCGGTCGGACCGTTACCTGTGGTCGTCGTCGTGGTCCTCGACTCGGTGCCGAGGAAGCCGCCGCGTTCATGCGTGGTTACGCTGGTCGACGGCGCCTGCTCGACGATGACCGGAGTCTGACGTTGTTCGATCACCACCGGCGGCGGCGCCACGCGGCGCTCTTCGACGATAACGCCCGGACGGCGCTCCTCGATAATCGTGGTCTGCGCCGAAGCGGCCAATGAACCGAAAGCGGTCGCAGCCAGCGCCAAAGTGAGAACGTGGAACTTCATTGTACCCTCCTGCATTCGCATCGAATGCTCAGCCCCGATAACGCGCTTGTGCGGGGTAAGTTCCCTGCAATTGCGCATGATGAAAAAGGTCGCGCAAATGCGCGGCCTTTTTCAGTCATGGTGATCGCTGCGTCAGTCGCAGGTGGTCTTGGATACCGTCTTGTCGCCGGTCAGACCTTCCTTGTGAACGGTCTTGTTGGTGCAGTCGCCGGAAACGCCTGCGCCTGTGGTGGTCGTCGTGCTTTTCTTCTCGGTGCCGAGCAGACCGCCGCGTTCCTTGACGGTGGTCGAGGTGGCCGGCGTTTCGGACTGGATCGTCACCGACGGGCTTGAGCGCTCTTCGATCACGGTGGTCTGGGCATTCGCGGCAATCGCGCCAAAGGCTGTCACGGCCAGTGCGAGGGTAAGGACGTTGAGCTTCATGGTCGCCTCCTGCTAAAGGGAACTCCGCAGACAACGCCCTGCTCCGCTCACCGTTCCAAAAACACCCAAGGATCAATAAGGATAAAAACCGTGATCGACCTGTACACCTGGACGACGCCGAACGGCCGCAAGGCCAACATCATGCTGGAAGAGATCGGCCTGCCCTATACCGTGCACGCCATCGACATTTCCAAGGACGAACAATTCGCGCCGGAATTCTTAAAAATTTCGCCGAACAACCGCATCCCCGCCATCGTCGACCGCGACAACGGCATGTCGCTGATGGAGTCGGGCGCGATCCTGATCTACCTCGCCGACAAAACGGGAAAGCTGCTGCCGAAGTCCGGCATGGAGCGCTACAAGGTGATCGAATGGCTGATGTGGCAGATGGGCGGACCGGGCCCGATGCTCGGCCAGGTGCATCACTTCGTGAAATATAATCCGGGCAAGGCGCCTTACG
>CAISIV010000092.1 GCA_903885555.1 uncultured Hyphomicrobiales bacterium
AGAAGATGAAGGACCTCAATTGCGACAGCATCGAAGCCGCGGCCAAGATGATCGCAGGCTCGGCCCGCTCGATGGGCCTGACGGTGGCGGAGTAACGGTCATGACAATTGGAAAACGTACCAAAGCCATCCGCGAAGGCGTCGATCGCGAAAAAGCCTACTCGATCGCTGACGCGGTCAAGCTGGTGAAAGAGCGCGCCAAGGCGAAGTTCGACGAGACCATCGAAATCGCGATGAACCTCGGCGTCGATCCCGCGCATGCGGACCAGATGGTCCGTGGCGTCGTCACGCTGCCGAACGGCTCCGGCCGTACGCTGCGCGTCGGCGTGTTCGCTCGCGGCGCCAAGGCCGAAGAAGCCAAGGCCGCCGGTGCCGACGTTGTCGGCGCCGAAGACCTGTTCGAGAAGGTGAACAAGGGCGAAATCGATTTCGACCGTTGTATCGCCACCCCCGACATGATGCCGCTGGTCGGCCGTCTCGGTAAGGTGCTCGGCCCGCGTGGCATCATGCCGAACCCGAAGGTCGGCACCGTCACGATGGACGTCACCACTGCGGTGAAGGGCGCCAAGGGCGGTTCGGTCGAGTTCCGCGTCGAGAAGGCCGGCATCGTGCAGGCCGGCGTCGGCAAGGCCTCGTTCACAGCGGACAAACTGGTCGAGAACATCATGGCGTTTGCGGACGCGGTGCAGAAGGCCAAGCCCCCGGGCGCCAAAGGCCACTACATCAACCGCGTCGCGATCTCCTCGACGATGGGTCCGGGCGTGAAGGTGGATTCGGCGACGCTGTTCGCGCCGAAGGTCTAAACCTTCAGTTTACTGCTCAAAATCGAAGGCCCGGTCCTTAAGGACCGGGCCTTTTCGTTGCGGTGTTTACCGGGGGATTTCCTCTAAAAAAGGGCTTGGCAAAGGTCCCTGGACCCTCTAAATGACCCCTTATCGGGCGTGCCGGCCCTGTTTGTCGGCACGCCTTTGCGCGTCTCTAGAAACATAGGTGGTCGTCCTCATTCCTTTTGGAGCTCCCGGCGGGATATCTGAAAGGGAAGAAACGACGCTGTTTTTCAAAAGCGCGCAAGACCGTTTCTGGCAGCAGAAGCGGGCGACCTGTCCAAGACTGCAGGTGTTTTTGGCTGCTAAGTCAAAGACTTAATCCCTTCACCGGGGCCAGCATAGATGGGGATGAGACCCGAATTTGCGAATTCATGACCCTCGGTCATGAACGAGCCAAGTCGGTTCGAACCTCGGATATCCGGTTTCATGACCCTCGGTCATGAACTGGAGGGCAGGCTCACTGAAACGTCGTCCTGCCCGGATTGCGCTGCGTGCAATTTGAAGCGGGACGGCTGGTAGCAACCCGGCGGCTCCCGCAACACGCGGGCAAACCGCCAACCGGAAAGAGCTTTGCAGTGGATCGAGCGGCAAAAGCAGAGTCCATCACCGAGTTGAGCGGGGTCTTCAAGACCTCGAACGTCGTGGTGGTGGCTCATTATGCGGGCCTCACGGTCGCCCAGATGCAGACTCTGCGTATGCAGATGAAGCAGGCTGGCGGCCACGTGAAGGTCGCAAAAAACCGTCTCGCCAAGATCGCACTCAAGGACACCGACGTTGCCTCCATTGCGTCCCTGCTCAAGGGACCGACCGTGCTCGCCTACTCAGGCGACCCGGTGGCGGCACCGAAAGTAGCCGTCGATTTTGCCAAGGCGAACGAAGCGTTCGTCATTCTCGGCGGATCGATGGGCAAAACGGCTCTGGATGTGAACGGCGTCAAGGCTTTGGCCTCGCTGCCGTCTCTCGATGAACTGCGCGCCAAGATCGTCGGCCTCCTCGTGTCGCCGGCGACCAAGATCGCACAGCTCACCAACGCTCCCGCGGCCAAGGTCGCGCGCGTTATCCAGGCTTATGCATCCAAGAGTGCTGCGGCCTGACGGCTCAAAGCAAACTCAAACAACTGGTTCGAACCTAACAGGAACTGAACAATGGCTGACTTGCAGAAGATCGTTGATGAACTTTCGTCCCTGACCGTCCTCGAAGCGGCGGATCTGGCGAAGTTGTTGGAAGAAAAGTGGGGCGTTTCCGCCGCTGCCGCCGTCGCGGTTGCCGGCCCGGCTGCCGCCGGCGCTGCCGCTGCTGAAGAAAAGACCGAGTTCACCGTCATGCTGACGGCTGCCGGCGACAAGAAGATCGAGGTGATCAAGGAAGTCCGTGCCCTTACCGGTCTCGGACTGAAGGAAGCCAAGGATCTCGTCGAAGGCG
>CAISIV010000093.1 GCA_903885555.1 uncultured Hyphomicrobiales bacterium
ATGGCGGGTGTGGCTTTCCTGAAATTGCGTAGTTTTGATTCGAGACCAAAATCATACGCTGAATCAGAGCTTTAAGACACATCCGCCTGCTAGTCGTGAATAATTCGGGCTAAGTGGAACCTTCTGACGTCCATATTAAGGACGCCAGAGGAACACCAGCCAGATTCTGCTTATATATCACCGGATTAGATGGTGGGCGCACCAGGGCTCGAACCTGGGACCCGCTGATTAAGAGTCAGCTGCTCTACCAACTGAGCTATGCGCCCGGATTGCTGCGCGGGAAGCCCCGCTCAGCGAGGTTCGCTTAGCAAAGGCAGGCGGGGGTGTCCAGCCGCGCAAGGCCTTGAATCACAAGGTAAATGGATGGCGTTGGCAAATGAAAAGCCGCCGGGCGAACCCGGCGGCTTACTTGGCCTTGGCCTAGCTTGTCACGGAGACCACGCCAGCCACACCTGCTTCTCTTTAAACCGTCCTGAGGCCTTACTGGGGCCGCGGGCCGCCATCCGGACCCATCATCGGGCCGTTGCCGGGGCCGCCAGGACCACGCTCAAGACCACGATCAGCGCCACGGTGCATCATCCAGCCGCGGTGGCCGCGCGGGCCGCCCTCGCCGCCAAAGCCATGGCCTTCCAGCCGTGCCAGGATCGTCAGGCGATGCTTCTGGCCTTCGTCGAGGCTCTTGTAGAGCGGGCTCGCCGCATCGGCGAGTTTCTTCAGGGCGGCGCCCGTCTGCGTCATCATGTCGGCGCGGAGCGCCAGACGTTCGAGCGGATCCTTTGGCTTATCGGCGCTGGCGCGCGCGGTCATGCGTTCCGAGTGCTGCTTGGCGAGATCGCGCAGCGCGGCTTCCACCGCCGGCCAGCTCTTTTCCTGCTCGGCGGTCAGTTTGAGCCCGGCGTGAATCGACGCGATCTTTGCGTCACCGAGTGCGCTGATGTCTTCCGCATTCGGCCGCCAGCGCGGACCGTCGCGGCCGGGACCACCCGGACCTTGCTGCGCGTAGACCAGCGAAGTACCGGCGATGGCGAGCGCGGCTGTACCGGCTAGAACAGTCTTCCACATGGCGTATCCTCCAAAAGCATTTCTGATGCTTTGGATATTGATACGCCGCTGCGCCTTATCAAGTTAAAGTTTGGAAAGAGATTACCCGCGCGCAATGTATATTTACATTCATTCATTTTGACGCAGATCAATACAACATCCCGAGTATACGCGGCAGCCACAACGACAATTCCGGCACGTAAGTCACCGCGCCGAGGAAGCACAGCATGGTCAAAAGCCACGGCCATACCGCGATGGTCAATTCGGTGATGCCCATCTTCGCGATGCCGGATGCGACATAAAGATTCAAACCAACCGGCGGATGACACAGGCCGACTTCCATATTCACGGTCATCAGAATGCCGAGATGCACCGGATGAACGCCCAGGCCGACCGCCACCGGAAACAAAATTGGCGCGGTGATCAGCACAATCGACGACGGCTCCATTACGTTACCGGCGACCAGCAGCAGGACGTTCACGAACAGCAGAAACTCGATCTGCCCGATGCCGCTGCCAACCGCCCAGGCGGTAATCGATTGCGGAATTTGCTCGCTGGTCATCAGGAACGAGAACAGTACGGCGTTGGTGATGATGTAGAGGATCATCGCGCTCATGTTGGCGGACGACAGCAGTACGCCCGGAATGTCCGACAGCTTGAGATCGCGGTAGACAAACACCGCGACAATGAAGGCATAGACCGCGCTGACGGCCGCGGCCTCCGTTGGCGTGAACAGACCGGTGTAGATGCCGCCCAGCACCAGCACGATCAGCAAGAGGCCCCAGATCGAATCGCGGAACGCCGTCAACGCTTCCAGCCACGTGGCCTTGGCCATGCGCGGATAATTGCCCTTCCAGGCGCGGTAGAACGTCGTCGCGCCGAGCAGGAAGGCGAGGATCAGGCCGGGGATGACGCCGGCCATGAACAACTGGGCTACTGAAGCCGATCCAACACGGTGGCCGGCCGGATCGAGCGCGACGCTGCCGCTGGTCGCCACCGCGTACAGCACCATGACGATCGACGGCGGGATGAGAATGCCGAGTGCGCCCGATGTGGCGATGACGCCGGCGCCGAAACGCTTGGGGTAGCCGGCCTGCACCATCGCCGGCAGCAGGATCGAGCCGATCGCGACGACGGTAGCAGGCGATGAGCCCGAGATCGCCGCAAACAGCGCACAGGCAACCACCGCCGCGAGACCGAGGCCGCCGTACCAGTGACCGACCATCGTGGTGGCGAAATAAATCATGCGTCGCGCGACGCCGCCATGCGTCAGAAAGTTGCCGGCCAGGATGAAGAACGGGATCGCCATGATCTCGAAGCTCTCGATCCCGGTGAACAGCTTGAGCGCCACCGCCTCGATCGGAACCGTGGTCATGACGAACAGGAAAGAGAGCACGGTCAGGCCGAGCGCAATCGAGATCGGCATGCCGGTGAGCATCAACGCAAGCAGCCCGCCGAAAATCAATGCGCTGTTCATCGGCCGGACTCCTTGGCCAGCAGCGCTTTGGCCGCGGCTTCGCTTCCCTCGAGGCCCTCGACCTCGGCCGGATTATGGTGAGGCAGCTCGCCGGTCTTGATGTAGTTCCAGGCCACCTGCAGGAAGCGGAAGCACATCAGATATGAGCCGAGCGGAACGCAAAGAAAAATGATCCAGCGCGGCATTTCGAGATCGGGCGACACCTGATCGCTCGGATAGAGCTCGATGACAAACTTGGCGCCCATCGTGCCGACAATGAAGGTGAAGAAGGCGCCGGCGAACAGCCCGAACAGAATGACTTTCTTCTGTCTGGCCGGCGGCAACATATTGACGATGACGTCGACGCCGACATGGATGCCGGTGCGCACACCGTAGGCCGCGCCGAACTTGGCCATCCACACGAACATGTAGATGCACAGTTCCTGCGCCCAGGTCAGATTGAAGTCGTAGAAATATTTGTAGAGGAATGGCACGCCGACGAGATAGCGCTGACAGACGGCGACAAAGATCAACAGCGTCGCCGCCGCGATCAAAGTCGCGATCAGGATCTCTTCAAGCCGGTCGAGAATACGAAGAAACACGTTAACCCCTTGCGCTCAGGCGCGAGCAATAGCCCCTGCTTGCGGCAGCTGCGACGACCGGAAGATGGGATTGAATTGCAGGCGGCGCCCCACGCACCGCTCCTGCCCGTCAAACGACGCCGACGTTAGGTCCCCACCCTTGAAGCAAACGAGCCCCGGCTTTTGTGCCGAGGCTCGCTTTTTAGTTAGTTCGTGCCGGCGTTGACAGCCTTGACGACGTCATCGATCAGCTGCTTGCCGACGCGCTTGCCCATGTCCTCGTAGATCGGCTCCATGGCCTTGCGCATCGCCGCCATTTCAGCGGCGGTCGGCGTGATCAACTGGGTCTTGCCGGACTTCTTGATGTCCTCAAGCGCCTCGTCGTTTTCCTGCGCCGAAGTCGTGTTAGCGTAGGCGGTCGCTTCCTTCATCGCCTTGTTCAGATTCGTGCGAACATCGCCCGGCAGATCGTCCCAGAACTTCTTGTTCACGACCACGACGTAACCGATGTAGCCGTGGTTCGTCAGCGTCGTGTACTTCTGCACTTCGTGCATTTTCTGGGTGTACATGTTCGATGGCGTGTTCTCCTGGCCGTCGACCACGCCGGTCTGCAGCGCCTGATAGACTTCCGAGAAAGCCATCACCTGCGGCGTCGCGCCGAGCGAACGGAACTGCGCTTCCAGCACCTTCGACGACTGGATGCGGAACTTCAGGCCCTTGTAATCTTCCGGCAAGCGCAGCGCCTTGTTGGCGCTCATCTGCTTGAAGCCGTTGTCCCAGTAAGCAAGGCCGATCATGCCCTTCGGCTCGAGCTGCTTGAGCATCTTCTCGCCGATCGGCCCTTCGGTGACTTTCCGCAACGCGTTCAGGTTCGGGATGATGAAGGGAAGATCGAACACCTCGAATTCCTTGATGCCCATCGGGCCGAACTTGGAGTTCGACGGCGCGAGCATCTGGACGGCGCCGAGTTGCAGCGCTTCGAATTCTTCCTTGTCCTTGTAGAGGGTCGAGTTCGGATAGACCTCAACCTTGACCTTGCCGTTGGTGTACTTCTCGGCAAGTTCTTTGAACTTGTCCGCGCCCTTGCCTTTCGGCGTGTTGGGCGCAACGACGTGGCTGAATTTGATGATGATCGGCGCCTGCGCCAGGACGGCGCCCGGAGCGGCAAAGATGGCAGCCGCGGCTACCATGAGTAGCAACTTACGCATCGTGGTTTCCTCCAAAAGTGTGTGCCTTAGAACGGCTTTTTATTGAATTTATTGAGCTTTCGTCGCGTTAGGTTTGCCACTAATCCATGTGACCGGCAAGTATACCAATTGCCACCCCTAGGTTGATATACCGCAATGCAAAATGCCGCGCCCTAACGGACGCGGCATTTGCTTTACGGCTTTGGAAATTAGCCCAAAAATCAGCCGACATCGGTCGAGTGAATCCGGCTTTCGATGCCCGGCACCCGGTTCCGTTTGCTGGTGAGCTTGTTGAGCGCACCGAGGTAGGCCTTGGCCGACGCCACCAAGGTATCCGGGTCGGCGCCTTTGGCGGTATAGGACCGCCCATGCTCCGACAGCCGCACCGACACTTCGGCCTGGGCATCCGTGCCTTCGGTCACCGCGTGCACCTGGTACAGCTCCAGCTTGGCCTCGTGCGGCACCAGCGATCGGATCGCATTGAAGATGGCATCGACCGGACCGTTGCCGGTCGACTGCGTGGTGATGTGCTTGCCCTCGATGTCGAGGGTGAGCGTCGCCGATTGCGGGCCCATGGTGCCGGCGATCACGGTCATGGAGATGATCTTGATGCGGTCGTGCGCATGCGCGATCTCCTCGTCGACCAACGCCTCGATGTCCTCATCGTAGATCTGCTTCTTCTTGTCGGCCAAGGCCTTGAAGCGCACGAAGGCGTCTTCAAGCTGATTGGCCGCCAACTGATAGCCGAGTTCCTCCAGCTTGTGCTCGAAGGCGTGCCGTCCGGAATGCTTGCCCATCACCAGCGAGGTCTGTTTCACGCCGACGGTTTCCGGCGTCATGATCTCGTAAGTTTGCGCGTTCTTGAGCATGCCGTCCTGGTGGATGCCGCTCTCATGCGCGAAAGCGTTACGGCCGACGATCG
Organism: uncultured Hyphomicrobiales bacterium; assembly: GCA_903885555.1. Lineage (GTDB taxonomy): Bacteria > Pseudomonadota > Alphaproteobacteria > Rhizobiales > Xanthobacteraceae > Pseudolabrys. The sequence goes on from CAISIV010000093.1 coordinate 5,188, forward strand.
CCTTGTTATACTGCACCGGGAACGAGGTCACCGCCGACACAAGCTTCGAGGCGCGCGTGAGCATGGCCGGCTTGATGCCGGTCCAGTACGGCAACACATCGTTGCGCACCTGCATCGCCATCACGGCTTCCTCGAGCGCGGTATTGCCGGCACGTTCGCCGATGCCGTTGATGGTGCATTCGATCTGACGGGCGCCGCCCATCACGCCGGCGAGCGAATTGGCCACCGCCATGCCGAGATCGTCATGGCAATGCACCGAGAAGATCGCCTTGTCGGAATTCGGCACACGCTCGCGCACCATCTTGAACAGCGCCATGTATTCCTCGGGCACGGTGTAGCCGACCGTATCCGGGATGTTGATGGTCGTAGCACCGGCCTTGATCGCGGCTTCGACGCAACGGCAGAGAAAGTCGTGCTCGGTGCGAGTGCCGTCCTCGGCCGACCATTCGACGTCGTCGGTATGGCTGCGGGCGCGGGTGACCTGCCCGATCACCATCTCGTAGACCTCGTGCGGCTCCTTCATGAGCTTGTACTTCATGTGCACGGGCGACGTGGACAGGAACGTATGGATGCGGCGGCGCTTGGCCGGCTTGATCGCCTCGGCGCAGCGGTCGATATCCTTGGGCGAGGCGCGCGACAGTCCGCAGATCACCGAATTCTTGGCGCGCTTGGCGATCTCGTTGACCGCGGCGAAGTCGCCTTCCGAGGCGATCGGGAAACCGGCCTCGATGACATCGACGCCCATCTCGTCAAGGAGCGCGGCGACTTCGAGCTTCTCTTCATGGGTCATGGTGGCGCCGGGACACTGCTCGCCGTCGCGCAAGGTCGTATCGAAGATAACGACGCGGTCCAAAGAACGGTCCTTGTCGGACTGGGTCTGGGAAGTCATGGGGTTCATCCTTCTCGTCGAATGCGCCGGAGAGGCGCTTTAAGGGTGCTTGCTTCTTTCCGTCTTCCCCCGAGTGCCCAGGCGCGTATGGCCCAGCCGGCTCTCAGGGGCGGATAAGCAGAAGGAGCGTTCCCAGAATCAGCGAGGCCAAGCGGGAGGCATCGGAGCCGGCTTGCGCCGTCCGTTCGATCGCGCAGATGGTCTGCCGCGTCGACATATGCCTCGGTGTCCTCATCGTCGGCTCAAGGTCGCTGACTCGGGTAAAGTCCGCGTTAACCGCGCGCCGGAAGTGAGCTTCTATCGGAAACATATGTCTTAGATCAAGCGCCGTTTAGGTCAGTAATACTGACGGATCGCGCCTATTTTTCGGCCAGCAGCGCCTTGCGGACCTGCTGCAATTCCTTGAGCGCCTGACCTTCGACCTTGGGGAATGCGAGGTCGAGCCGCTCCATCGCGTCGCCGATGGCCGCCGCCACCACAAGCCGGGTGAACCACTTGTTGTCGGCCGGCACCACGAACCAGGGCGCCTCCGGCCGGCTGGTCTCGCGGATCATGTCCTCATAGGCATCCATATATTTGGGCCACAGCTTGCGCTCGGCAATGTCGCCCATCGAGAACTTCCAGCGCTTGGCCGGCTCCTCGATACGATCGAGGAAGCGCTTGCGCTGTTCCTCGAGCGACACGTTGAGAAAGAACTTGAGGATCAACGTGCCGTTGCGCGCCAGGTGCTGCTCGAAGGCGCGGATGTCCTTGAAACGTTGCTGCCAGATGTCCTTGCCGCTCGATTGCTTCGGCAGATTCTGGCGCGCCAGATGCTCCGGGTGAATGCGGACCGTCAGAACTTCTTCGTAGTGCGACCGGTTGAAAATGCCGATCCGTCCATTGGACGGCAGCCGCTGTGCGACACGCCAGAGAAAATCGTGCTGCAACTCCTCCTCGCTCGGCGCCTTGAAGGAATGCACCTCGCAACCCTGCGGGTTGACGCCGCTCATGACATGCTCGATCAGGCTGTCCTTGCCCGCGGCGTCCATCGCCTGCACCACGATCAAGACCGACCAGCGGCCGTCGGCGTAAAGCTTCTCCTGAAGGCCCTTCAGCCTTTTGACGCCCTCGGCGAGCATCCCCTTGGCGTCGTCTTTGTCGATGCTGAGGCCGCAACACTCGGCGGTGTCGTGCTTCGACAGACGAAATTTGTCCGGCTTGTCGATGCGGAAGCGCTTGGCGATGGAGTCGAGTTTCATGATCCGACTCTAGCGTCCTGTGAAGTGGTGCGCCAGAAAAGTTCTGATGAAACGCGGCATCGCCTCGTCGAAATCCGCGGGGCTGCGCACGATCACGATGTCGGATAATTCGGGTTCCGCTTCAGCCCGTATTTCGGTGAGAATACGCGCACGCAACACCTCGGCATTTTCTTTCGATCGCAGCACCTTGAGATGGCCGATAAGGCCGCCATCGATCACCGTCGTCCATCCCGATTCCGCAACAAGTTCATCAATATCGAGAGCAGTCTCTTCCTTGAGCTCGCGGCGCACGTTGTATTCCATGTCGACCTTGCCATCGACGATGTCGCCGGGCTCGGGCGTGCCCGACGCGAAATAGATATGCCCGGCATTGAACGTATGCTCGCCCATGCGCCCTAGCAAAAACGCTCCGTCGGCCGACAGCAAGGCCGCGGCGCCAAAGCCGTCATGGATCCCAGCTTCCGGCCTGCCCCAGCGGCCCCAGGCTGAGAAGCTGGCGTAATCGGTTTCGAGGTAGTCGCCATGAAAGACACCGCCTGCAATTTCGTAGCGGTGCAGCATCAGAACGCGGCCGTTCCACATCGATGGCTTCAGCCGCATCTGTTCGGCGAAAAACGCATCGATCTCGGCGCGCCGTTCGTCGGCGAAAGGCCAGGGTTTCGGCGCAAAATGCAGATCCAGGCGGTCTATTTGATGGATCTGAGGGACGCCGCTCATACGCGAAATTCTTCCACTTCAAACACTCGGCTCGGATTGACGATCTCTTCCTGCGCCGCGATCAACTGGATCTCTCGCGCACCCTTCTCTGCAGTGCACGACAAAATTCCGAAAATGCTGGAAGCCGCGGCTGACAACGCCTGCCGGATTTCTCCGCTCCGCAGATAGTGCGCAAAGAACAGCGCCGCGATGGCGTCGCCTGCCCCGTTGATGTTCAACGGCAGCCTCGGCGTCCGCAGACGAAAGCAGCCGCTATCGTCCGACGCCAGCAGGTCGATGGCGTCATCCGGCGTCTCGCTCGTGTGCAGCGATGTCACCAGAATGGCACGGGGACCGAGATCGTGCACGGCCTTGAGCGCGTCGCGCGCCTGCGCCGGCGTGCCGGACTCCCGGCCCGAGAGATAATCCAGTTCGAACTGGTTGGGCGTGATGATATCGGCGGCCGGCACCGCATTGGCTTTCATAAATTCCGGAATGCCGGGCCGCACGAAGACGCCCCGCCCGACGTCGCCGATGACCGGATCGCAGCAGTAGCGCGCACCCGGATTGGCTCGCTTGACGATCGCCACCGCATCGAGAATGGCATCGCCAATATCGGCCCCACCCATATAACCGGACAGCACGCCATCGCATTCGCTCATCACGCCGCGCTGCCCGATGCCGGCAACAACATCACGGATAAGACCGGCATCGAACACCTGCCCCTTCCACTCGCCGTAGCCGGTATGATTGGAAAACTGCACGGTGTGGACCGGCCACACCTCGACGCCCATGCGCTGCAGCGGGAATACCGCGGCAGCGTTGCCGACATGGCCGTAGGCGACGTGGGATTGGATCGAGAGAATGTTCATTGGCCTGGACAATAACAGACACGGCGGGGAAGTTCCCCGCCGTGCTTGACCATTAGATAGTAATTGTAGTTCTGGCGTCTACTTGCTTCCGGTCGTCTTGCCGGCTGCTTCGACGTATTTGTTGGTGAAGGTTTTGGACACGTCGACATTGGCCTTGGCGACTTCAGGCGACGACAGGCTGAACACCGCCAGCACCGCGGCGGCGCCCTTGGGGTCCATCAGACCCGTGGTCGAATACATCGGAATGGTATTCCGAAGCGCATCGAGATAACCGGCCTTGTCGGGACCGACGAGATTGGCCGGCATCTTCTCCATGATCTCCTGCGGCGTATGCGAGTGGATCCACTTGAGCGTGTTGACCATTGCGGTGGTCAGCCCCTGCACTTCCTTCGGGTGCTTCTCGATCCAGTCGGCCTTGGTGTAAAGCGCGCCGCCAGGATAATCGCCGCCGAACACTTCGCGAGTGTCATGTTCGGTACGGGTGTCGCTCAGGATCTTGAGATCCTTGAACTTGTTTTGCAACACGGTGACAGACGGATCGAGCATCACGGCGGCATCGATCTGTCCCTGCTCCATCGCCGCAACGGCGCTTGCACCGAGACCGACACCAATGACGGAAGCGGATGCCGGATCGACGCCGTTCTTCTTCAGCAAATATTTCAGGAAGAAATCGGTTGAGGAGCCCGGCGCGCTGACGCCAACCTTCTTGCCGGCCAAATCCTTGATCGACTTGATTTCATCCTTGTGCGCCGGAGACACCACGAGCACGAGACCCGGATAGCGGTCATAGACCACGAAGGACTGCAGGGTCTGGCCCTTGGCGGCGAGATTGACGCAGTGATCGAAATAGCCGGAGACGACATCGGCGCTACCGCCGATCACCGCGGTGAGCGATTGCGAGCCGCCCTTGAAATCGACGATCTCGGCGTCGATGCCGGCCTTTTTGTATTCGCCGAGCTGCTCAGCCAGAATCGTGGGCAGATAGCAAAGACAAGCCGCGCCGCCGACCGAAATGATGACCTTGGATTGCGCCAGTGCAGCGCCGGACATCAGCGTCAGGGCCGTCAGCAGCGACACCAAATAGCGGCTTAGAATTTTCATGGGTTCCTCCAGCTTTTCTCGTTGCACCGCACGATAGAGGAGCGCGCCGGTCCTGAGAAGCCTCCCCCTCGCCAACCGCCAGGCCGCGACCTATCGTGGCCTGCTTATAAAAAAACACCCAGGGGAGAAACATCCATGAACCGCATGCTTTTTCTTGTCGCCGTGACGGCCGCTTTCGTTGCCGGCGGCGGCGCGACCAGGCTGTTGCCGCAGGCGCAGGCCGCCGATCCTATGATGCCGCAGATCGTCCATGTGCCGGATCTCAACGGCGACGCGCTCGGTATGGCGTCCGGCACCGGCCTTCGTTCCAAAACGCTGGTCACGGCCGACGGCATGACCATCTCGGTGCAGGACGGCAACGTGCCGAAACACATGCATCCCAACACCAATGAGATGCAGTACATCCTTGAGGGCACAGGAACGATCTGGCTCGGCGACAAAGAAGTCCGCGTGAAGCCGGGCGACCTCGTTATCATCCCGAAGGGTACGGCACACGGCGGCACCAAGCCGGACAGCCGCACGTTCAAGGCGATCGCGATCAAGACGCCGCCGCAGGCGCAAGGCGACACCGTTCCGCTGCCATAAAAAGACACCCGTGCCGCCGGAATTTTCCGGCGGCACGATTGGTACGGAAAGGCATCGGTTCAGGGGAACAGCGGCTTCATGTCGTTGAAGACGTGACTGACGTCGCTTGGACTTGCCGCATTGAAGTTATGGCAACCAAAGCAGTTGGTCGTTTGCGAGAACGTTTCCATGGTGGTGTTGGCCATCCGGTTGGTGCCCACCTGATTGCTGGCAGGCTGGCTCGGCGCACCGTTGATGGTCCAGGTCGTGCCGGTCATGATGTAGTTCTTCCGGATATCGCCGTTCGCCAACTGGCTCAGAACGCTATTGTTGATCGATATGATATCGGTGTTGTTGTTGGCGGCCTGTCCGCTGGCAGGATTGGTGCCCCAGGCATTAAGCCGCAGGATGTTGCTGGGACCGATGGTCTTTCCCGCCAGCGCCTGAACGTTAGAGCCGTTCAGGAACATCCGCGGATCGTTCGACAGTCCGACAGGATTAGGTGGCGAGAAAAGCCAGGCGCCGGCGGTATTTTTCGGCACTGTCTTGTTGGTGTTGTTGACCAGCTTGTAGGTGTAGGTGTCGTTCGGCGTATTATTGACGTGTTCGAACGTCGCCCACAAAAGTTCCGGGTGCACGCGGGTGCTGCCGACCACATGCATTCCCACCAAAGCCAGCGTCGCCTGCTTGGTACCGGTCGGGATCCATTGCGTCGGCGTTTGCTGCGTATAGTTCGGAATCGTCGCATTGATGGTGATGTACTGGTTCGGATTGGCCAGCCCTGCAGTTTCGACCCATGACGTCTTCAACTCAACGGCCAGAGCGTTGGCGTCTGGAAGGGTCTTGCCGTGAGCGAGCGCAAACGCCTTGATAGCGTTGAGATCGCCGACCGACGTTGGAAACGGCGCATTCGAAGGCAAGATCGCGCCATGGATGATGGCCGTGTCGAAATAAGCAAAGACATCGTTGGCGTGCAGGCCGTAGTACACGAGGTGATTTGTTTGGGTCATGATGACCTTGGCGTCGGCCTGACCCTGTTCGGTTGCGATGGCGTTTCCGAACGCATCGAGGAAAAGCGCATTGTTGTTCACCAGTATTTTGTTTGCTGAGAAGTTGATCGGCTCTCCATTGTTGCCGGGCAACACCGGATGTCCGTTGGCCGCCAGCGGAACGCTGACTGCCTTGTTCTCGCGATCCACAAAGGCCGCTCCACCTGTCGGCGATACTTCAGTACGGGCGATTTCAGCCGTCAGCCCGGCACTGTTGCGGACTTGCGGTAAACCGTTCGGCCCGGTTGCGGGCACGACCAGTGGAAACATACGGCCGGCGTTGTCGAATACGACCGGCTTCTTCAACGGCCCGGTCTGTTGAATTGTCGCGACGAAATTCTTGAAGATGCCCGGCCCATTCGGGACGAACTTGCGGTCGCCATTCTGATCTTGCGGCGTGATGTCATAGAACACAGGCGAATCGAACACGTGCGAGCCCGCGCCGTATTTCGATGGCGCCGGCGAGGTCAGCCACAGAAACATCTGTTCCGACCATTTGTAGAAATCGCAATTCGGAACGTTCGAGAACGTGACGCTATCGGCAGGATCGACGATGCCGTTGGCTGCGACAGTTCCTGACGCGAACCAACTCTTGAATTCCACCGGCGAAACCGTGCAGGTCGGCTTTGCGTCGTTCGGCACGACGATCTGCGCGTTGGCGAAAGGGCTGAGCGATACGAAGGCACAGCCAAGCAGCAAGCGAACCCAAGTCCGATTGATTGACATGATGTCTCCCCCAATATTTTTAAGTGTATTTATATAATATGCATCCTTTAGTTGAGTATTACAAATAAGCGCTGTTAATGGCTGTTTGCACAGCGTGCGGTCGATGGTTTTGGGTTACCGGCGGCTAAGGGCGCGGAATGCTGGTGCGATCAGGGACGGCTGTCGCCAACGACCGGCCGCCACACCAGCAGGCGTTTCTCGACCATCGTGACGACCACATCGATGGCGATCACGAAGGCCGCGAGCACGAACATGCCGGCGAATACGCCGGCGACGTCGAACACGCCTTCGGCCTGCTGGATCAGGTAGCCTAAGCCCGCCGCTGCGCCGAGATACTCACCCACCACCGCGCCGACGACCGCAAAGCCGACCGAGGTGTGCAGCGACGAGAACATCCATGACAGTGCCGACGGCCAATAGACGTGGCGCATCAACTGGCGCTCGCTCATGCCCAGCATGCGGGCGTTGGCCAAGACCGTCGGGCTCACTTCCTTGACGCCCTGATAGACGTTGAAGAACACGATGAAGAACACCAAGGTGACGCCAAGAGCGACCTTCGACCAGATGCCGAGGCCCAGCCAAAGCGTGAAGATCGGCGCCAGCACGACGCGCGGCAGTGCATTGACCATCTTGACGTAAGGATCAAACACAGCGGCGGTGCGCGGCTGACGCGCGAACCAGAAGCCGACCAGCACGCCGCCGATCGAGCCGATGACGAAGGCGAGCAGCGCCTCGATCAACGTGACCCACAGATGTTTCCAGATCACCCCGGTGACGAACCAGGTGACGACCTGGCTAGCGACATCCCATGGATTGGAAAAGAAGAACGGCGGCAGCAGGACTTTGCCGAACACCGGAAAAGTCGTCAGCACATACCACAACGCAATGGCGACAACGGCGACGAGAACCTGCAAAAGGAGGAGATTGATTTTAGACATGGCAATCTCCTCCCCTTGCGTTATTGCAGCTCAGCCGAAATCAGAGCGGGTTCTTGAACAGCCCGACGATGCCGGTCGTGCCCTTGGCGTGGCCTTCAAGCTTGGCGAGCAGCTCGAGACGGGTCAGCCCTTCCGGCAGCGCCTTGGGATCGAGATCCGTCGCGACCAGGACGAAGGTGTAGTGGTGCGCCGTCTGGTTCGGCGGCGTGCAGGGGCCCATATAAATCTTGGCCTTGGCGGTGCCGATACCGCCGACGAATTTGTCGGACGGCGCGCTCATTTCGCCTTCGGCGAACGACGTCACCGAGGCCGGAATGCCGTAGGCATGGAAGTGGTCGACGCCAAGGCCGCCGCGGCCTTCCGGATCGGTCATGATCAGCGCGAAGCTGGTCGTGCCCGCCGGTACGTTGGTCCACGACAGCTGCGGCGAGACGTTGTCGCCGACGCAATTCGGATTGGCCTTGTTCGCGCCCGCGACTTTCTTCGGCATCAAGGCGCCGTCCTTGATGGTCGTCGAGGAGATCGTGAAGATCGGTGATTGAGCGGTGGCGGTGCCCGCCAGCAGCAGAACGCCGGCCGCAGCCGAGATCAGATGACGTACAAACATTGCAGTTCCTCCCTTTTGTTTTCTGAAGTCTTATCGCCAACAATTCTATCGCAAATTTATTCCGCTGCCATCAAGCTTCCTAAATCTCCTAGCCGTGGGTCTGCTCGTAGCCTTTGATCACCTCGGCCTTCAACGACTGCCAGATTTCACGATGCAGCGCGTGAAACGCGGGTTCCAGTTTGATCTCGGAAATATCGCGCGGCCGCGACAGCTTCACGGTCCAGTCGCCGATGATGCGCGAGGCCGGCCCCGCCGACATGATGACGACACGGTCGGACAGCGCGATCGCCTCCTCCAGATCGTGGGTAACAAACATCACCGCCTTGCGGTCGGCGTTCCACAGATCGAGCAACAGGTTGCCCATGATCTGGCGGGTCTGCGCGTCGAGCGGACCGAACGGCTCGTCCATCAGCAAAATTTTCGGATCGCGGATCAGCACTTGCGCCAGCCCGACGCGCTTGCGCTGACCGCCCGACAGCATGTGCGGGTAGCGGTCGGCGAACGCGCCCAGCCCGACACGCGTCAACCAGGTGCGCGCCTTCGCCCGCGCTTCGGCTTGCGGCACGCCGGCGGTCTCCAGACCGATGGCGACGTTTTCCAGCGCGGTCTTCCACGGGAACAGCGCGTCGGCCTGAAACAGGTAGCCGGCCTGGCGGTTCAGCCCCGGCAGCGGCCCGCCGAAAATCTCGGCGCGGCCCACGACCGGCGCAATCAGGCCGGCGGTGACGTTCAACAGCGTCGACTTGCCGCAGCCGGTCGGGCCGACAATGGCGACGAATTCGCCATCGGCGACGTTGAGCGTCGCCTGCTCGACCGCCGTATAGATGCCGCCGCCCGCCAGCCGGAACGCGACCGACACGTTCCATAGCGTCACGGCGGCCGCCGTTATTCCTTGTGTCGGCGCGTTCATCGCGCTTACCGGCATGATCGTCCCCTCTTGCGGGCGCAACCTAACCACTTGGCAAACTCTTGCAAACCCGGAGTCCTTGCAAACCCGGGGGTGGCTGCCATCATCGCCCGCAATGACCGACACTCGATGGGCCGAAGCCTTCGCGCGGCTGCCCGACTATCTTTCCAGCCACGTGCTGGTCAGCCTCACGGCGCTGGCGCTGGGGCTTGGCATCAGCCTGCCGCTGGCCATCCTCTGCGTCCGCCGCCCGGTGCTGCGCGGCGCCCTGTTGGGCATCGCCAGCGTGGTGCAGACCATCCCCGGCCTCGCGCTGCTGGCGCTGTTCTATCCGCTGCTGCTGGCGCTGGCGGCGGTGTCGGAGCGCGTCTTCGGCAAGGGCTTTTCGGCGCTCGGCTTCCTCCCCTCGGTGCTGGCGCTGGCGCTCTATTCGATGCTGCCGGTGCTGCGCAACACCGTCGCCGGGCTTGATGGCATCGACAAGCGCCTGCGCGAGGCCGCCCGCATCGTCGGCGTCACGCCATGGCTGCTGTTGCGCGATATCGAACTGCCGCTGGCGCTGCCGGTGATCATGGCCGGCATCCGCACCTCGGCGGTCTGGGTGATCGGCACAGCGACGCTGGCTACGCCCATCGGCCAAGAGAGCCTGGGCAACTACATCTTCACGGGATTGCAAACGCAGAACTGGGTCTTCGTCGTGTTCGGCTGCGTCGCCGCTGCGGTCCTGGCACTAGTGGTCGATCAACTGCTGGCCTTGATCCAGTCGGGCGTCGGCACGGGCAGCCACAGCCGCATCGCGCTCGGCGCACTGGGACTGGTCGCCGTGACGCTGGTCGCTCTGATTCCGGGCCTCACCCGTACGCAGGCGACGTATATCATCGGCGCCAAGACCTTCACCGAGCAATATGTGCTGGCATCGCTGATCCAGCAGAAGCTGAACGCGGCCGGTCTCACCGCTTCGCAGCGCCAGGGCCTCGGCTCCAACGTGTTGTTCGACGCGCTGGCGAGCAATGCGATCGACGTCGCGGTCGATTACTCGGGCACGCTGTGGAGCAACCGCATGCAGCGCAGCGACGTGCTGCCGCGCGAGCAAGTACTGAAAGAACTGTCGGCTTGGCTCGACAGCAAACACGGCATTCGCCTGCTCGGCGGCCTCGGCTTCGAGAATGCCTACGCGCTGGCGATGACACGCAAGAAGGCCGATACATTCGGCATCAAATCGATCGCCGATCTGGCGCGCCACGCTGACCAACTCACCATTGCCGGCGACTATGAATTCTTCTCGCGGCCGGAATGGACGGCCTTGCAAAAAGCCTACGGCCTCAACTTCCGCGCCCAGCGCCAGATGCAGCCGGAGTTCATGTATCGCGCCGTGGCTTCCGGCGAAGTCGATGTCATCTCCGCCTATACCAGCGACGGCCAGATCGCGAGCCTCGATCTCCTCGTGCTGGACGATCCGCGCCACGCCATCCCGCCGTACGACGCGATCCTGCTGCTCTCGCCCAAAAGCGCCCATGACGAAAAACTGATTTCTGCCCTCAAGCCGCTGATTGGCGCCATCCCCGTTGCCGCCATGCGCGACGCCAATGCACGCGCCGCAGGCGGCAATACGTCTGCAGATGAGGTCGCCAGATGGCTGGCCGGAGAAATCGCGAAGAAGTAGCGGCTATTTCTTCTCGCTTGAGCCATCGAGTTCGCGGGCGCGCGCTTCGGTCATACTGCGCATACACTCGCCAGCCTCGATACGCGCGATAGTGCCCTCGCCCATGCCGTAATACAGGCAGTTGGCGTCGCGGTACTGGATCCAGAGCCGCTGTGCCACGCGCAGCTGCTCTCGCTGTTTTGGTGCAGCATCCTTGAGCGTCGCCTGATAGGCGATGGTCATGCGCTTGTCCCAATAGGCCGTCTTGGCCTTGAGGCAATCGACCATCTCGTAGGTGCTGCCGTCGCAGGTCGCCTCAGGGTCGCCCGGATCGCCGGCAGAAGCAGAAACGGCCGCCCCGATCAGGGCGGCCGCTGTGATGGTCACGATGCGAAGCATCGACCTTTAGTTCTTGGCCTTGTCGACCAGCGCACCCTGCTTGATCCACGGCATCATGTCGCGGAGCTTGGCGCCGACCTTTTCGATGTCGTGCTCGGCGAGCCGCGCACGGGTCGCCTTGAACGAAGCCTGGTTGACCTTGTTCTCCAGCATCCAGTCGCGGGTAAAGCGGCCGGACTGAATGTCGGCGAGCACGCGCTTCATCTCGGCCTTGGTCTCGGCGGTGACGATGCGCGGGCCGGTAACGTATTCGCCGTATTCCGCCGTGTTCGAGATCGAGTAGTTCATGTTGGCGATGCCGCCCTGATAGATCAGGTCGACGATCAGCTTCACTTCGTGCAAGCACTCGAAATAGGCCATTTCCGGCGCGTAGCCGGCTTCGGTCAGTGTCTCGTAGCCGGCCTTGATCAGTTCGACCAAGCCACCGCACAGCACGGCCTGTTCGCCGAACAGATCGGTCTCGCACTCTTCCTTGAACGTGGTCTCGATGATGCCGGCGCGGCCGCCGCCGATCGCCGAGGCATAGGACAGGCCGAGGTCATGCGCGTTGCCCGAGGCATCCTTGTGGATGGCAACGAGGCACGGCACGCCGGCGCCGCGCTGATATTCGCCGCGCACGGTATGGCCGGGGCCCTTCGGCGCCACCATCAGCACGTCGAGGTCGGGACGCGGCTCGATCAGGTTGAAATGCACGTTGAGGCCGTGGGCAAACATGATCGCCGCGCCCTGCTTCATGTTGGTGTGCAGGTGATCGCGATAGATGTCGCCCTGCAATTCGTCGGGCGTCAGCATCATGACGACGTCGGCCCATTTGGCGGCTTCGGCGACTTCCATCACCTTGAAGCCTTCGCCTTCGGCCTTCTTGACGCCCTGCGAGCCCTTGCGCAGCGCGATCACGACGTCCTTGACGCCGCTGTCGCGCATATTGAGCGCATGGGCGTGGCCCTGGCTGCCGTAGCCGACGACGGCGACCTTCTTGCCCTTGATCAGGTTGAGGTCAGCGTCACGATCATAATAAACGCGCATGGTACTTGATCCTTATTCTTGGTCCTTCGCTCGGCCCAATATTCGTTGGATTTAATCCCCGGCATCGCTGCCGCGGTGCTTCTAGGTCGCCCCGCGAGCCGGGGCAAGTCTTTGCTTAAAAGTCCCCGCCTCCCGGTTTCGTCAGTTACCGCTGCGCCGCCGCCGGATCTGCAGCCGCCCCAGGTAGAGCAGCCCGAAACCGAACGCCACGCTGCCGTATTTGATGAATTCGGGCATCTGCGAGGTGCGCTCGTAGCACAGCTTGTCCTTGCCGACGCCGATGCAGCGCTGCGGCCCCTCGTCCGACGTCCGCACGAAAACGCCAAAAAAGAGAAACGGGATCGCCAGCAGCGTCAGCCACATCTCACATACCCTCGGGGCCGCGGGCGATCGCCGCGATGCCGGTGCGCGCAATTTCGGTGAAGTTGAGCAAAAACGCTTCCATGACCGTTAGCTAACCGTTCCCATCCATTTGCTTTTAAACCATTCGTGACATCGGGTGACGAACACATGGGTGCTGTTATCCAGATAAGAATTCCAAGTCATGCCCATCCGCTCGGTTACGATCCCTTTCAGGTAAACGGCAATATCCTCTTCGCCGACGCCTTGCTCTAGCAAACGCATCAATGGACCCACGTAAGCTTCGTACTCGTCCAAATGGTCGTCGGCGTTAGCCATCACACCTATAGGATCGTATTGGTTCCACAACGTCCGCAATTCGCGGAAGCGTTCCCGCGACTCATCTTTGTTCAGACGTCGCTCGTTGGCCACATCACATCCCTTCCGGGCCGCGGGCGATCGCCGCGATGCCGGTACGCGATACCTCGACCAGCCCGAGCGGCAGCATCAGCGCGATGAACTGTTCGACTTTGTCGCTCTTGCCGGTGATCTCGAACACGAAGCTCTCGGTCGTGGCGTCGATGACGCGGGCGCGGAAGGCATCCGCCAGCCGCAGCGCCTCGACCCGGTTGTCGCCGGTGCCCTTGACCTTGACCATGGCGAGTTCGCGTTCGATCGAATTGCCCAGCAGCGTCATGTCGACAACGCGGTGGATCGGCACCAAACGATCGAGCTGGTTCTTGATCTGCTCGATCACCATCGGCGTGCCGGTGGTGACGATGGTGATCAGCGACAGATGCTTGGCGTGCTCGGTCTCCGACACCGTCAGCGACTCGATATTGTAGCCGCGGCCGGAGAACAGGCCGATGACGCGCGCCAGCACGCCGGGTTCGTTGTCGACCAGCACCGAGAGCGTGTGGCTCTCCGCCTTTTGCGCCGTCGGCGCCGCCGGATAATGGCTCGTGGTTGGGGCGTTCATTAGACCAACATCTTTCCTTCTTCGGTGATCGCGTCATCAAGACTTTCCGCAGAATCACCAAGGATCATTTCATTGTGCGCCTTGCCCGACGGAATCATCGGGAAACAGTTTTCCTTCTGGTCGACAACGCAATCGAAGATGACGGGCCGATCGACCGCGATCATTTCCTTGATGGCCTTGTCGAGATCGCCCGGCTTTTCGCAGCGGATGCCAACCGCATGCATGGCTTCGGCCAGCTTGACGAAATCCGGCAGCGCCTCGGAATAGCTCTGCGAATACCTGCCGCCGTGCAGCAATTCCTGCCACTGCCGCACCATGCCCATGTAGCTATTGTTGAGGATGAAGATCTTGATCGGCAGCCGGTACTGCACCGCCGTCGAAATTTCCTGCATCGTCATCTGCACCGAGGCTTCGCCGGCGATGTCGATGACCAGCGAATCCGGATGCGCGAGCTGCACGCCGACCGCCGCCGGCAGGCCATAGCCCATGGTGCCAAGACCGCCCGAGGTCATCCAGCGGTTCGGCTCCTGGAAACCATAGAACTGCGCCGCCCACATCTGATGCTGACCGACTTCGGTCGTGATGTAGGTGTCGCGATCCTTGGTCAATTCGTAGAGCCGCTCGATGGCGTATTGCGGTTTGATGATCTCCTTGGAAGCGCGATAAGCGAGCGACTTGCGGGCGCGCCACTTCTCGATCTGCTTCCACCAGTCGGTATGCGCACGCTTGTCGGGCTTTGCCTTGTGCTCGCGCCACAGCTTGAGCATGTCCTGCAGTACATTGGCGCAATCGCCGACGATCGGAATGTCGACCTTGACGTTCTTGTTGATCGAGGACGCGTCGATATCGACGTGGATCTTCTTCGAGCCCGGCGAGAAGGCGTCGAGCCGGCCGGTGATGCGGTCGTCGAAGCGCGCGCCGATGCAGATCATGACG
>CAISIV010000094.1 GCA_903885555.1 uncultured Hyphomicrobiales bacterium
CTGCCATGGCACTGGAAGATGGCGAGCCTGCAAGCAGCCGCTTGAGCCATATGCCGCACGCAAAACCCGCGCCCCTGCGGTACTCAGCGGATGCTTACTACAAGCCTAAATAGCCATTCATCGCAAATCGGGCCACTGGTTATTTCAAGTGAATACTTGCCAGACTCAACCGATCCGGGAACAATGCTCATTGGGGGAATTAACCGATGATGCCAGATGCTCTCGGCATGGCTGGAGATATCATTCAGGGTGGGGCTGCGTTATGCGCACGTTCTGGACGAAGAGGTCGCCGCAGCGATTGAAGCCGCCGCGAAGTCCCGGGGAAAGTCCCGGGGCGGAAAGCGGAAGGCGGGATAATTGAAATGTTTCAAGTGCTTAGCGTAAACGCATCGGAGTTTCCAGATGTCGTTTGCGGCGACGCTGGCGCTGGTCGCAGGCTACCAATACGGATTGCCGTGGCATGCCGACGCCGACACATCGCTCGGCGCGCGCGTCGCCTTGTGGGGTGGCCGCGAGATCGCCGGGCTCATTCTGGCGTCGCTGGTGGCGGGGCTGGCGACCACCCCTTTTGCCGCGTTTCACTTTCACCGGCTGGCGCCCTATGGCGTCGTGGCCAATCTGCTGGCGATGCCGGTGGTCTCAACCCTGGTCATGCCGATGGGCATTCTGGCCGTGCTGGCGATGCCATTCGGCTTCGACGCGGTGTTCTGGAAACTGATGGGGTTGGGCATCGACTGGATGATCTCGGTGGCGTTGTGGGTCACCAGCCTGCCGGGCTCGGTCGGCCGCATGGCGGCGTTCGGTACGGGCCCGCTGCTGCTGTGCACCGCCGGCATGCTGCTGCTGTGCCTGCTGCGCTCGCCGTTGCGCTGGAGCGGAGCAGGGCTGGTGGTGGCCGCCAGCCTCTGGGCGGCGACGGCACCGCGTCCGGACGTGCTGGTGGCGGCCGACGGCCAGTCCGCGGCCATCCGTGGTGCCGATGGCCAACTGGCCGTGCTGGCGAGCGGCCGCGACACCTTCGCCGTCAAGGAATGGCTCGCCGCCGATGGCGACGCCCGCACGCCGAAAGATGCGTCGCTTAGTAAGGGCGTGCGTTGCGACCCTGTGGGCTGTATCGGCCGGCTGGCGGACGGCCGGCTGGTGTCGATGGCGCTGTCGGTGGAAGCCTTTGCCGAGGACTGCGCCCGGACTGCCGTCGTGGTGAGCCCGCGCGAGGCGCCAGGCGCCTGTGCTGCGATGCTGGTCGATCGCCAGGCCTGGCGCGCCAACGGCGCCATCAGCCTGAGCTGGACCGGCGATCGTTTCGAGCAGAATGCCGCGCGCCCGGCGGGCTATGAGCGGCCTTGGGCGCGCCCGCCGCGGCTGGCGGCGGAGACAGGCGCGCCAACGCTTCGCCCGGCGTCACGCGACGCCACGCCGCGTGAGGACGACCTGGAGGCGGGGGATACGAACTAGTAGCGGCGGAACAGCCCGACCAGCTTGCCCTGAATGCGCACGCGGTTGGGCGGCAGGATGCGGACCTCGTAGGAGGTATTGGCCGGCTCGAGCGCGATGGAAGCGCCACGGCGGCGGAAGCGCTTGAGGGTGGCTTCCTCGTCGTCGATCAGCGCCACGACGATGTCGCCGGTATCGGCGGCCTCGGAGCGCTTAATGAGCGCCAGATCGCCATCGAGGATACCGGCCTCGATCATGGAATCGCCGCGCACTTCGAGCGCGAAATGCTCGCCCGCCGACAACAGGTCGGTTGGCATGTTGACTGTGTGGCTGCGGGTCTGGATGGCCTCGATCGGCGTACCGGCGGCGATGCGGCCCATGACCGGAATTGCAATCGAACGCCCAGCGCTCGACGTATCATCCTCGGAGGCGATATCGGGACTGGCGACGGCCCGCACCCGGCCGAGGTCGCCCTCGATCACGCTGGGGGTAAAGCCGCGCGAGCGGCCATTGCTGATGCCGTGAGCAACCGAGTCCGGAAGCTTGATGACTTCGATGGCGCGGGCCCGGTTTGGCAGGCGGCGGATGAAGCCGCGCTCTTCCAGAGCGGTAATGAGGCGGTGGATGCCGGATTTGGAGCGCAGATCCAGCGCATCCTTCATTTCGTCGAAGGAGGGCGGTACACCGGCCTCGGTCAGACGCTCGTGAATGAAGCGCAGCAGCTCGAATTGCTTGCGGGTCAGCATCTCAATCTCCCGGTCGGCTGGTCCAAGGCGGAACAGCCAGAAACAAATCATGAACGAACACTATCTGTTCAAGTTCTGTTCCGCAACCCTTTAATTTGGAGTGAAAAATGCAAAAGGCCCCTACAGGGCGAGCTTAAGGATGACGCAGGGTGAACCCGCCGGGGCAAAAGCGGCGTGTGGTTCCCGAATCAGCAGGCAGTCCGCTTTGGCCAATGGCGCCATCAGGGAACTGTCCTGCGACGGCAGCGGGGTCACGATCGGTCCGTCCGGGCCGGGTTCCAGGGTGGCCCGCAGGTAGTCCTGCCGCTCGTCGTTTTCCGGCATGTCGCGGCCGAGCCGGGCGGCGCTTGTCGGCAGCTCGATGTCCGAGCGGCCCATGAGGGTGCGCAGTAGCGGCACCAGAAACAGGAAGGCGCAGACGTAGGACGACACCGGATTGCCCGGCAGGCCGAGCACCTGCATCGCGCCAAGCCGTCCGTGCATCGTCGGCCGGCCGGGGCGCAGCGCGATACGCCAGAACGACAAATTGAGACCTTCGGCGGCGAGCGCCTTCTGCACCAGGTCATGGTCCCCGACCGAGGCGCCGCCGGTCGTGACCAGCACATCGGCGCCGGCATCGCGCGCTTTGCGGATGGCCGCGACGGTAGCGTCGATGCTGTCGCCAACCACGCCGAGATCGATGGGCTCGGCGCCTTCGCTGCGCACCAGTGCCATCAGGGCAAAGCCGTTGGAATAGACGATCTGGCCGGGCTTGGCCGTCGCGCCAGGTGGCACCAGTTCATCGCCGGTGCCGAGCACCGCGACCTTGGGCCGGCGGTGAACGGCAAGCGTCGGATAGTTCATCGCGGCGGCGAGCATCAGGTCGCGATCGGTCAGGCGGCGGCCTTTGGCGAGCAGTGCATCGCCCTGACTAAAATCGATGCCGGCGTTGCGGACATTGCGGGTTTTCGCCGTCGGCTTTTGCACGGTGACCTTGTCGCCGTCACGGGTGGTGTGTTCCTGGATGACGACCGTGTCGGCGCCCTCGGGCATGACGCCGCCGGTGAAGATACGCGCCGCTTGACCCGCGCCGACCGCGCCGTCGAAAGGATGTCCCGCCGCGACTTCGCCGACGATGTCGAGCGTCACCGGCGCCTGCGCCACGTCGGCGGCGCGCACGGCGTAGCCGTCCATCGCCGAATTCGACAGCGGCGGCTGCGTGCGCAGCGCGGTCAGATCCTTTGCCAGCACGAGGCCGTGCGCATCGTTGAGCGCTGTCTCGGTGGCGGGCAAAGGCTTCGCCTCGGCCAGCACACGGCGCAGTGCTTCGGCGACGGATAGCAATTCCGCCATCAGCTCTGGGCCTTGTAGTCGCCGGATTTGCCGCCGGTCTTCGAGAGCAAGCGAATGCCCTCGATGCTCATGCTTTTCTCGATCGCCTTGGCCATGTCGTAGATGGTGAGGCACGCGATCGACACGGCCATCAGCGCTTCCATCTCGACACCGGTCTGTCCGTTCACCTTGACGGTGGCCTGGACCAGAAAGCCGGGCAGGGAATGTTCCGGATTGATGTCGATCTCGATTTTGGTGATCGGCAGCGGATGACACAGCGGGATCAGCCCGTGCGTGCGTTTGGCCGCCATGATGCCGGCGAGGCGCGCCGCACCGAGAACGTCGCCCTTAGTCGCGTTGCCGGCGATCACGGTATCGAGCGTCTCCTTGCGCATGATCACCTTGCCCTCGGCAACGGCGACACGTTCGGTGGCGCTCTTGGCCGAGACGTCGACCATGTGCGCCTGACCGCGGGCGTCGATATGCGTCAATTCTGAATTGGCGAGCAGGGGCTCGTGCTTGGCCGGTTTCTTAGACAGTTTCTTGGCGGGCTTCTGTGGCGGGGCTTTAGTTGGAGCCTTTTTCGCCATGGAGTTACTCCGCCGCCGAGGTTTGCTGGTCGCGTGCGAGCAGAGTGCGGGTTGCCGTCGTGACGTCGTCCTGGCGCATCAGGCTCTCGCCGACCAGGAAAGTCGAGATGCCGATTTTGGCGAGGCGGGCGAGGTCGGCAGGGGTGTTGATGCCGCTTTCGCCGACGATAATCCTGTCTTTTGGCACCAGCGGCGCCAGCCGTTCGCTGACGGTGAGCGAGGTCTTGAAGGTGCGCAGGTCGCGGTTGTTGATGCCGATCAGGCGGGATTTCAGCTTCAGCGCCCGCTCAAGCTCATCTTCCTGATGAACCTCAACCAATACATCCATGCCATTGGCAAAGGCTGAATCTTCGACGTCTTTGGCAGCATGGTCGTCGAGCGCCGCCATGATGATGAGGATGCAATCGGCGCCCAGCGCGCGGGATTCCACGACCTGGTAGGGCTCGTAACAGAAGTCCTTGCGCAGCGCCGGAAGCTTCACGGCATCCCGCGCCTGGCCGAGGAACTCCGGCTGGCCCTGGAACGATGGCGCGTCGGTCAGGACCGACAGACAGGTTGCGCCGCCGGCCTCATAGGCCTTGGCCAGCGTCGGCGGATCGAAGTCGGCGCGGATCAGGCCCTTCGACGGGCTCGCCTTCTTGATCTCGGCAATCAGCGCGGTGTCGCCGCGCGACACCTTGCTCTCAATGGCCTTCAAAAACCCGCGGGGCGGCGCGGCGGCCTTGGCTGCCGCTTCCAGATCGGCGAGCGAGCGCACGCGCTTGGCTGCGGCGATCTCTTCCCGCTTGTAGGCTTCGATTTTCTTCAGGATATCGCTCATGGCTTCTCTCTGCGCATGGTCTTATCCGAAAACCGGTTTCCACTTTTCGGGATCATGCGCCGTCAACCACGCAGGATACGGCAATCAGCCGGTCGAGGCGGCCTTCGGCCTCGCCGCTGTCGATCGACTTGGCGGCCAGCGCCGCGCCTTCCTTCAGGTCCTTGGCGCGGCCGGCGACAATCAAGGCGGCGGCGGCGTTAAAGATCGCCACATCGCGGAACGCGCCTTTCTTGCCCTTGAGCACGTCGAGCAAGGCCTTGGCGTTTTCGGTAGCGTCGCCACCCTTGAGCGCGCCCGGCTGGGCGCGGGGCAGGCCGGCATCTTCCGGTGTGATCTCGAAGGTGCGGATCTTGCCGCCCTTGAGTTCGGCGACGCTGGTCGAACCCGCGGTGGTGATCTCGTCGAGACCGTCGGAGCCGTGCACGACCCAGACGCTTTCCGAGCCGAGATTGTTGAGCACCTGCGCCATCGGCTCGATCCAG
>CAISIV010000095.1 GCA_903885555.1 uncultured Hyphomicrobiales bacterium
TGGAAGCCCTGTACCAGAATCTTTTCGGCCACCAGCATATCGTAGACCTTGCGGCGGGTCGCCTCGGCGGCCACCGGATCGACGTCCAGCATAAAATGCCATTCGGGATGGCGCGCGAACAGGAACGGCGCATGGGTGACGTCGGCCTGGACATAGACGGAATTGGAGCCCGAGGAAACGACGTGCGACGTGTGGCCCGGCGTATGACCGGGCGTCGCAATCGCTGTCACGCCGGTGATGACTTCCTTGTCCCAGTCGTAGGTGCGCACCCGCTTCAGGATCTCGGCGTTCATGACGCGCCGCACATTCTTGAAACCGGCAACGACGCGCTGCTTGGTGGCGCGGTTCATCTCATCGTCGCTCATCCAGAATTTATGCTCGGCTGACGGCACCAGAATTTCCGCGTTGGGAAATGCAACGGCGTTGTCGGCCTTGAGCAGGCCGTTGATGTGATCGCCGTGGTAGTGAGACAGGATCACGGTATCGATATCCTTCGGATCGATACCGGCGGCGGCGAGGTTCAGCAGAAGCCTGCCATTGAGACCGTTGCTCGACTGGAAGCCCGGCTCGCCTGTGCCGGTATCGACGAGAGCGAGCTTTGAACCCGTGTTGATGACGATCGGGTTGTAGGGGCCGGCGTAAAAGTCCCTGGCGAGGAAGGCGGCGTCGAGCGCACTCTGAACGTCGGCCTTGCTGGCATTGCCGACGAAATCGTCGGTGATCGGCATCCGGCTGACTCCGTCATTGACGACGGTGATCTCGATGCTGCCGACCTTGTAGCGGTAGAACGCGGCCGCCTGCTTGCCGCTCTGAGGCGCGGCGGCGCGGGCCGGCGGCACAGCGACAGCCGCAGCCAAAGCGGCGGATGTACCTAAAAACGCTCGGCGTGACAGCGACATTTGCGTCCTCCCTTGTTGTCGTTGGGAGGATGTTTCGGCCACCTTGGCCTATTTTCCAAATCGATAGTATAAATTACCTTCATTCACAGCGTGAATGGTGGATCGTCATGACGTTGCGCAATTTCGACCTCAATTTGCTCAAGGCACTGGACGCTCTGCTGACGGAGCGCAACGTGACGCGGGCCGGGGCCAGGCTCGGGCGTTCGCAGCCGGCCATCAGCAATGCGCTGCGCCGGCTGCGCGTCGCTTTGAAGGATGACCTACTGGTGCGCGGCGCGAACGGCATGATGCTGACGCCGCGGGCGGAAGCGCTACGGCAGACGCTGCGCAACACATTGGCCGCGCTCGAAGGCGATATTTTCGACGAGGGGACGTTTGATCCGGCGGTCGCCAGCGGCGTCTATCGCGTCAGCATGCCGGACCGGCTGACGCTCGCCGTCGTTCCGCCGCTGCTCGACCGGTTGCAGCGCTTGGCGCCGAACATGGCTTTGCAAGTATTGACAGCGGACCGGCAGCAGGCGCTCGATTTGCTCGACAAGGACAAAACCGATCTCGCGCTGGGCTGGCTCGACGAAAAGCCCCGGCACTTTCATGCCGAGTTTCTGCTAGATGAAGAACTCAACTGCGTCTTCCGCGCAGGTCATCCGATCCAGAAGCAGAAATTCACA
>CAISIV010000096.1 GCA_903885555.1 uncultured Hyphomicrobiales bacterium
ACGTGAGTTCGCGCTCCAGGAAGGCGCGTCGATATTGAGCTTCTCGCCCGCAACAACACTTTTCAGAACTTTGAGCTGAGCGTCCGTATTTTCCTGGCTAAAAGCGTCGGTCCTCACGAGCCGCAAGGCATCCGTGAAATTTGCGGGCAGCGGCAGCCCGACCGCAAATCCTTCGATCGCCGTCAGGGCGGCCTTCGCCAGCGCGATATCGACCTGATACTTAGTCACAATGTCCGCCGGAGGCGGCAGGCCACTGACGGCGTTGTTGACCGCGACCGCCGCATCGCCCGACTTTTCCCGCATCGCCCATCCCAGCTCCTTGAACTGCATGAGCTGGTCAACATAAGCATCCTGCAGTTTCAGTTGCTGGGCCAACTGGCTCGACAGCTTTCCAAACTGTTCGATGGTCGCAGTCGCGCCCCTGGAATATTCATCGGCAATTCCGGCACGGCGCTGGGCCTTTGGCTGCGACAGCGCCGCATCGGATTCCTGCTGGAGCGCGCGCATCTTGCGCACGGTTTGTTCAAAATCGGCAACCGCAGTGCTGCCAGCGGGAAAATCGACCAGCTTCAGCGCAGCGGTCGCACCATCGAAAGCCACGGCTTCGCCGTTTCGCAAAGCACGTACGACCGAACTCACGCCGATCGCGGCTTCATTGTTGAGATCGCGAACCATCGACGCACGATCGAAGCGCAGATTGTGCTGGAAGGCGAAGAGATGGATCGACACCTCGGCGTTGTTGACCATTTTATCGGCGGCCTTGAACCGGCCCCAGGAATCCCATGCGCCGAGCCCCAACAGGATGATAACGGCTGCCACACACGTTCCAATCGCGGACTTCAAAATCGTGCTGACAGTAATTCGATTGAGCATGGCTATTCCCATCTTTTGATTTCTACGGCGTGCCGTTTATGCGGCCGACTTACGCGCCATTGCGACTGGCGCGCGTTTTGTAGCCGGGCGGCGCGAAACGGTGACTTCGTGCTGCACGACACCCTCCCCCTGGCCTTCCTCGACCTGGAAGAACGAGACCTGGTCGTCCATCGCCTTGGCCTGGAATTCGAGGGTCTTGGCGGTGGCAGCGTTTTCCTCGACCAGCGCCGAGTTCTGCTGGGTGACGCCGTCCATCTGCGTCAGCGCCTTGTTGACCTCGTCGATGCCGGTCGCCTGCTCGGAGCTGGCGGTGGCGATGTCGGCCACGATATCGGCCACCGACTTGATCGAGGCCACGATCTCCGACAGAGCCTCGCCGGCCTTGTTGACCAGATCGACGCCGTCTTTCACCTGACCGTTGCTGTTGGTGATCAGATCCTTGATGTCCTTCGCCGCCTGCGACGAGCGCTGAGCGAGACTGCGCACTTCCGATGCCACGACGGCGAAACCACGGCCGGCTTCGCCGGCGCGGGCGGCTTCGACTGCCGCGTTGAGCGCCAGCAGGTTGGTCTGGCGGGCGATCTCGTCGATGACGCCGATGATGTCGGAGATCTTGCGCGAGGAGTCCTCGATCTTCGCCATGGCCTGCACGGCCTTGGCGACAACCTGCCCCCCTCGATCGGCGACGTCGCGGGTGGCGCTGGCGGACTCGCTGGCGTGCCGGGCGTTCTCGGCGTTTTTCTTCACGGTCGCGGAGATTTCTTCCATCGAGGCCGAAGTCTCTTCAAGACTCGCCGCCTGCTCCTCGGTGCGCTGCGACAGGTCGGTGGTGCTGGAGGAAATCTCTGCGGAGGCGTTGGTGACTTCACGCGCCGACGATTTGATCTCGGCAATCGTCGCGCGGATTTGGTCCACCATGGTGTTCACAGACGCCACGATCTGCCCGACTTCGTCCTTCCGAGTGATGCGCGGCACCTGAACATTGAAGTCGCCGCCCGCCAGTTTCAGCATGACGCCTTGAATGACTTGCAGCGGCCCGGTGACGCGGCGTGAAATCATGATCATCATGCCGAGCGCCAAGACCAGAGCAGTTAAGACAAGCCCAAGCTGAATGGAGAGTTTGAGTTGCGCGCCGGCACGCATGTCGACGGCGTAGTCCTTCACGTTCTGCAGCGAGACAAAAGCGACATTCAGGATGTTGGCGAGCGGCGGCAGCGCAAGATTGTTCCAAGCCGTTTGATCGTAGGGGGTCTTTTCACCCGCAACCAGACTCTTGAGCGTTTTCAAGTTGGTCGCGGCGTGTCCCGGATTGAAATAGTCCCGCTTGGCCTTTTGCATCGCATCATTCAATGCCGAGCTTAACGGCAACCCAGCCGCTATTCCCTCGAGCGTCGTCCACGCCGCTTCGGCTCTGATCACGTTGCCGGTAAATTTTGTGGCCGCATCAGGCGCCATCGGCATGCCGCCGACGCCCATCAGCAAAATCAGGTTGGCGTCGCCCGCGGTGTTGCGGGTGACCCAGGCCTGCTGCTTGATCTCGAGAAGCTGGCTGACAAACGAATCATCTAGCTTGACGATCACGGCAAGTTCCATCGACAGCTTGTCGATCAGCGCCATCAGGGCATTAGCCGAATCCGCGGTTTCCTGAACAAGTCCGACCCGGCGCGACGCCTTGGGCTGGTTGAATGCGGCGGCGGTTTCCTGATGCAGAGCCACCTGACGTTTGAGTGCCTGTTCAAGAGCCGGTACACCACTTTGCCCTTGCCTAAGGTCGTCCTGCCGCAACGCTATCAGCGCGGCGTTCAAGGCGATCATTTCCACTTCGCGGGCTTCGCGAAGAACGGAACTCATCGGCTCCTGCTTGTCGGACTGCAAATCCCTGATGGTCGTCGATCGGTCGTTGCGGAGATCACGCAAGGCGCTGAACAGATGGGCCGACGCGTCGGCCACGTGCACCATTCGGGTGGCGACGTTCAACCGGCCCCACGAATCCCAGGCGCCGAGCGCCAACACGACAAGCACCGCCGATGACAGCAAGACGATTGCTGACTTCAAAAGTGCATTCACTGTAAGCCGGTTGAACATGACGCTATTTCACCCACTTTATGCTGTTGGCTGCATCGACGATGCGCGCCAATACTTTCGACGGCCTTACGCCGCCTTTGACCTGCCGCTGGCCAGCACCGCTTTTGGCTTCTGGATGGCCTGACGCGGCGGCGCTTCCGCAGCGCCACTATGTTGAGCTTCATCGACCTTGAAGAACGAAACCTTGTCGTCCATCGCCCGTGCCTGATGCTCCAGCGTCTTGGCAGTGGCGGCGTTTTCCTCGACCAGTGCCGAGTTCTGCTGCGTTGCTTCGTCCATCTGGCTCAAGGCCTTGTTGATCTGCTCGAGGCCTTCGGCCTGCTCGGAACTGGCGGCGGCGATATCGGCCACGATCGAGGCAACACCCTTGATCGACTCGACGATGTCGTTGAGCGAAGCGCCGGCCTTGTTGACCAGATCGACGCCGTCCTTCACCTGGGCATTGCTGTTGGTGATGAGATCCTTGATGTCCTTGGCCGCCTGCGACGAGCGCTGCGCCAGACTGC
>CAISIV010000097.1 GCA_903885555.1 uncultured Hyphomicrobiales bacterium
CCAAGGCACGCAGGCGCCGCACATGATGCAGGACCTGTTCGCCAAGCATCTCGATCTGACAACGGATCAGGTACGCATCCTGACCAAGGACGTCGGCGGCTCGTTCGGCATCAAGGTGCACACTTATGCCGACGAGATGGCGACGGTAGCGCTGTCGAAGCTGCTCAAGCGCCCGGTGAAGTTCGTCGCCGACCGCATCGAAAGCTTCGTCACCGACATTCACGCGCGCGATCATCGCATCAAGGCCAAGATCGGCGTCAAGAAAGACGGCACCATCACTGCCTTCGAGATCGACGATCTCACCGGTATCGGCCCCTACTCGGTCTATCCGCGCACCTCGGGCATCGAGGCCAATCAGGTCGTCAACCTGACCGGCGGACCGTACAACTGTCCGAACTACCGCGCGCAGGCGCGCGTGGTGTTCCAGAACAAAAACGTGATGTGCCAGTACCGCGCGGTCGGCCATCCCATTGCCGTGGCGGTCACCGAGGGGCTGGTCGAACTCGCCGCAGCGAAGATCGGCATGGACCCGCTGGAAATCCGCCGGCGCAACATGATCCCCGACGATGCCTATCCCGCACAGTCCGCCTCCGGGCTGAAATTCGAGAAACTGTCGCACCACGAGGCGATGGCGCATCTCGACACCATGATGAATTACGCCGGTCTGCGCGCCGAGCAGAAGAAGCTGCGCGACAAGGGCGTCTATCGCGGCATCGGTTTTGCCTCGTTCATCGAGGTCACCAATCCCTCCGCCGCCTTCTACGGTGTCGGCGGCGCGCGTATCACATCGCAGGACGGCGCGACCGTAAAACTCGACTCGCAGGGCGCGATCACTATTCATTCGGGCGTAACGGAACAAGGTCAGGGCGCCGAAGCCGTGCTGGCGCAATGCGTCGCATCGTCTTTTGGCGTTTCGATGGACAAAGTCCGCGTCGTCACCGGCGATACCGACAACGTGCCTTATGGCGGCGGCACCTGGGCGTCACGCGCCGCCGGCATCGGCGGCGAAGCAGCGTGGCAGGCTGGCAAGGCCCTGCGCGGCAATGTGCTCGCGGTCGCCGGCGCCATGCTGCAGGCCAAACCCGAAGACCTCGACATCCGCAACAGCGTCGTCGTCGACAAAACCTCAGGCACCGAACGCCTGACGCTGGCCGAGCTGGCGCGCGTCGCCTATTTCCGGCCCGACACGCTGCCGCCCGGCTTCCAAGCCGAACTGATGGCGACGCGGCATTATGTCCCGCGCGCCTGGCCCTTCGCTTTCACCAACGGCATCCAGGCGAGCTATCTCGAAGTTGATACCGACACCGGCTTCGTCAAGCTGATCGATCACTGGTGCGTCGAGGATTGCGGCACCATCATCAACCCGCAACTGGTCAACGAGCAGATCCGCGGCGGCGTGGTGCAGGGCATCGGCGCGGCGCTTTACGAACAGTGCCTCTATGACGAGCGCGGCCAGATGCTCAACGGCAACATGGCCGACTATCTGGTGCCAATGGCGGTCGAGATGCCCGATATCCAGTGCGGCCATGTCGTCTCGCCCACCACCGACTCAGAACTCGGCGCCAAGGGCGCGGGCGAAGCCGGCACCGCGGGGGCGCCGGCCTGCATCATGAACGCGATCAATGACGCGCTGCGCCCGCTCGGCGCAACGCCGCTGACCGACATGCCGTTCACACCCGACAAGATTCTGCGGGCGCTGGGCAAGATCTAAAACTTGATCATGTCGCTCCGTGTCAGCGTCGACTTCTGAGACACGCTGGGTGCGCTGAGGAAGTTGAGCACCGTCGCATATTCCGCGACCGGATCGACCGCCGACATGCCGTCAACCGGCACGATGACATTCATGCCGCGTTTGGCAGCGCCGCTTGCGGTGGAGAATACTGCACCGTTCGATGCCGTGCCGACGGTGATGACGGTCTTGATGCCCTTGTCGGCGAGAATTTTCTCGAGATCGGTCTTGAAAAACTTGTCCGGGCCCGAGCGCACCGAAGGCTCACTCTCCAGCGGCGCGACGTCCTTGATGACATCGGCGCCCGTGGTGTTGGCAATCACGCTGTAGACCACCATCACCTTGGCCGCGCGCGCCTTCTCGAGAAGCTTTTTCATCGCCGGGATCTGCGCGAGGCAGCGCGGCCGTTGGCCGCAGTTCTGGTTCATGAAATCGAGCATCAGCAGCGCCGTGGTTGCGGGCTCGATCGTCACCGGTTTGAGCTCGGGCGCGGCCGGCGCCTTCACGCTGGCCCATTCATCGATAATCGAAGCAGCGTGGGCGGGCACGGCGACAGACGCGAGAAAAACAGCCGCTACAATCCATTTGCGCATCATGAAACACGTCCTTTTTCGATTAGCGGGGTGACCCGCTTGATGTAACACCGCCATCCGGCCAATATTGCATGAATGCGGCAGATCAGCTGCGGCGCTGCAAGAAACTAATCCAAGAAGGAAACGCTTTCATGAATATCAAGGTCGGCAAAGAGGCGATCGCCGAAGCCTCCAAGAAGCTGTCGAACTGGGGCCGCTGGGGCAAGACCGACCAGATCGGTACGCTTAACCACGTCACGCCCGAGCATATCGTCAAGGCGGCAAGCCTGATCAAGACCGGCAAGGTCTTCGCGCTCGGCATTCCACTCGACCGCGACGGCCCGCAGAACGGTCTGTTCGGCGGCCGCTTCAACCCGATCCACCAGATGCTCGCCACCGGCACCGACGCCGTCGCCGGCCAGCAGGACTGGAACAAGATCCGCTACGCCGACGACACGCTGATGTTGTGCGTGCAGGGCGCGACCCACTGGGACGCGCTCGGCCACCTGTTCTACGAGGACAAGGCCTACAACGGCTACGACGCCAAGCTCATCGACTCGCGCGGCCTGTCGGTGCTCGGCATCGAGCATTCCAAGAGCAAGATGGTCGGCCGTGGCGTGTTGCTGGACATCGCGCGTTTCCGCAAAGTGAAATGGCTCAACGACGGCGAGAGCATTTCCAACGACGAACTCGACAAGTGCGCCAAGCAGCAGAACGTCTCGATTGGACGCGGCGACTTCGTGCACGTACGCACCGGCCAGATGGAGCGCTGCCTCGCCGAGAAGAACTGGGGCGGCTATGCCGGCGGCGACGCACCGGGCGTCAAGTTCGAGAACTGCTACTGGGCGCAGGAAAAGGAAATCGCGGCGCTGTGCATGGACACCTGGGGCTGCGAAGTCCGCCCGAACGAGACCACCGAGGCCAACCAGCCGTGGCACTGGGTCGTCATCCCGGCCATGGGCCTGTGCATGGGTGAAATCTTCTACCTCAAGGAACTGGCCGAGGATTGCGACGAAGACGGTATCTACGAATTTTTCTTCTGCGGTCCGCCACTGATCATCACCGGCGCCACCGGTTCGCCTATCAATCCGCAGGCGATTAAGTGACCGCGTAGCGGTCATCCCGGACGGCGAAGCCGAGCCGGGATCTCGCCCTCCAAATTCCGCTGTCATGCCCCGCGAAAGCGGAGCATCCAGACCTTCGACTTTTGCGCTAAACTCGAAACCAGTAAGTGCTGGGTCCCCGCCTTCGCGGGGACGACAGCTGTGTGAATGGAGAGACGCTCATGCCCAATCATCTCAAGCGCGGCATGGATGCCGGCACGATCAAGGCCGCCGACGCCAAAGTGCGCGAGACGGTCGAGACTATTCTGGCGCAGGTCGAAGAGCACAAGGACCAGGCGATCCGCGACCTGTCGAAGAAATTCGACAACTGGGCACCGAAGAGCTTCCGCCTGTCGCCGGCCGAAATCGACGCGGCAATCGCCCAGGTGCCCAAGCGCGATCTGGAGGACATCAAGTTCGCGCAGGCTCAGGTGCGCAACTTCGCGCAGAAGCAGCGCGAGAGCATGAAGGACATCGAGGTCGAGACCCTGCCCGGCGTCATCCTCGGCCACAAACACGTACCGGTGTCGTCGATCGGCTGCTATGTGCCCGGCGGCCGCTATCCCATGGTCGCCTCGGCGCACATGTCGATCGTCACGGCCAAGGTCGCCGGCGTGAAGCGCATCATCGCCTGCGCCCCGCCGTTCAAGGGCGGACCGCACCCGGCCATCGTCGCCGCCATGCATTTCGGCGGCGCTGACGAAATCTACGTGCTCGGCGGCGTACAGGCTGTCGCGGCCATGGCGCTCGGCACCGAAACTATCGCGCCGGTCGACATGATCGTCGGACCCGGCAACGCCTATGTGGCGGAAGCCAAGCGTCAGTTGTTCGGCCGCATCGGCATCGACTTGCTCGCAGGCCCGACCGAGACGCTGATCATTGCCGACGACAGCGTCGACGGCGAAATCTGCGCTACCGACCTGCTCGGCCAGGCCGAGCATGGCCCGAACTCGCCGGCCGTCCTGATCACCAATTCGGAAAAACTCGCGCGCGACACCATGAACGAGATCGAGCGCCTGCTGACCATCCTGCCCACCGCCGACGTGGCGCGTCAGGCGTGGAACGACTACGGCGAAGTCATCGTCTGTGACAGCTACGAGGAAATGGTCAGCGAAGCCGACCGCGTCGCTTCCGAGCACGTCCAGGTCATGACCAAGGACCCGGACTACTTTCTCAACAACATGCAGAATTTCGGCGCGCTGTTTTTAGGCCCCCGCACCAATGTCGCCTATGGCGACAAGGTGATCGGCACCAATCACACGCTGCCGACTAAGAAGAACGCCCGCTTCACCGGCGGCCTGTGGGTCGGCAAGTTCCTCAAGACCTGCACGTATCAAAAGGTGCTGACCGACGAAGCCAGCGCCATGATCGGCGAATATTGCTCGCGGCTGTGCATTCTTGAAGGTTTCTCGGGTCACGCCGAGCAGGCGAATATCCGCGTGCGCCGCTACGGCCGCCGCAACGTGCCCTACGCGCAGGCGGCGGAGTGAGCGTGGACCTCACCAAAACGCCGTCGTTCCGTCTCGACGGACGGCGCGCGCTGGTGACCGGCGCCGGACGCGGCATCGGTCTGGCGGCGGCGTCCGCGCTGGCGGAGGCCGGTGCGCATGTCACACTGGCCGCCCGCACCGCCACCGAAATCGAGGAAGCGGCCGAAGCCATCCGCACCCGTGGCCACGAGGCCGAGCCACTGGTGCTCGATGTGCGCGACGTCGAGGCTGTGCAAAAGACCATCGCCGCGCAGGTGCCGTTCAACATCCTCGTCAACAACGCCGGCACCAATAAGCCGGCACCGTTCGTTGACGTGAAGGTCGAGGATTTCGATTTCGTCTTCGGCTTGAACGTCCGCGCCGCCTACTTCGTCGCTCAGGCTGTGGCACGCAAGCTGGTCGAGGCGAAACAGCCCGGCTCGATCATCAATATGTCGTCGCAGATGGGCCATGTCGGCGGCCCGACCCGCACCGTTTACTGCGCCACCAAGCACGCGATGGAAGGCTTCACCAAGGCAATGGCGATCGAGCTGGCGCCGTACAAGATCAGGGTCAACACGCTGGCGCCGACTTTCATCGAAACGCCGATGACGCGCCCGTTTTTCCAGAACGAAGCCTTCCGCACTGACACGCTCAAGCGCATCAAGCTCGGCCGCCTCGGCCAGCTCGAAGATCTCACCGGCGCCATCGTCTTCATGGCGAGCGACGCCGCCGCGCTGATGACTGGCACCTCGCTGGTGGTCGACGGCGGCTGGACGGCGGAATAGACTACAAAAAAGAATAACTAATTGGGGAGATTGGCATGCGTGCTTTGGTGTTCGGCGCCCTGCTGCTGTTAAGCAATGCCGCTCTCGCCGCCGACAAAGACCGCATCATCGGTACCTGGAAGCTGGTCGCCGTCACCTATGAGGATGCGCAAACCAAGGAGCGTACGCCGGTGCTTGGCGAGCATCCGCGTGGCTATCAGATCGCCACGCCCGAAGGCCGCTGGCTCGCGCTGGTCACCGCCGACGGCCGCCCGGTGCCCAAGACCGACGAGGATCGCGCCAAGGCGCTGCGTTCGATGATCGCCTATAGCGGCCGCTATCGCGTCGAGGACAACAAGGTCATTACCAAAGTCGAAGTCGCCTGGAACGAAGCCTGGGTCGGCGGCGAACAGGTCCGCTTCCTGCGTTTCGAAGGCGACGACGTGCTCAACATCGAAAGCCCGCCGATGCCGCATCCCAACGTCGACAACAAGACCGTGAAGGTGATTGTTACCTGGGCGCGGGATAAGTCGTAACGGCGCGCGCCTAAAACAGCTTTTTTAATACCTGCGGATTGAGACAGCTCACCGGCGGCTTGTTTTCGATCAGGGCGATGATGTTGTCGACGACGACATGCGCCATGCCTTCGCGCAGCTCCAGCACGCCGCTGCCGAGATGCGGCGTCAGAACCACGTTCGTCATGGCGACGAGATCGGGCGAAACCTGCGGCTCGTGCTCGTAGACGTCGAGGCCGGCGCCGGCGATCTGCTTCGCCTTCAGCGCACGCACCAGCGCCGTCTCGTCGATGATCGGGCCGCGCGACGTGTTGACGATAAAGGCGGTCGGTTTCATCAGCGCGAACTGCTTGTCGCTCATCAGGTGACGCGTTTCCGGCGACAACTGCGGATGCATCGAGACGAAGTCCGCCGTCTTCAGCACGTCCTCGAACGACATGTAGGTCGCATCGAACTGTGCCTCGACCTCGGCAGACTGGCGATGCGGATCGCAATAGATGATCTTCATCCCGAAACCGCGGCCGCGGCGGCCAACCGCCTGGCCGATGCGGCCGAAGCCGACGAGGCCGAGCGTCTTGCCGCTCACCGCGTAGCCCGCGAGATGGTTGGACTGCGAACCAGGATAGATACCCTGCCGGAACAGTTTGTCGCCCAGCGCGATGTTGCGCGCCACCGACAGCAGCAAGCCGAACGCGATATCCGCCGTCGCATCGGTGACCATCGCCGTGATGTTGGTGACGGGAATGCCGAGTTCGGTCGCGGCCTGCAGGTCGATGAGGTCCTGCGTGATGTTCATCGCCGACACCGCCTTGAGCTTCGGGTTGGCGGTCAGCACGTCGCGGTCCACGCGATCATGCAACAGCGACAGCAGAATGTCGGCGCGCTTCACGCCGGCGATCAGCTTGTCCTTGGGCAACACCTGGCTCGAATCCGGATTGACCTCAACGTCGGCGACGGCGCGCAGGCGAGCCAGCGCGCTCTCAGCGATTGGCTGGGTGACGAATACCTTTGGCTTGCTCATTTCTTGGTCGCGGCGTTGATCTTGGGCAGGACTTTTTCGGCCAGCAGCACCATCGAGCGCTTGCCGAGCGCGGGATCTTTCCAGTCCTTGCCGGCGTACAACAAGGTGCCGAACTCGCCGACCGTTTCCTGATACTTCAGCAGTTCATCCGCCACCTTGTCCGGCGTGCCGTAGGTGATGAGCTGATCGCACACATAATCGAGCGTGACCTCGTCATCCGGCTGGTCGCGATGCGTCTTGAACAGCTCGATGCGGCCGTTCATTTTCAGCTTGGTGTAGAGCTGCGAATAGTAATAGCGGTACGGCCCGTTCGGATCGGTGGCATAGGCCTTGGCAGTCTTCTCGTCGTCGGCGACGAAAATGCTTCTGGCGACACGCCAGTTCGCCGGATCGGCCGGACGGCCCATCCGCTCGCAGCCTTCGACATATTTGGGCCAGTGGCTCTTCACCCACTGCGGCATCAGGAAGTTCGCCGAGATCGGGTCCCAGCCGCGCGCAGCGGCTTCAGTCACGCCTTTGGAAAACGGCGCCACCGCGGTGACGACGATCGGCGGATGCGGACGCTGCAACGGTTTGGCGATGTAACCTTGGCCAAGATCGGGCAGAAATTGGCGCTCGACGCTGATGTTCCAGTATTTGCCCTTGAGATTGTAGGGCGGGTCGTTGGCCCAGATCGCCAGAACCTGGTTGATGCCTTCGAGGAACATCTCGTTACGGTTGGCGTCGAGGTTGCCGAACACTTCCGCGTCCGACAGCAGGCCGCCGGGGCTGATGCCGAACAGGAAACGGCCGTCGAGCATGTGATCGAGCATCGCGATCTGCGAGGCGACCGCTGCCGGATGCGCGTTCGGCATATTGATGGTGCCGGTGCCGAGCTTCATCTGCTTGGTGGCATGAACCAGCGTCGCGAGAAAGATCGCGCAAGACGTGATGTTCTCGGCGCGGTCGGTGACGTGCTCGCCGCAATAGCCTTCGGCGAAGCCGAGTTCGTCGGCCAGGATGAAGGCCTCCCGGTCTTCGCGGAGCGACAGCCGCCAGTCTTTGTTCAACGGATGGATGGGCATCGTGAAGAAGCCAAGCTTCATAGGGCCTTGTCCTTGGGTGGGCGTTATTTGTTTTGCCCCCAGCCTAGGGGGTAAGCCTCTTCCAACGAAATAATATATTATGCTTTAGACCATTAGTTTTTATAATGGCCCATGGACACCATCCCGCTGCGCCAGATCCGCGCCGTCATTGCCGTCTGCGAAGAAGGCTCCTTCACCCGCGCCGCCGAGCGCGAAAACGCGACGCAATCGGGCATCTCCCAGCACGTCGCCGCCGTCGAACGTTCGCTCGGCGTGCAATTATTCGAGCGATCGGCCGGCAAGGTAAAGCCGACGCCAGCCGGCTTGCGCTACTACAAGCGCTGCGTCGATGCCGTCGGTGCGCTGGAACATGCGGCCGAGGAAGCCCGCTCGCTATCCGGTAAATTAGTCGGCGAACTGCGCATCGGCCTGATGCCGACCTTTACCCGCGCCGTGCTGGCGCCGGTGCTGAACGACTTCGTGCCCCGATGCCCCGATGTCCGCCTGCGCATCGTCGAAGGCTACAGCGCCACTCTCACCGATATGGTGCTCAGCGATGAACTGGATTTCGCCATCGTGCCGGCTTTCGAAGGCGCCATCGGGCTCAAGTCGCGATTGCTTGTCCGTGATCGCGAGATGATGATTTCGGGGCCGCGCGCCGGTTATCAGCCGCTTGTACCGGTACGTCTGTCGCAGTGCGAGCCGCTGAAAATCGTGGTGCCGGGACCGGACAATATCCGGCGCCGCAACCTCGATACCTATCTGCAAAGCCACGGTGTCGAGGTGTCGGCGATGCTGGAAATGGACGCCATGATCGCGACGCTGGAATTTGTCGCGCGTTCCGAATGGGTTACGATCTTGCCCAGCGTCATCTCGGTCAACGACATCGGCCGCGGCGAACTGATCGTCAATCCGATCGTCGGGCCCGAACTGCACGCTGACTTCGTCGTCATCCAGCCGACCCGGCGGACGCTATCGACACAAGCACGTATGTTCCTCGAACGCATCGAGTCCGAAGTCGCGCATATCCACAAACGATGGGACGCGGCGATCAAGCCCACGCGGAAAAAATCGCGGGCTTAATCGCGCCGGTGCCAATTACACCGCCGCCGGAGCGCCGGGCTGCTTGAGCGGATGGGCGCGCGCAAAAGCATCGTTCTTCGCACAGCTCGCGGCGATGCGCGCCACCGTTGGATACGGCGCCAGATCGACCTTGAAGAAATTCGCGCCTGCCACCTGACTGGCAAGGCAGATGTCCGCGATGGTGATCTGTTCGCCTTGGCAATAGGTGCCAGTGTCCTTCTCGGTCGAGAGATGTTCTTCGAGCCCGGTCAACGCCGCCTTGTGCCAGTGCTGCGCCCATTTCTGCACGCCGGCCTCGTCGACCTTGTATTCATGCGCCAGATATTCGCGCACGCGCGGCACGATCAGCGGATGGCTGTCGCAGGCGACGATCTGAGCCAAGCCACGCACACGGGCACGCGCCTTCGGTTCCTTCGGCAGCAACGGCGGGTTCGGCTTAATTTCGTCGATATATTCGATGATCGCCAGCGACTCGAACAGCGCCGGTCCGTCGCCATCGACCAAGGCCGGGATCGCCATCATCGGGTTGACCGCCTTGAATTTCGGATCGCGCTGGTGGCCCTGCATCAGATTGACCTCGACGACCTCGTCGGGCGTGATGCCTTTGAGGTTGAGCGCGATGCGCACGCGATAGGTCGCCAGCGATCGCCAGAACGAAAACAGCTTCATCGTCGCCTCCCCGATTTTTGTTGAACGCTTATTTCTTTTTCCGTGCCGACCAGTAGACCGACACCTGCGAGCCGTCGCCGCCGCCGATGCCGCTCTTGCTAGCATCCTCGAAGCCGGCCAGCGCCGCCTTGGTGGCATACATGTCGGCGCCGAGTCCCTCGCCGGTCTCGATCATGGTGCGCAGGTCCTTGACGCCGTTGTCGATGCTGAAGGTGGTCGGACCCGGGTCTCGGCCTTCGAACATCGTCACGATCATGTCGGCGCGCGCGGCAATCGCCTTGTTGCCGCCGTTGCTTTCGACCAGCAGGTCGACGAGACGGCGCGGTTCCCAGCCGGCGCTGCGCGCAATGGCGAAGGCTTCGCCATAGGCCTGCCAGGCCACCATCAGGGGCAGATTGATCGCGAGCTTCATGGCGGCCGCGGAGCCGACCGGACCGCAATGCTCGACCTTGCGGCACAGCTGCTCGAGCAGCGGCCGCGCACGCGCCGCGTCCTCGGCCGTCGCGCCCATCAAGCCGAGCAACTGGCCCTTGCGTGCCGGAATGGTCGAGCCGCCCACCGGACATTCGACCAGCACCGCGCCGGTCGGACGCACCTTGGCGTCGAGATCGGTGTGCACCTTCGGCGCCACCGTGCTCATCTCGATGAACATCTTGCCTTTGACGTTGCCGGACAGAAGCCCATTCGGCCCGCCGTAAACCTGGTCGATCGACTTGGCGTCGGTGAGCAGCGTGATGACCGCTTCGCAAGCAGCCGCCAGTTCAGCCGGTGACGTTGCGACCTTGGCGCCGGCTGCCGCCAGCGACTTGGTCTTTTCGGGCGTACGATTCCACACCGTAACCTGGTGACCGACTTCCATCAGCCGCGCCGCGATTTGCGACCCCATCGCACCAAGTCCCGCCAAGCCGATATTCATTGAAATCCTCCCGAAGTGCTTGAACTCTTTTGCCGGACACTAAGCGATCGCGGCTCGCGGCGAAAGCGGTATGGCGAGCGACCCCACTCGACAGCACGGGGCTCGACGAATTAACAAGGCGCCGCCTGTTGCACATCTCGTGCGCGGCATCGGGGAGACTTGTTATGGCTGCGAAGAACAAGGGCACGGTCGGCGTGATCGGCCTCGGCATCATGGGCGGCTCGTTCGCCAAGAACCTTGCCGCCAACGGCTGGCGCGTGGTCGGCTACGATCTGAGCGCGAAGGCCCGCAAGGCGGCGGAACGCGCCGGCGTCGAGATCGCAAAGAGCGCGGTCGACGTTGCGGGCAAGGTCCCAACCATTCTCACCAGCCTGCCGAAGCCGCAGGCCTTGATCGACACGGCCAAGGCGATCGCCGCAGCCAAGCTGCCGCGCAAGACCATTGTGGAAATGAGCACCTTCGCCATTTCAGATAAGGAAAAGGCCGAAGCCGTCCTGCGTAAGGCGGGACATACCATGCTCGATGTGCCGGTCAGCGGCACCGGCGCGCAGGCGGCGGTTGCCGATCTGGTGTTCTACGCCAGCGGCGACAAGAAGGCCGTCGCCAAGCTCAAGCCGATGTTCGCCGATTTCGGCCGCAAGGTTTACGACACCGGCGCCTTCGGCAACGGCAGCAAGATGAAATACGTGGCCAACCTTCTGGTGGCGATCCACAACGTCGCCAGCGCCGAAGCCATGGTCTACGGCATGAAGGCAGGCCTTGAGCCGCAGGCGATCTTCGACCTGATCCAGGGCGGCGCCGGCAACTCGCGCATCTTCGAACTGCGCGCGCCTTTCATGGTGAAGAACAACTACAAGACCGTCACCATGAAGATCGACGTCTGGGACAAGGACATGCAGGTGATCGGCGATTACGGCCGCAAGATCAAAGTGCCGACGCCGATGTTCGATGCGTCGAAGCCGGTCTACATCAAGGCACAGAAAATGGGTCTCGGTGCGCTCGACACCGCCGCCGTCTGCGCCGTGCTGGAGAAGCAGGCCAAGATCAAGCGCAAGCGCTGATCGTTGCGCCGCTCGTTCCAATAAGCGGGACGAGCGGCGGATGCTCTTGCGTCCTTGCTTGGCTGCTGTAGCCTCCCGCCCAAGAAAATAAAATTTGTGGGAGAGCGTGATGCAGGAGCGATCTGAAGTCCGTGACGGCATGCGGATCGATTGGAACGTGCCGATCAAAATGGACGACGGCATCGTGCTCCGCGCCGATGTTTTTCGCCCGGTGAAAGAAGGCCGCTATCCGGTCCTGATCACCTACGGCCCCTACGCCAAGAACCTCGCCTTCCAGGACGGCTATCCGAGCGCCTGGAACCGCATGGCGGACAAACATCCCGACGTCACGGCCGGTTCGACCAATCAGTATCAGAACTGGGAAGTCGTCGATCCGGAGAAGTGGGTCCCGCACGATTACGTATGTGTTCGTGTCGACTCCCGCGGTTGCGGCTGTTCGCCCGGCGTCATCGATCATTTCTCGCCGCGCGAAACCAAGGACTTCTACGACTGCATCGAATGGGCCGGCGTGCAGCCCTGGTCGAACGGTAAAGTCGGCCTCAATGGCATTTCCTACCTGGCGATGAACCAGTGGCATGTCGCTTCGCTGCAGCCGCCGCATCTCGCGGCGATGTGCATCTGGGAAGGCTCGGCCGACTGGTACCGCGACATGACGCATCACGGCGGCATGCTGTCGACGTTCTGGGAAAACTGGTTCGATATGCAGGTCAAGACCGTGCAGTACGGCGCCGGCGAACGCGGTGGCCGCAGCCGCATCCACGGCGAACTGGTGTGCGGACCGGAAACGCTATCGGAAGCGCAACTCGCCAAGAACCGTATAGACTTCGGCGGCCTCATCCTGGCGCATCCGATGGACGACAAATATCACCGCGACCGCTCGCCGGTGTGGGACAAGATCAAGACGCCGCTGTTCTCTTCGGCAAACTGGGGCGGCCAGGGCCTGCACCCGCGCGGCAATTTCGAAGGCTTCGTGCGTTCGGCTTCCAAGGAAAAATGGCTCGAAGCGCATGGCATCGAACACTGGACGCATTTCTACACCGACTACGGCCGCGAGCAGCAACTTGCGTTCTTCAACTATTACCTCCACGGCAAGAAAGACGCCTGGAAGAGGCAGCCGAAGGTAAAACTGCAGGTACGTCATCCCGGCGAGAAGTTCGTTGAGCGCGCCGAGAACGAGTGGCCGATCGCGCGCACGCAATGGACCAAATTCTATCTCGATCCGGCGACCATGGCGGCCACTCCTAGGAAGCCGTCGAAAGCCGCCAAGCTTGCGTTCGAAGCGATGGGCGAAGGTGTGACCTTCCTCACCCCGCCGATGGAGCACGAGACTGAAATCACAGGTCCGTCGGCGATCAAACTGTTCGTTTCATCGACAACCAAAGATGCCGACGTCTTCATCGTGGTCCGCGTATTCACCGGCGACCTGAAGGAAGTCGTATTTCAAGGCGCGATCGATCCGCACACGCCGATCGCACAGGGCTGGCTGCGCGCATCGCATCGCAAGTTCGACAAGAAATTGTCGACGCCATACCGGCCCTATCATACCCACGATCAGAAGCAGCCGCTCGCCAAGGGCAAACCGGTCGAACTCGACATTGAAATCTGGCCGACGTCGATCGCGGTGCCGGTCGGTTACCGCGTCGCGGTTTCGATCCGCGGCAAAGATTACGAATATCCGGGTGCGAGCGGCGGCAAGCTGTCGAACTTCAAAAACGAACTGACCGGCTGCGGACCCTTCCTGCATAACAAGCCGGAAGACCGGCCGCCTGCCGTTTTCGGCGGCACCACCACCCTGCATTTCGCCAGTGGAAAAGCGCCGTATCTTCTGCTGCCGATCATCCCGCCGAAAAAGAAGGCAACTGCGAAAAAACGCGGGCGGAAATAGCGGCCGAGAATTGTCGCATTGCGGCACATCGACCGAAACGGCGCGACAGATAACCACACAACTGGCGGCTGTGAGCATTTAGTGTGTTCATTTCCGTGGGACCTAGGCTAAGGTTCATGCAACCTTCGAAAAAAACAGAAGGACTCCAGGGGGAATATGAACACACAGTTTTGGGTGGTTCAGGCTTTCAACGGCATTTCGTACGGCGCTTTGCTGTTTTTGATCGGCAGCGGCCTGTCGTTGATCTTCGGCGTCATGCGCATCGTGAACCTGTCGCACGGCGCTTACTTCCTCTGGGGCGGCTACATCGCGCTGTCGGTGATTCACTTTCTCACCCCCTACACTTCCTACGCATGGGCCATATCATTGCCGGTTGCCGCGCTCGGCGTCGCCGCGATCGGCATTGCGATGGAGCGGCTGTTCCTGCGCTCCGAAGGTCTCGCGTTTCTCCGTAACGGTGTGCTGGCACTGGGCTTGGGCGTTCTCATCAGCCTTGCAATTGCGCGCGGCACGTCGTTCGGCTGGCCGCAGTTCATCATCTGCGCGGCGCTGGCCACCCTCGCCTGCTTCGCCGTACTCCGCCGCATTGCCATCGTCCCGATCGACACCGATGTGCTGCGGCAAGTGCTCCTGACCGTCGGCTTTGCCTT
Organism: uncultured Hyphomicrobiales bacterium; assembly: GCA_903885555.1. Classification (GTDB taxonomy): domain Bacteria; phylum Pseudomonadota; class Alphaproteobacteria; order Rhizobiales; family Xanthobacteraceae; genus Pseudolabrys. The sequence continues at coordinate 14,505 of CAISIV010000097.1, forward strand.
TTTGTTCCAACAGGCCGCGCTCGACATCTGGGGCGGCAACAACATGGACATCAACCCGCCGCCAGCCTTCACGCAAAGCATCGTGGTCGGCGGCGTTTATCTGCCGCTGTATCGCGTGTTCATGATCGGCATGGCCGTCGTCATCGGCATCGCGCTGTGGCTGGTGATGGAAAAGACCCGCATGGGTGCAGCCGTGCGCGCCACCGTCGATGACGCGCAAATGGCGCGCGGCGTCGGCATCGACACCAACAAGGTCTCGATGTTCATCTTCGCGCTCGGCGCCTTCCTCGCCGCGCTCGGCGGCGTGATCGGCGGCGCATTCCTCGGCATTTATCCCGGCCTCGACTTCGAAATGCTGCCGCTCGCCTTCGCGGTGGTCATCATCGGCGGCATGGGCAGCCTCGGCGGCGCCGCAATCGGCGCGCTCGCGGTCGGCCTCGCCGACAATTTCGGCAAGGCGCTGTTCCCGGAAATTTCCTACTTCACTCTCTACGCGCCGATGGTTCTGATCCTCGCGATCAAGCCGACCGGCCTCTTCGGACGGGAGTGAGCGCGATGATGAGTCAAAAAATAAAAATCATGATCGTCATCGCGGCTCTGGTGGCGGTCGCGCTTGTCGTTCCGCAATCGGGCTCGTTCGTGGTGCTGCTGGTGACGCGCGCGCTCGCTTTCGCCATTCTCGCCATGAGCGTCGATCTTCTGCTCGGCTACACCGGTATGTCGTCGATGGGCCAGGCCGCCTATTTCGGCGTCGGCGCCTATCTGACGGCCGTGCTCGCAACCAAATTCCATATCGGCATGGGCTGGGATTTCTGGCTGGTCGTGGTGATGGGCATTCTGATCGGCGCCGCGCTCGCGGCCTTGTTCGGACTGTTCGCAATCCGCGCCGGCGGCGTCTACTTCCTGATGATCACACTGGCGCTGGGCCAATGCGTGTGGGGCCTCGCCTACCGCTGGAATTCGCTCACCGGCGGCGACAACGGCATCAATATGACCGGCCGGCCGAGCTTCGGACTAGATCTGTCGAACGACGTGACATTCTTCTATCTCGTCTTCGCGTTCTTCAGCCTGTCGATGCTCGCGCTCTACGTGCTGGTGCGTTCGCCGTTCGGCAAAAGCCTCGCCGGTATTCGCGAACGCGAACTGCGCATGCAGATCCTCGGCTACAATACGTGGCTGCACAAATACATCGCCTTCATCATCGCCGGTGGCTTCGGCGGCCTGGCCGGCGTGTTGTGGGCACACACCAACGGCCACGTCAGCCCAGAGACAGTCGTGCTGACCACGTCGGTCGACGCGCTGCTGATGGTCGTGCTAGGCGGCGCCGGCACGCTGGTCGGCGCGGCAATCGGCGCAGCGATTGTGTTCGGCCTGCGCGAGTTCCTAAGCACGCTGGTGCCATGGTGGCAGTATGCTTTGGGCGCGGTCTACGTTATGACCATTCTCTATCTGCCGATGGGCTTGATGGGTATTCCGAAACGCTGGCGGCAGCGCAATCAAGGCAAAGGTGGAGAGACGAAGACACTCGCTTCCAAGCCTTCCTGACAACAGGACGGTAACGACAGAACAATCAAGACAACACGGGAGGACTACAATGACCAACAAAGTTCGGAACATCCTGCTCGGCGGCGTGCTCGCGCTCGGTCTGGCAGTGCCGGCCGGCGCGGAAGAACTTCGCATCGGCTTCATCGCTCCGACCACCGGCCTCTACGCCCAGATCGGCAAGGACATGGTTGACGGCTTCCAGCTGTATCTCGACGAGCACGGCGGCAAGCTCGGCGGCGCCGACATCAAGCTGATCGTTGAAGACGACCAGGGCAAGCCGGATACCGGCGTGACCAAGGCCAAGAAGCTGATCCTCCAGGACAAGGTGAACTTGTTCATCGGCGGCCTGCTCGCTTCGAGCGGCTATGCGCTCGCGCCGGTCTCGACCGCCGAAAAGACCGTCTATTTGTCTTCGGTGTCGTCGGCGGACGATCTGACGCAGCGTCAGCTCGAGAAATATCCGTACTTCTTGCGCACCAGCTGGACGTCGTCGCTGCCGCATCACCCGCTCGGTCAGTGGGCCTGCGACAACGGCTTCAAGAAGGTCGTCACCATCGCGGCCGACTATGCGTTCGGCTACGAGGTGGTCGGCGGTTTCCAGAAAGCCTTCGAGGATTGCGGCGGCAAGGTCGTCCAGAAAATCTGGCCGCCGCTCGGCACCAAGGACTTCGGACCCTTCATCCCGACGATGAAGGCTGATGCCGATGCCATTTTCACCGTCATGGTCGGCCCGATGGCCCTGCAGTTCCCGAAGCAACTGCGTGGCTCAGGCGTCAAAAAGCCGATCATCGGTTCGGGCGTCAGCTACGACGAGTTCGTGCTGCCCTTCATGGGCGACGAAGTCATCGGCGACGTCTCCGCCCTGCACTACGGCGCCGGCATCGATACGCCGGAGAACGCCAAGTTCGTGAAGGCCTATCGCACGAAGTACGGCAAAATGCCGGGCTACTACTCGGAGAACAACTACTCGACCGCGATGTGGATCGACGAAGCGATCAAGCAGGCCGGCGGCAAGTGGCCGGGCCCCGAGCAGTTCATCAAGCTGATGCAGGGCATCAAGATCAATGCGCCGCGCGGCCCGGTCAGCATGGATGAAAACCGTAACCCGATCGAAAACGTCTACATCAAGAAAGTCGAGAAGACGAAGATGTTCGGTTACGAAAAGGAAGAGCTCTGGAACAAAGTCATCAAGGTCTATCCGAACGTCAGCCAGTTCTGGACCTATGGTAAAGAGAAGTTCCTCGCCCAGCCGGTCTATGATCGCGACTTCCCGCCCTGCAAGTTCTGCGAATAACGCACGATCCCGCCGGAGCCGATGGGCTCCGGCGGTTCTTCTCATCCGAGGGGTTGAAGCGTGAGCAGTGTTTCCACGACCAATGACAGCGCCGTGCCGGTCCTCGAACTCCGAGGATTGTGCAAAAGCTTTGGCGGACTTCAGGCGACGCGCGACGTCAACCTGCGCATCATGCCAGGCGACCGGCAGGCCATCATCGGCCCCAACGGCGCCGGCAAGACCACGCTCTTCAATCTGATCACCGGCATCTACCCGGTGACGTCGGGACAAGTCCTGCTGTACGGCAAAGACGTCACCAAGTGGCAAAGCCACGAGCGCACCGCGATGGGCATGGCGCGCACCTTCCAGGTCACGCACCTGTTTCCGGGCCTCACCGTGCTCGACAATGTGCTGCTGGCAATCAAGGGCCTGCGCCGCTCGAAGTTCGTGATGTGGCGTTTTCTTTCTTCTTACAAAGAAGTTTACGACAAGGCCTATCACCTGCTGGAACAGGCCGGCTTCCTCGACCGCAAGGATCTCGAAGTACGCAACCTGTCGCACGGCGAACAGCGCCAACTTGAAATTGTGCTCGGGCTCGCCAGCGATCCGAAAATTCTTCTTCTCGATGAGCCGGCCGCCGGACTGTCGTCGGGTGAATCGGCCGAAATGGCCAAGTTCCTCATGAAGTTGGATCCGAAGCTCGCCATCCTGCTCATCGAACACGATATGGAAATCGTGTTCGACGTCGCTTCGCAAATCTCGGTGCTGCATTTCGGCCAGATTCTCGAGACCGGCACGCCGCAGCAAATCCATTCGAGCCCGAAGGTCCAGGAAATCTACCTGGGGACGGACTGATCATGTCGATTCTGGAAGTTCAAGACATCCACACCTACTACGGCGACGCCTATGTGTTGCAGGGGCTTTCGCTGCAGCTGGAGCAAGGCCAGATCCTCGGCCTGCTCGGGCGCAATGGCGTCGGCAAGACCACACTGGTGAACTCGATCGTCGGCTTTAACCCGCCGCGCCGCGGCAAGATCGTGTTCAAAGGCGACGACATCACCAAGAAACCGTCGTTCGAGACCGTGCGCAGCGGCATGGGGCTGGTGCCGCAGGGCCGCCGCGTATTCCCGACGCTGGGCGTCGAAGAAAACCTGCTGGTCGCCGAACGCAGCCCGGAACGTCACCACTGGAATCTCGATCGCGTCTACAAGCTGTTCCCGCGACTGCACGAACGCCGCCTGCAACGCGCCAAGACATTGTCGGGCGGCGAGCAGCAGATGCTCGCGATCAGCCGCGCGCTGATGACCAACCCCGACTGCCTGATCATGGACGAACCGTCGGAAGGTTTGGCCCCGATCATCATTCAGGGTCTCTGGGAAGCGATCAGCAAGCTGAAAGAAGAAGGCATGTCGATCCTGCTGGTCGAACAGAATGCCCATCTGGCGCTGAAGCTGGTCGACTACGTTCACGTCATGAGCAAAGGCCAGGTGGTTTATTCGTCCACCCCTGCCGAGCTCAAGGCCAACGAGAAGATCAAGGCGAGCTACCTCGGCATCTAGCCGCACCGGCCCTTCGCTGCCGCAATAAAACATGTGACGCGCCCACTCTTACGCTGTGGGCGAAGCCGTTTGCGCCGCGTCCGGCGGGCGACCGGGCTTTACATCATGGAATGCATTAGCCGATGATGTGTTTATCAAAATAAGGCGGCCGCTAAGGCCGCTCAAAAATCAGCCCCTCAGGGGCGACACAGGGAGGAATGCTATGTCTCGCAAATTCTCGCGTCGTACCGTCATGGCCGGAACCGCCGCCGGTGCCGTGGCGGCAGCCTTCAAGTTTCCGTCTCCAGCACTCGCACAAGCCGCCCCCTTCAAACTCGGCCTGCTGACTGTCAAGACCGGCCCGCTCGCGCAGGGCGGCATCCAGATGGAACAAGGTGTCATCACCTATCTGAAGGAAAAGAATTACACCTTCGCCGGGCGCAAGGTCGAATTCATCTCTGCCGATACCGGCGGCAATCCGGCCGGTACCAAGACCAAGGCGCAGGAACTGGTCGAGCGTGAAAAGGTCGACGCCATTCTCGGACCGCTGGCCGCGTTCGAACTGCTCGCCATCACCGACTACATCAACGAGCAGAAGACGCCGATGCTCAGCCTCGCCGGCGCCGAGGATATGACGCAGCGCCGCCCGAACCCCTACTTCCTGCGGCCGTCGGCAACGTCGGCGCAGGCCATGCATCCGATGGCCGACTTCGCCGCGAAGGAATTGAAGCTCAAGCGCATCGTCACGATCTCCGAAGACTTCGCCTTCGGTCATGAACAGATGGGCGGCTTCCAGCAGACCTTCGAGGAAGCCGGCGGCAAGATCGTCAACAAGATCTGGCCGCCGCTGGTGACGCCGGACTACACGCCCTTCGTCGCCCAGATCGGCGATTGCGACGGCGTCTGCCAGGGCTTTGCCGGCTCGAACCCGCTGCGCTTCCTCAAGACCTACGCCGCGGCCGGCCTGAAATTCCCGGTCGTCACCGGCGAAACAGGCGGCGACGACGCGTTGCTGCGCAGCCTCGGTGACGAGGCGCTCGGCATGTACAGCTCCTGCCCCTACACGCTCGATTTCGACAACGACAGCAACAAGCGCTTCGTCGCCGCCATGCAGAAGGACTACGGCATCGACCCGGGCTTCTACGCCTCGGGGCTCTATGTCGCCGCCCAGACGGTCGCGGCCGGTCTGGAAAAAACCAATGGCAAGTCCGACGACAAGGATGCCTTCGTCAAGGCGCTCCGCTCCGTCGAGCTGAAGGATACGCCGCGCGGCGCGATCAAGTACGACCACTTCGGCAACGTGATCGGCGACTTCTTCATCCGCCATCTCGAAAAGGTGAACGGCAAGCTCGTCAACAAGACGGTCAAGACCTATCACAACGTCAGCCAATTCTGGACCTACGACGAGAAGAAGTTCCTGGCGGCGCCGGTTTACTCGCGCAACTACCCGCCGCTGAAATCGTAACAACGGTCATACCGCGGGCGCCCTTCGGCGTCCGGGGTTGCTTTTTGCGTAAACGCGGGACCACGGCGCGATGAATTTCTGGCTGGTGCTGACGGTCAACAGCATAACGTTCGGCGGATTGCTGTTTCTGCTGTCGGCGGGCTTCTCCCTGATTTTCGGGCTGATGCGGATTCCGAACCTGACGCACGGCTCGCTGTTCATGCTGGGCGCCTATGTCGGCGCGACGTTCACCGTCGGCCTGCTCGGCTTCAAACTCAACTTCTGGCTCGCCGCCATTCTCGCCACGCTCGCCGTCGCCGCGATCGGTGCGCTGGCCGAACGGCTGCTGCTGCGCCGTCTGCCCGGTGACCAGCTGGCGCAGGTTCTGGTGACGCTCGGCCTGTCCTTCATGGCCGCCGATCTCTGCCTCATGCTGTGGGGCGGCGACCCGCTCAACGTCACCACGCCCGACGGCCTCGGCGGCTTCGTGCGCGTCGGCACGGTCGCGTTCCCGATGTACCGGCTAGCAATCATCGCCATCGCCATCGTCGTCGCGGTCGGATTGTGGCTGCTGCTCGACCGCACACGACTCGGTGCCATGATCCGCGCCGGCGTCGACGATCCCGACATGGCGCGCGTCGTCGGCATCCGCGTGTCGCAGCTCTTCACCATCGTCTTCGCGCTCGGTGCCGGACTTGCCGCGTTTGCCGGCATCATCGGCGGGCCGATTCTGTCAGTTTATCCGGGCCTCGATCAGGACATGCTGCCGCTGGCACTGGTGGTCGTCATTCTCGGCGGCACCGGCAGCCTGCTCGGCTCCTTCGTCGGCAGCATTATCGTCGGCTTCATCTATAATTTCGGCCAGGCCCTGCTGCCGGAACTTGCCTACTTCGTCCTCTTCATGCCGATGCTGCTGGTGCTGCTGCTGCGGCCGCAGGGGCTGTTCGGGAGGCAAATTCCATGAAGAACTTGCCATGATGGGCAACTTTCTAACCCCCCGCTGCCTCGCCATCGCGGTCGCCATTGCGCTATTGGCGGCGCTGCCGGCCTGGATGAACGGCGTCTATTACGTCAACGTCGCCAGCCAGATCCTGTTTTACGCCGTGTTCGCGCTCGGGCTGAACGTGCTGGTCGGCTATGCGGGCCTCACCTCGCTCGGTCACGCCGCGCTGTTTGGCGTCGCGGCCTACGCTACGGCCTATATGCTGCAACTCGGCTACGGCCACACCGAGTCGATTTTGGTGGCGCTGCTGGTCGGCGTCGCCTCGATGGCGGTCTATGCCGTGCTCTCGCTTCGCTCGACAGGCATTGGCTTCATCATGATCACGCTGGCGCTCGGCGAAATCCTGTGGGGCCTCGCCTATCGCTGGATCAGCCTGACCGGCGGCGACAACGGTATCAACGTGCCGAAACGCCCGGCTCCCTTCGGCTTCGCCATGTCGAATGCGACGAATTTCTACTACGTGACGCTGATCGTCTTCCTCCTGTCGGTCATCGCCATGGCGATCTTCGTGCGCTCGCCGTTCGGCGCGGCACTGCGCGGCACGCGCGACCAGCCACGCCGCATGAACGCGCTCGGCTATCATGTCTGGCTGATCCGCTTCTATGCCTGCCTGTTCTCCGGCCTGCTGACCGCCGTGTCCGGCATCCTATTCGTTTACTACACCCAGTTCATCAGTCCGCAGACACTGGCACTGACCTCGTCCGCCGAAGTGCTGCTGATGGTGATCGCCGGCGGCCCCGGCACGCTGCTCGGGCCCATCGTCGGCGCCGGGCTGGTGGTCATCGTCAAGACCGTGGTCTCCGGCTTCATCGAACGCTGGAACTTCCTGCTCGGCGCCATCTTCGTCGCCATCGTCATCCTGATGCCGGACGGCCTGGTGCCAGGCACGACGCGGCTGTGGCGACGGTTCATCCGCAAACGCCCGCCTGCGCCCGCCAAGACGGAGGCCGCACCATGAGCGCGCTTGTCGTCAAAAATCTGAGCAAGGCCTTCGGCGGACTGAAGGTGACGCGCAGCGTCAATCTCAACATCGAACCGGGCGAGCGACGGCTTATCATCGGCCCCAACGGCGCCGGCAAGACCACCTTGTTCAACCTGATCACCGGCGAACTGACGCCCGATAGCGGCTCGGTCGAGTTGAATGGCAAGGACATCACCAGGACGCCGAGCCGCGAGCGCCCTCACCTCGGCATGGCGCGCACCTACCAGATCATCACGCTGTTTGCGCGCGACACCATCATCCACAACGTGTCCCTGGCATTGCTCGGCCTGTCGCCGGCGCGCTGGAACCCGATCATCAATATCAAACACCAGGGCCATCTCATCGAACATGCCCGCGCCGCGCTGGACCGCGTAGGCCTTGCCGATATCGCCGAGCGGCCGCTGTCGCAGACCTCCTATGGCGAGCGCCGCCGCGTCGAGATCGCGATGGCGCTGGCGCAAAACCCGAAGGTGCTGCTGCTCGACGAACCCTTCGCCGGCCTGTCGATCGACGAACGCCGCGACGTGCACAAATGCCTGATGGCGATTCCGCCCGACGTCACCATGGTGATGATCGAGCACAACATGGACGTGGCGCTCGAATTCGCCGAACGCATCACCCTGCTGCATTTCGGCGAGGTCATCGTCGAAGGCAACCGCGCCGAAGTCGTCGATAATCCGCGTACGCGGGAGGTCTACCTTGGCCACTAGTGCCCTCAGCCTCGAACAGGTCGACGCCTATTACGGCGACAGCCATGTGCTGGCGGACGTATCGTTCGAGCTCGGCGAAGCCCGCATGCTCGGCCTGCTCGGCCGCAACGGCGCCGGCAAATCGACCTGCATGAATGTCGCCATGGGTCTGCTGCCGCCTCGCCGTGGACAGGTGCGCGTGTTCGGCAAACCGGTCGGCGGCCTGTCGCCGGAATTGATCGCCGCATCGGGCGTGGCGCTGGTGCCGCAGGGCCGCCGCATCTTCAAAAGCCTGACCGTGCGCGAGAACCTGATCGTCGCAGCCCGCAAGCCGGAAGCCGGCGCGAGCCGGCACGCACCTTGGACCGAAGAAACCGTGTTTGGCATTTTCCCGCGCCTCAAGGAGCGCAGCAGCCAGATCGCGGCGCATCTGTCCGGAGGCGAGCAGCAGATGCTGGCGATCGGCCGCGCCCTGATGGGCAATCCGCGCGTGCTGCTGATGGACGAGCCGTCCGAAGGTCTCGCCCCGCAGATCGTCGCCGAAGTGATGACGACCATCCGCAAGCTGAAGGAGAGCGGCCTGTCGATCGTGCTGGTTGAGCAGAACCCGAAACTCGTGTTCGACGTTGCCGACGATATCGTCATTCTCAACACCGGCCGCGTCGCGGTGGTGTCGACGCCCGCCGACTTGAACAAGGACGGCGTCGATCTGAGGCAGCATTTGGGCGTCTTTTGATTGAATAAGCCGCCGCGACGGGCTACTGGAAGCGGCAATTAAAAAAAACCGAGGGACTGGAAATGGCGATGTGGAATAAATACGCGGACACCGCGGCGCGCAAGCACGGCAAGCCGGGCCGCGATCAGCGTCCGAAAAGCACGACCATCGACGCGCATACGCATGTCGCCGTGCCGCGTGCGGCCGAGTTCATCAAGCCGCATCTCGACCTCTCGACCATTCCGCTGGCGCACTACTCGTCGCAGGAGACGAAAGAACTCAACGCCAAGCAGGAAGCCGATATCGGCTCGCGCATCCGCGGCAATTACGACGAACGCTTTTCCGACATGGACAAGATGGGCGTCGACATGCAGCTCGTCATGCCGCCGCCGCCACAGCTCTATCACACGGTCGCGCTCGAATATGCCGTGCCGGCCGCGCGCATGATCAACGATGGCGTCGCCGAATTCGTCTCGAAGCATCCGGACCGCTTCATCCCGACCGGCACCGTGCCGATGCAGGACGGCAACGAGGCGGCCAAGGAACTCGAATACGTCATGAAGACGCTCAAATTCAAAGGCGTCGAAATCCTCACCAACGTGCACGGCAAGGAATTGTCCGACCCGTCCTTCGCACCGTTCTGGAAAAAGGCCGAGGAACTGGGCGCGCTGGTCATCATCCATCCCAACGGCTTCACCGAAGGCAAGCGGCTGTCACGCTTCTACTTCAACAACATCATCGGCAATCCGTTCGAGACGACGCTCGCCCTGCACTATCTGATCTTCGACGGCGTGCTGGAACGCCATCCGAAGCTCAAGATTTTCGCCATGCACGGCGGCGGCTATCTCGGCGCCTATTCGGGCCGCATCGACCACGCCTGGGGTGCGCGCTCGGACTGTAATGCCGGCCTGCCGAAGCCGCCGACCGACTATCTCAAGCAGGTCTATTTCGACACGGTCGTGTTCACACCGCACCAGCTCGATGCGCTGGTCGGCACCATGGGCCTCGACCACGTCATCATGGGCACCGACTATCCGTTCGACATGCTGGAGCACGATCCGATCGGCCACATCAATTCGGTCGAAGGCTTCGACGACAGCATCCGCGCCGCTTTGGCCGGCGGCAACGCCAAGAAGATGCTGGGGATTGGATAAAGCGGCGGAGATGTCAGTGAACAGCGTTCAACCACACATTCCGACGGAAGTGCATTTTGACTTTCTGGGAATGACCATCCCGGTTCATTGGGGCTATCACGCCATCCTGATGGTCGCGGTCTGGTTCGTACTGGTTCCGATCTGCATCATCATCATCCGCTTCGGCAAACCGAAGCCGACGCTCACCGGCCTGCACCGCCAGGTCGCCGTCAAGCACATCGAGTGGTGGTGGTTCAGCACGCACAAATACGGGCTGATGTTTTCGGTGGGGCTGGCGCTGGCTGGCGCGATCGTGGCGGTAACCGTGAGCAAAGGCTTCAGCGGCTCGCTGCATTCGCTGTTCGGTCTCGCGACTGTTGCCTTGGGATGCCTGCAGATCATGGGTGGCTGGCTCAGAGGCAAGCACGGCGGCAAGAATTATTTCTCCGCCAAACCAGACGATCCGAAAACATGGTTCGGCGATCATTACAACATGACGACGCGCCGGCGGATATTCGAGGCCTATCACAAGACCGCCGGCTATTTCGTCTACTTCTTTGCCGCCGGCGCGGTTGCCAGCGGCCTGATGCAATATCCCATACCGTGGCTGGGCGAATTCGTCATCGCCATGGTGCTGCTCGCCTTCCTTGTATCCATCGTGCTCGAGTACAACGGCTACCGCTATGATGGCTATCGCGCCGCGCACGGCTACACGATGGACGCGCCATTCAATAAGGAACGCGAGTTTCTATGAGCAGCCAGGACTTGCCAAAACCCGACTACGCCAAAAACATGAAGCTGATCGGTTACACCGATCAGGGCGGCAGACCGGACGGCGTGCAGATGATGGTCAACAAAGGCTACGCCTATGTCGGCCATATGTTCTCCAAAGGCTTCAGCGTCATCGATGTGCTCGATCCGCGCGATCCGAAGCCGGTCAACTATATCCCGGCGCCGCACAACACCTGGACCATCCATTTACAGACCCATGGCGACCTTTTGCTGGTGATCAACGCCATGGACATGTTCGCCGCCGAGGAATTCCAGGACGAGCGCGCCTATTACATCGGTTCGCACGCCGAAAAGGCCGAGCATACCTACGCCGAGCCCAAGAAGCGCGACTGGACGGCCGGTCTCGCGGTCTACGACATTTCGAAGCCGGCAGAGCCGCGCCAGATCGGCTTTATGCCAGTGGAAGGCGGCGGCATCCACCGCATTTGGTACACCGGCGGACGCTGGGCCTACGTGTCTGCGATGCTCGACGGCTTCGCCGACTACATCTTCATGACCATCGACATGGCGGACCCCACCAAGCCAAAGGAAGCCGGCCGCTACTGGCTGCCGGGCATGAACACCGCCGCCGGCGAGATACCGGCGTGGGGCGCGAACCGCCGTTTCGGTCTGCACCACGCGATCATTCATGGCGATACCGCTTACGGCGCCTGGCGCGACGGCGGTCTGGTCATGATGGACGTGTCCGACCGCACGAAGCCCACGCTCATCAAGCATCACAACTGGTCGCCGCCCTTTGGCGGCGGAACGCATAATTGCCTTCCTTTGCCCGACCGTAACCTGCTGGTCGTGGCCGACGAAGCGGTGCTCGACAATTGCGAGGACGGCATCAAATACACCTGGATGTTCGACATTCGCGAGCCGACCAATCCGGTGAGCATCTCGACGTTTCCGACGCCGGACGAGGCGGATTACTGCAAAAAGGCCGGACATTTCGGCCCGCACAACATCCATGAAAATCGTCCGGACACTTTCGTCAGTTCGGACCTTATTTTTGCGACCTATCAGAACGCCGGTATTCGCGTCTTTGATATCAAGAACGCGTTCCAGCCGAAGGAAATAGCCTGCTTCGTGCCGCCGGAACCGGAACGGCTGGTCGATGGGCGTCTTAACCGCGCCAAAGTGATTCAGACCTGCGACGTGCTGGTGGACAAGGAAGGCATCGTCTACAGCACAGACTTCAATGGCGGCATGTACATACTGGAATATCAAGGCTGAGACAGGCCGCGTATTGAATTCGCCAGCGCACTAGAATTCCAAGTTAAGCGTACAGAAAATCAAGCGTCGCGGTTTCGACGATCACCGCGCTGTCGGTGCTGTGCAGCCCGGCGCGTGTTTTTTCTTCCTGCGTCTGGCTTGCCTGCAAATAAGCGCCGAGATGGCGCGCCCACTGGATGATACGACCGTTCTCCGGCAGCCGCGCCACCTCGAAACGCTTCAGCGCCTTCGCAACGTCCGGCTCCGCCTGCAAGGCTTCAACGAGCGCGGCGGCATCGTCGGACGCTTTCGACACGCCGGCACCGACATGCGGCCGCGCGACGAAGGCGGCATCGCCGATAATCGCGACGCGGCCGAACGCCATGTGCGGGCTTTCCAGATCGTAGATCGGCTGCAGGATCGGTTCGTCGATCAGTTTGACGATGGCGCGAAATTGCGGCGCCAGTGAACGCTCAGCAGCTTCGTGGATCTCCGCCCGGGCCGCGCGGCTGATCAAAGGCGGCGGAATAGAAATCTCGTGCGTCTTGCCGCTGTCGTCGGTCAGCAGCCATTGCAACTTGGTCTTCTCGTCCGCAGGACGATACCAGATGACGTTGTAGCGGCGATGGCCGGGACGCAGATCGTTGTCCGGACCGGCGACCGGATAGCCGAGAAACTGCTCGCCCGGCGGCAACCCAAAACACATGCCCTCGATCAAGGTGTCCTGAACGTCATGCGGAATGTCGCTCTCGGCCAGCAGCGCCCGCCACGCCGAATAGCCAGCATAGAGCGGCACGACGTCTGGTAGAAATTGCTGCCGCACTGTCGAGCGAATTCCGTCGGCGCCAACCAGCAGATCCGCATCGATAGTTTCGCCATCGGAAAAATGCGCCGTGACCTTGTCCGGCGTCTGCGTCACTTTGGCGAGCCCGCGTCCACGGTAATAGTGCTCCGGCGGAAAGGCGTCGCGCAGCAAGCGGTACACGCGCTCCCAGGCGGTGAGCACCTGCGGGCATTCGGTCTCTTCGGTCAGGCGGCCTTCGCGGTCGAAGATCTTGCGCTTTAAGACTTCGACGCCGAGACCGTCGGTCGCGAGCCCGAGGCCGCGCAGCCGTTCGATCAATTCGTGTTGCGCCACGATGCCGGCGCCGCGGCCGGACAACTCAGTGCCGAGGCGCTCGTAGATATCCACGGCCCACCCGGCCCGCCGCAGTTGCAGCGCGCTGAGAAGGCCGCTCATGGAGCCGCCGATGATGACAGCACGCTGTTCCTTAAGTCCCGGCAATTGATCGTCCTCAAGCTTCCCGTTTTCGGTCTTTTGTTATATATGACAGCTAAATCGCATTGGAGGAATTCCCGTGGCTATGAGCATGCTCGACAAGACCGCCGAGAACAAAGACAAGTCGGCTTGGTCTCCCGAGATCGCGGCTGAGTTTGCCCGCGAAGCCAAAAACCCGAACCCCTGCGTCGGCTCGACCTTGCTGTCGGAGAACGAGCGCAGCCGCGTCTGGATCATCCGCCTCGCCCCCGGCGAGCGCATCGGGTTCCACCGCCATGTGCTGGACTATTTCTGGACCGCGGTGTCCGGCGGCAAGGCCCGCCAGCATGTGCATGATGGCACCACCGTCGAATATACCTACGCGCCGGGCGAGACCCGCCACGAGAGCTACGGCGCGGGCGAGTTCAAGGTGCACGATCTCGAGAATCTCGGCGACACGGAAATGGTCTTCATGACCGTCGAGTTCAAAGACAGCGCCAATAAGCCGATGCAGCTGCCGGAAGGCGTGCGCCCACAAGCCGCGGCGGCCTGATCACCAAATACCGCTACAACGCCCGCTATCCGGGACACCCCGGCGGCGGGCGTTTTTACTGCGCATGATCCCGAAAAGTGGGCACCGGTTTTCGGATAAGATCATGCGCAATTCAGTTTCTTCACTTGTCCAATCAATAGGCTAGCCAAGCCGCCAGCCTTCCTGCAAACTGCAACTTCAAGCCCGAGAAAATGCGGGCGCCAAAGAAACTGGACTTCAAAGGGGAAACGGACCGGGACTTTCGACAATCGGATTCAAAAGGCCTGCGGACTGCGGCCTGATCGCATCGCGCCGTCCGGCGTTGAGCGCCAGATCCGATTTCAGCGAATGACCCGGTTGGGAGCGGTATGGAAATTTCCTGGGATTTGTTCTTGAACGCGATCGCCGCCGGGCTCCTGCTCGGCGCATTCTACGCCGCTGTGACCGCGGGAATTTCGATCTCGTTCGGCATGCTCGATATCGTCAATATCGCGCATCCGGCCTTCGTCATCCTCGGCTCCTACATCGCCTACTTCTTCAACATCAATTTCGGCGTCGATCCGATCCTGGTCAGCATCATCGCGCTGCCGGTGTTCTACCTGCTCGGCGCGTCGGTCTATCAGGTCTATTATCTGTCGTTCGAAAAGCGCGGCCAGGATTCGTTGCGCGGCCTCGCCTTCTTCTTCGGCTTGCTGTTCGTCACCGAGGTCGGCCTGATTTTGGTGTTCGGCGTCGACTACCGCTACGTCGAGGCCGCCTATATCGGGCCCAGCGTGCACATCGGCATTGTCGATTTCCCGCTGCGCATGCTGGTGCCGTGCCTCGCCGCGCTGGCGCTGTTCGGCGCTCTGCAGCTTTTCGTTACCCGCACGTTCATGGGCCGCGCCATCATGGCGGTGTCACAGGACCAGCTCGCGCTGCAGCTGATGGCGGTCGACCCGATCAAAATCAAGCGCATCGCTTTCGGCGTATCGATCGCGACCTGTGCAGTGGCCGGAGCGCTGCTGATCATCATCCAGCCGGTTGAGCCGTCGGTCGGCCGCGAATATATCGGTCGCATCTTCGCGATCTGCGTGCTCGGCGGGCTCGGCAGCATGCCCGGCACGTTGATTGCCGCCGTGCTTCTTGGCGTCGTTGAAAGCCTGACCGCCACCTTCTACGGCCCGTCCTGGGCACCCGCCGTTTCGTTCGGCTTCCTGTTGCTCACGCTGGCTTTCCGGCCGGCGGGCCTCTTCGGACGGTGATCGTTGTGAACACGGGCAAATTCTCACTCATAACGATCGCAGTCGGCGCCGTGGTGATGGCGTTCTCGCATTGGGTCAACGTCGACTATCTGTATTTCGCCAGCTACACGATCCTGCAGTTCATCGTACTGGCGACGGCGTGGAACATCCTCGGCGGCTACTGCGGCTACGTGAATTTCGGCTCGGCCGCGTTCTTCGCGATGGGCGCTTACTCGTCCGTATTCATGCACAAATTTTTCCCCGTGCCGATCCCGGTGCTGATCGTAATCGGCGCCTTGGTGTCGGGTATTGCCGGCCTCGGCATGGGCTACCTGACGTTGCGGCTGCGCGGCTCGTTCTTCGCCATCGCGACACTGGCGCTGGCGGTTGTGCTGCAGACCCTCGTCGTCAACTGGGACTTCGTCGGCGGCTCGCGCGGCGCCTACATCATCCGGCCGGAAACGCTGGAACTGCCGGGCGGCATCGAGATCAACTACATCGAATATCTGTTCTTTCTGATGCTGTCGTTGGCTGTCTTTGCCATCATCACCGCGCGCACCATCGAACGTTCGCAGCTGGGCTTCGGCTTTGCCACAATCCGTGACGACGAAATGGCCGCGGAAGCCTCTGGCGTGCCGACGCTGCGCGTCAAGCTGATCGCCACCACGATTTCGGGCGCCTTCATGGGCATGGCCGGCGCGCCATTCCCCTACTACATCGGCTACCTGCAGCCATCGTCGGCCTTCGGTCTTGAATATGCGGTGAACTCGATTGCCATGCCGATGATCGGTGGCACCACGAGCTGGATAGGACCGCTGGTCGGCGCCATCCTGCTCGGCTCGGCGCAGCAATACGCCACCGTCACGATTTCGTCGGCGGTCAATCTGCTGATCGTCGGCCTGATGTTGGTCGGCTTCGTCATCATCGCGCCGAACGGCATTGTCGGCCTGGTGCAGGAACGCCTGCGCAAATGGAGGCAGCCATGACGGCGCTGCTCCACGTCGACAATATCAGCAAGCGTTTCGGCGGCTTCGTCGCGCTCGACGGTATCGATCTCGAAGTTCAGCCTGGCGAACGGCTGGGATTGATCGGCCCCAACGGCTCCGGCAAGAGCACACTGGTCAATTGCATCTGCGGCACGCTGCAGAACGAGAACGGCAGCGTGCAGTTCGAAGGCCAGCCGCTCGACGGCCTCGCCGCGCATCAACGCACGCATCGCGGCCTGGCGCGCAGTTTCCAGTTGCCGCGGCCGTTCCACAGCATGAACCTGGTCGACAATCTGCGCGTCCCGCTGCTGTACACGGTGCATTCGCGCCTCGGGCCGCTGCGTTCGGCCGGCGATCTCGATTCGCGCTGCCTTGAACTTCTGGAAATGGTCGGCCTCGCCGCCAAGGCCAAACAGATGCCGCGCGATCTGACGCAGGTCGAGATGCGCAAACTTGAACTGGCGCGCGCCGTCGGCGCCGAGCCGAAGCTGCTGATCGCCGACGAATCCATGGCGGGCCTGTCGCATTCCGAAATCGACGACATCCTGAAGCTGCTGATGCGCCTCAACGAACGCGGCATCACCATCATCATGATCGAACACATCATGAGCGCGGTGATGAGCTTCTCGCAGCGCCTCGCCGTTCTGGTCTCCGGCAAGAAAGTCGCCGACGGCAAGCCGGAAGACGTCGTGCGCGACCCCGAAGTGGTGAGGGCTTATCTTGGCCAGTAGCATCACCATCGAGAACGTCCACGCCGCCTACGGCGCGGTACGCGTCATCCACGATGTGTCGATGACCGCCAATGCCGGCGAGACCGTCGCGCTGCTCGGCACCAACGGCAACGGCAAAAGCACACTGATGAAGTGCATCATGGGCATCGTGAAGCCCGCCGAAGGCCGCATCATCGCCGAGATCGACGGCGTGAAGCACAATCTCGTCGGCATGAAGACCGAGGACATTGTCGACCTCGGTATCGCATTGGTACCGGAAGGCCGCCGCTTGTTTCCAAAACTGACGGTCGAGGAGAACCTGCTGCTCGGGGCGTCGCGGCCCAAGGCGCGCTCCCAGATCAAGGCCAATCTCGATTTCAGCTTCGAGGCCTTCCCGCGGCTGGCCGAACGGCGCAGCCAACTCGCAGGCTCGATGAGCGGTGGCGAACAGCAGATGCTGGCACTCGCGCGCGCCTTGATGCTGGCGCCGAAGATTCTTCTAGTCGACGAGCCGTCGGTGGGCCTCGCCCCCCTGCTCGTGGCCCGCACCATCGACGCCATCAAGCAGCTCAAGGAGCACTATCAGCTCACGGTGCTGATGGCGGAGCAGAACTTCACGCAGGCGATCCGCATTGCCGACCGCGGCTACGTCATCGTCCACGGCAAGATCGCCTTCGAGGGCCGTTCGGCCGACGAACTCAACAACAACGACCTGATCCGGCAGTTTTATCTCGGGATGTAATGTCCGCTGAAATGCGAAACGGCGCGGGATATCTCCCGCGCCGTTTGCCGTTTCAGCCTTGAAAACGAAGTGCCTTACTTCGCCTTCTCATAGGGGTAGATCACCTTGCCGGTGGACAGGTCCGACGGCGTCAGCACGGTCTGCACCGCCATGCCGCGCCACTGCTCGATGTCGTTGCCGTCCTTCACGTCGTGATACTGCACCTGCATCATGCCGGACTTGGTCCACTCGCCGTTGGCGCCGTAGCTCCAGTCGCCCATGATGGTCTTGAAGGTGGCCTTGCGGAAGTAATCGGCAATCTTGGTGTCGTCGATGCTCTTGGTTTCCGCGATCGCTTGGCCGACCACACCGGCATAGGCATAACCCCAGCCGCCGAGATAGTAGCCGAGCGGATCGACGCCTTCGGCGCCCGCACGGGCCTGGTACTTTTTGAAGAACTCGGCCGCCGGCTTCATCATCTTGTCGGACGGCACCCAGGTCTCGTAGTTGACGAAACCGTTGAGCTTGGAGCCGAGCTTCTGCTTGAAAACAGTGGCCTGCAGACCGACCATCGCGCCGCCGATCATTTTCGGCTTGTAGTTGGCTTCGTTGACCGCGAGCGTGATGCCGACCGACGACAGCGGATACGAGCACACGATCACGAGATCAGGGTTGGACGCCTGCACGGCGCGCACGATCGGCGAGAAGTCGGTGGTGCCGGGCGGGAAGGTCTTGTCGTAGACGATCTTGACGCCGAAGGTCTTGGCGTTCGCGCGCGCGCCTTCGCAAGCGTTACGCGAGAATTCCGCGTCCTCAGCGGTCAGCGCGACCGTCGTCGGCTTCGGGTTCTGCGCCAGCGCGGTCTGGAAGAAGCCCTCGGTGAAGGACTCCTTGGTCTTCTGGCCGGTCGGCAGCACCGAGAAGTAGTTCTTGTATTTGAACTCGGCGTTCACATCGAGCCCGAACAGGCTGATGAAGGTCTTCTTCTTCTGCATCACGACGGGCATCGCCGGCGCGATCATGTTGGTGGCGTAGCCCGAGATCACCAGGTCGACTTTGTCGACGTCGAGCAGCTTGGTGTAGATGCCGGGAACCGTCGAGGGGTTCGACTGGTCATCGTAATAGACCAGCTTCACCGGGCGCCCGATCAGGCCGCCTTTGGCGTTGGTCTCGTCTTCCCAGATTTTCATGCCGAGCAGCGTCTGCTTGCCGTTGGCGGCAAGCGGGCCGGTCAGCGCCATGCTGAAGCCGATCTTGATCGGTTCCTGCGCCGCGGCACCCGTGCTCAGCATCGCGCAGGCCGCGAGCGTCGCGCCCGCGATCCCGGCCAGAGTCCGGACTTTGAGTTTATTCAACATCGTGTTTCCTCCCGAGGAATTCGTTTTTTATAGGTTCCCAATCATGCCAGCGCGGCGGCCAATGGTCCATCCGCCAAATCGCCTATTGGCCCCCGTTTTGAGTGCATTTCGCAACGCAATACAGCGCCGCTGCCCACCTTTCCCACGGCTAGGCCTCTTGTAAGCAGCGCCCGCGTCCTCATTATGCGCAACAACAAGGCCAACGAGGAAACGGAGAGACGTTCGAATGCCGCGCAAACTCATCGACATTTCGATCCCGCTTGAGAACGACGTGGCCGCCGATCCGCCGGGTTACGGCCCGGCCATCCAGTACCTTACGCATGAGGACACCGCGCCCGACCTTCTAAAGTTCTTCCCCGGGCTGAAAAAGGAAGACCTGCCGGACGGCGAAGGCTGGGGCTTCGAATGGGTCAAGTTATCGACCCACTGCACCACGCATCTCGATGCGCCCTATCACTTCGCCTCCACCATGGACCATGGCAAGCGTGCACTGACCATCGACGAGGTGCCTCTGGAATGGTGCCTCCAGCCAGCGGTAAAGCTCGACTTCCGCCACTTCGCCGACGGCTACGTCGCAACCGCCAAAGATGTGGAGATGGAACTCAAGCGCATCGGCCACACACTTTCACCGCTTGAAATCGTCGTCGTTAATACGAGCGCCGGCGCCGCTTATGGCCAACCCGATTACGTCTCGCGCGGCTGTGGTATGGGCCGCGAAGCTACGCTGTATCTCACCGAACGCGGCGTTCGCGTCACCGGCATCGACGGTTGGAGCTGGGACGCGCCTTTCGTCCATACCGTGAAAAAATACGCTGAAACCCACGATCCCAAGCTCATTTGGGAAGGCCACAGGGCCGGCCGCGAAATCGGCTATTGTCACATCGAGAAACTTCACAATCTCGAGGTGCTGCCTTCCAAGGACTTCACGGTCAGCTGTTTTCCGGTGAAAGTCCGCGGCGGTTCCGCCGGCTGGACACGAGCGGTGGCAATCATCGATTAGAAGATTTGCATTGATGCTTGAGGCGAGCTGCACCGAAAGGTAGCATCCCACCCAACAAGAAACGGCGGCCGAAGGCCTGCAAACCCATCCTGGGAGGGATCACGTGGATAGACGCACATTCGTCGCCGGTAGCGCCGCAGCGGCAGCGGCTCTCGCGACCGGACCGGCTTTCGCAGAAGACGCCTATCCGTCGCACGCCATCACGGTGATCAATCCATTCCCGCCCGGCGGCGCTTCGGACGTCGTCACGCGCCCGCTCGCCGCCGTGCTTGAACCGATCGTCAAGCAGCCGATTGTGATCGACACCAAGGCCGGCGCCGCCGGCGCGGTTGGCTCGCAAGTCGCAGCCACCGCCAAGCCCGACGGCTACACCTTGCTGTCGCACATCACCTCAATCTCGGGCTTTGCCGAAGTCGACAAGCTGTTCGGCCGCACGCCGAAATTTACCCGCGCCGACTTCATCCCGCTGGCGCGCTTCGTCGCCGATCCGTGCGTGCTGATCGTCAACGACCAGCAATCCTACAAGACGCTGAAAGATTTCACCGACGACGCAAAAAAGCGTCCGGACGAGATCATCTATTCGTCCTCGGGACTCTACGGCGCGCTGCACATTCCGATGGCGCTTTATATGAAAGCGGCCGGCGGCCTGAAGCTTCGCCATTTGCCGACGAATGGCGGCGGACCGGCACTGACAGCGCTGCTGGGCAACAATTCGCAGGCGCTGGTGTCGTCGGTGTCGGCCTGCCTCACTCAGATCAAAGCCGGCAAGGTCAAGCCACTTGTGATGTTCGGCGCCAACCGTTCGAAGGCGCTGCCGGACGTGCCGACCATGAAAGAGCTTGGCTACAACGTCGAATATTATCTCTGGGTCGGCATGTTCGCGCCGAAAGGCACGCCGCAGCCAGCGGTTACCTATCTGCGCACCGTGCTCAAACAGGCGGCACTGAGCGAGCAGTTCAAGACATCGATGACCAATCTCGGCCAGGACGTCGAGTATCTCGACCAGCCGGAATTCGCCAAATTCTGGGATGCCGACGCTGCACGCATCGAAGACGCGGTCCGGGAGATCGGTCGCGTACAAGGGTAAGTTGCGCCAGTTCAACGCGAAGCAGACCGCGCGTAAGGGATAGCGCGCGGCTTCATTTTCGATTAGCAAACGGGCGGCAAGCCGGGATCAAAACCGGCACTTAAATATATTGGAGGATTCAATGGATCGCCGCAGTTTCGTTATCGGCACCGCCGCCACCACCGCCGCGCTGGCGACCGGGCAGGCTGCCGCGCAGGAGGCCTACCCCAGCCACGCGGTGACCATCGTCAACGCTTTTCCGCCGGGCGGCATCAACGACATCGTCACACGCCCTTTGGCTTCGACGATGGAGCCTATCCTCAAGCAGCCGGTCGTCGTCGAGACCAAGGCCGGCGCCGCCGGACAGGTCGGCGCTCAGGTCGTCGCTTCGGCCAAGCCCGACGGCTATACGCTGCTGTCGCACAACACCGGCATTTCGGGTTACGAAGAAGTCGACAAGCTGTTTGGCCGTCCGGTGAAGACCAAGCGCTCCGACTTCGTCACGCTGGCCCGCCTCGTCGCCGATCCGGTGCTGCTGCTGGTCAATGCCGATTTGCCTTACAAGACGCTCAAGGAATTCATCGACGCCGCCAAGAAGCCGGACAGCACGCTGGTGTTCTCGTCGGGCGGGCTCTACGGCGCCACGCATCTACCGCTCGCCTATCTTGAAAAGGCGACCGGCCCGCTGAAGCTGCGCCACCTGCCGACCAATGGCGGCGGCCCGGCCATCACCGCGATCCTTGGCAACAATGCGCAGGTCACGACGCAATCGGTGTCGGCCACCCTCTCGCACATCAAGTCAGGCAAGCTGCGTGCGCTGGCCGCCTTCAGTGCCGAACGCTCGAAGTTCGTGCCCGACGTACCGACGCTCAAGGAGCTTGGCTTCGACGTCGAGTACTATCTGTGGGTCGGGATTTTCGCGCCGAAAGCCACGCCGGCGCCGATCGTGACGACGCTGCGCTCGGCCATCAAACAGGCCGCCAACAGCGACGCCTTCAAGACCGTGCTCGCCAATGCCGGCCAGGAACTGGCCTATCTCGACGGACCGGAATTCCAGAAATTCTGGGACGAAGACGGCAAGCGCTCCGACGAGGCCGTCATTTCCATCGGCAAGCAGTAGCTAATACAGCCCTTCTCGCGCCTCACGCGAGAAGGGCTCGCCCTTGCTGCGTTGTTTACGCTTATGACGCTTGTGCTGGGCGGTAACGCCACTAAAGTCGCCCGGAATTTGGATTATGGCCGCGCCCGTTATGCGCGCCGCACAGAAGTATGAGTCCAACGTATGAAGCTGCGTGCTGATCATATCGCAGGAGCTGCATTTGTTCTGTTCGGCATGGGGATCTTCGCGCTGAGCGGCGATCTGCCGACCGGACAGTTGTCGATGCCGGGAGCCGGCTTTCTGCCCAAGATCGTCGCCGGCCTGACTGTCCTGTTCGGTGGACTGCTGGTGCTGCGCGCCAGCGAAAGCCCGCTTCTCGCCGAAGTCGACTGGAGCGGCGGCATGCACGCGCTTCTGGTCACATCAATCGGCGCCATTGCCATCTTTTTCTACACGCAGCTTGGCTTCATCGTCACGATGTCCGCGATGATGATTGCGCTGCTGCTCATCATCGAACGGCAGAACCCAATACGCGCCGCCGCCTACAGTCTCGGCATCGTTCTGTTGACGTACGCATCCTTCGTGTACGGCCTCAAAACACCTTTGCCTGAATTCAGCTTCTAGGATCGTAGCCCGTGGAATCGACCCTCCTCAGCTTGGCGCACGGATTTGCCGTCGCATTTCAGCCGGACAATCTCTGGTACGCCTTTCTCGGCTGTCTGGTCGGCACGCTGGTCGGCGTGCTGCCGGGCATCGGACCGCTGTCGGGTATTTCGATTCTCTTGCCGGTGACATTCGGGCTGAACGCCACACAAGCGGTGATCATGCTGGCCGGCATCTATTACGGCTCGCAATATGGCGGCTCGACCACCTCGATCCTGATGCGAATTCCCGGCGAAGCCTCGTCGGTGATGACCTGTATCGACGGCAACGCCATGGCGCGCAAAGGCCGCGCCGGCGCCGCGCTCTGCATCGCCGCGGTCGGCTCCTGGGTCGCCGGCACCTTCGGCGTCATCATGCTGACGATCGTGGCGCCGCCGCTCGCCATCATCGCACTCAAGTTCGGCCCGCCGGAATACACCGCGCTGCTGATCCTCGGCCTCATCTTCCTCGCCTATATGTCGTCGACCTCGCTGGTACGCACGCTGCTGATGGCCTGCATCGGCATCCTGCTCGGCATGATCGGCATCGACAACATGACCGGGCACTTCCGCTATGCCTTCGATCTGCCGGAACTCGGCGACGGCATCGGCATCGTGCCGGTCGCAGTCGGCCTGTTCGGCCTCGGTGAAATCCTGTCGACACCGAGTCACAAGGTCGTCGGCGAAGTCATCGCGCCGAAATTCCGGGAATTGCTGCCGAATCGTCAGGAATGGCGCGAAGCCACATGGCCGATCGCGCGCGGCACCGTGCTCGGCTTCATCATCGGTATCATCCCCGGCTCCGCGCACATCATCTCCAGCTTCCTGTCTTACGCACTGGAAAAGAAGTTATCGAAACATCCCGAAGAGTTCGGCAACGGCGCGGTGGCCGGCGTCGCCGGTCCGGAATCGGCGAACAACTCGGCCTCGACCGGCGCCTTCGTGCCAATGCTGGCGCTCGGCATCCCGACCGGTCCGATTACCGCGGTGCTTATCGGCGCACTCATGGTGCATGGCGTCAATGCCGGCCCGCAGCTCGTCACCGAGCATCCGGACGTGTTTTGGGGTTTCGTCGCCTCGATGTATGTCGGCAACCTGATGCTGCTGCTGCTCAACCTGCCGCTGGTCGGCCTATTCGTCAGCGTGCTGCGGATCCCTTACGCTTATCTCTATCCGCTGATCATCATGTTCTGCATCGTCGGTGTCTACGAAGTCAGCCACTCGATCGTCGACGTCTGGATCATGCTGATCATGGGTCTGCTCGGCTACGCGCTGCGCAAGTTCTCGTTCGACCCGGCGCCGCTGGTGCTCGGCCTCGTCATCGCGCCGCTGTTCGAGCAGAGCCTGCGGCAGTCGCTCATCATGTCGAACGGCAATTATTTGATCTTCTTCAGCCGGCCGATCTCGCTGGCGCTGATCGCGATCTGCGTCATCCTGCTGACGCTGTCGGCGATCAGCTTCGTGATGAAGAAGAAAGACTGGCGCCAGACGCTGGCGGAAGCCGAAGCCGGCGAGTCCCAGCAGTAACGGCGTCGCGACGAGCGATGCCCTAGGCCGCGTTTCGCGCGTGCAGCGCCATGCCGATCAGCGCGGTGCCGCCGAACACGAGATTGATGCCGACCAGCAGACCGATGGCCCAGCCGGCCGTGCTCGGCAGACCGGCAAGGATCATGGTTGCCAGCACCAGATCGACAATGCCGCTCACCAGCATGAAGCCCCAGCGGCCGGACAATTCGCGCCGGTGATCCAGCGCGAACATGATCGAGGCGACGCCTTCGATCACAAAGAACGCGATCAGCACGTAGGTCAGCGTCAAGGCCCCCTGCGCCGGCTGCGCCAGCAGCAGCGCGCCGACCAGAACGCCGAGCGCGGCCGAGATCAGGGACCACCAGAAGCCCGGCGCCTGCCGCATCCAGAACGTCGTGACGAGGCCCAAAACGCCGCTGACCAGAAACAGCCAGCCGAACAGAATCGTGACCGTCAGCGTGGCGAGTGGCGCAACCGTGACGGCGATGAGCCCTAGCACGACCAATACGATGCCCTCGCCCAGATAGAGCTTCCAGTGCCGGTGCAAGGCACCGGCGACCGCGCGTTGCATGCCTTCGATGTCAGGCTGGTTGGTGGACATGTCAGTCTCCTGTGGTCGCTGAATTTCCGGGATCAAGATACTACAAGCCGTTATTGGACCCAATCGGCGCATTTCTGCACCGCGGTTTCCCCGCCCCACGGCTGAACAGGCACCGTCGAGGTGGAGTTCTTCGGCGAGCCCTCGATGATGCGGTCGCTGTAGACCATATAGACCAGCACGTTTCGCTTGACGTCGCAGCCGCGCACGATCTGCATTTTCTTGAAGAATAGCGAGCGGCGCTTGCGGAACACATCCTCGCCCTGCTCGAACTTCGCCTTGAACTTGATCGGCCCGATCTGCCGGCAGGCCAGCGAGATGTCGGACACCTCTTCGGCAACGCCGATCCAGCCCTTCACGCCGCCGCGCTCCGGCACGGTGAAGTGACAGGCAACGCCGTCGACTTCCGGATCGTCGAGACCGTAGGTAGCGAGCTTGTCGTTGGGCGTCAGCCACTTGAACACGGTCGATCGCTTGAAGATCAGATCCGGTTCATCGGCTGCGCGCGACGGCGAAACATTAAGAACGACGAACGCGGCGGCGAGACAGACAAGGATGAATCGCACGAAATCCTCCGGCGGCGGTACAGTGCTGTTGCTAGATAGGTACTGATATGCCGCGGGGTAAGATGGTGTTCAAAAAACGATAACGCGATTTAACAAGCTGATTGGCCATCATTTTTCAAAGACTTAACCACATCTCAAAATTGAATTCCTAGATTGGAACTACTGCATCGCCATCAGCCAGATCGAAGGAATTCTACGATGCGTGTCAATTCGCCGGTGATCGACAAAGAATTCTTGCTCGACAGCAACGAGACCATCGTTTCAACGACCGATCTTCGCGGCAACATTACTTACGCCAATCAATATTTCATCGAAGTCAGCGGCTTCACGGAGCAGGAGCTGATCGGCGCGCCGCAGAATATTCTGCGTCATCCCGACATGCCCGCTGTCGCTTTCGGCGATCTCTGGAAGACCATCAAGTCCGGCATGCCATGGACCGGCATGGTCAAGAACCGGCGCAAGAACGGCGAATATTACTGGGTGCTCGCCAACGTCACCCCGGTGATCGAGGACGGCAAGCCGGTCGGCTACATGTCGGTCCGCACCAAGCCGACTCGCCAACAGGTCGCAGCCGCCAGCGAATTGTACAAGAAGACGGCGAATGGATACCGCCTGGTGCTGCGCCAGGGCCGCGTCGGCGGCAGCTGGCTCGAGACCGTCATGTCGATCCCGCTCGCGGTGCGCATCGGATTGACACAATCATTTTTGCTTGCCGTCACGGGCGCCCTGACCTGGGCGGCCTGGAGCTCGAACGTGCTTGCCGCCTCCGGCCTCAATCTGTGGTTCGCCGCGTTCGGCGCCGCCGGCATGGGCGCCATCGCGATGCTCTGGTGGTTCCTGATCGCAATGATCGTCACGCCCTTGAAGCATGCACTCAGGGCGTCACAATCGCTGGCCGGTTGCGATCTTGCCAACAGCGTCGAGATCACACGCACCGATGAAATCGCCCAGCTGCTCCGCGCCCTGCGTCAAACCACAGTGAATCTGCGCAGCATCATCGGCGACGTTCGCAACAACTTCGGCCGCATGCAGTCGACGACCAGAGAAATTGCCACCGGCAATAGCGACCTGTCCGGCCGCACCGATTCACAGGCGGCCGCGCTCGAACAGACCGCCGCGAGCATGGAGGAATTGGCGTCCACCGTTCAAAAGAACGCCGAGCACGGCAATGAAGGTAATAGCGCGGCGCTGACCGCCAAGACCACGGCCGAAAAAGGCGGCGCAATCATGGGCAAGGTGGTGGACACCATCGCCGCCATCTCGGAATCCTCACAAAAGATTTCCGACATCGTCGGCATCATCAATGGCATTGCGTCGCAGACCAACCTTTTGGCGCTCAATGCCGCGGTCGAAGCGGCACGGGCCGGCGAAGCCGGACGCGGCTTCGCCGTGGTCGCCACGGAAGTCCGCGATC
Organism: uncultured Hyphomicrobiales bacterium; assembly: GCA_903885555.1. Classification (GTDB taxonomy): domain Bacteria; phylum Pseudomonadota; class Alphaproteobacteria; order Rhizobiales; family Xanthobacteraceae; genus Pseudolabrys. The sequence continues at coordinate 41,515 of CAISIV010000097.1, forward strand.
TGGCGCAACGCTCCGCGGCCGCTGCGACGCAGATCAGGGAGCTGATCGCCAACTCGGTCGAGAAGGTTCAGGCGGGGACCGTGCTGGCCAACGACGCCGGCCGGACCATGCAGGAAATCATCGAGTCGGTGACCCGCGTCACCGGCATCATGGGGGAGATCTCGTCGGCGTCGGCCGAACAGAGCTCCGGCATCAGCCAGGTCAACGATGCGGTCATGCAGATGGACGACGTTACACAGCAGAACGCTGCGCTGGTTCAGCAAGCCGCCGCGGCCACCGACGGCCTCGACCGGCAGGCAACGCGCCTGATGCAGGCTTTCATGGTCTTCAAACTGGACAGCAACCGCATCGACGAAACCGCGGCAGAGCAGCCGCGGCAGCCGAAGCGCCAGCTTCAGAGCGCCGCGTAACCGGCATGGCCTGTCCCACTATTTGATCCAGGGGAACAGATTGGCCGGAAAATCGGCGGCATAACGTTTCGCCGTCGGCTCCGGTCGCATTTTCGGCCGCGCGCTGATCTCCGCATCGACCGCCTTGCGATAGAGATGCCAGGTCGCGTGGCCGAGCACCGGCACGACAACCGTCAGGCCGAGGAAGAACGGCAGCGAGCCGATAAACAGCAGCGCCGCCACGATCAGACCCCAGACCGCCATCGTCACCGGGTTTTTCAGCACCACCTGGATCGAGGTCATCAGCGCCACTGCGGCGCCGACATCGCGATCGACCAGCAGTGGGAACGACACCGCGCCGATCGTCAGCACCAGCGCCGCGAACAGCAGCCCGACGCCATTGCCGAGAGCGATCAGCGCCCAGCCTTTCTGTGTCGTCAGCACGTCCTGGGCAAACTGCGTGAGCGAAGCCGGCTCGGCGTAGCCAAACGTCGCGACGTAAATGGCGTTAGCGACCGCAAGCCAGATGCCGAACACGACCAGCAGCAGCAGACCCAGCGCCGTGATCGCGCCGATCGACGAGGATTGCAGCACGTCGAAGCTTCGCGCTGCGGACACATCAAGTCCAGCTTCGCGCCGCCGGCTTAGCTCATAGAGCCCGAGCGCTGCGAAAGGCCCGACCAGCGCGAAACCGGTCGCCAGCGGATAAATCAGCGGCAATACCGAATAGCCGAAGGCGAAGCGTGCCGCGACGAGGCCGATAATCGGATAAATCAGACACAGAAATATCGCGTGCGTCGGCGTCGCGTTGAAGTCGGCGAAGCCTTCGCGCAACGCGCTGCCGAGATCTCGCACGCCGATATGACGAACAGTGACATGGGTGGAGCTCGTCTCGGCGCCGAGAAGGACGTGCGAATAGGCCATGCTAGCCTCCTGAAACTTTTGCTCAGGGGCTCGTGAGGTCACTGACGAAAGAGCCGGCACGGCTCTGGTCATGCCACGAGCCTCGGACGGGTACAGGCTAACACAAGACGCGCCGCTTCGTTCCTCAATTCGATTGTGCGATGCGGTGCGACAGCGCTAAGCCCACAGCCTTTCGCTATCCATGCCTTTGTAGATATCGGCGACGAAATCGCCGTAGCCGTTGAACTTCAGCGTCGGCTTGCGCTCGCCGGTGCCGATGATCTCCTCGCTTGCCTGACTCCAGCGCGGATGCGGAACCTCCGGATTGACGTTGGCCCAGAAGCCGTATTCCGAGGCCTGCAGGGATTCCCACATGCCTTTGGGCCGCTGCTCGACAAAAGAAAACCGCACGATCGACTTGATCGACTTGAAGCCGTACTTCCACGGCACCGCCAGCCGCAGCGGCGCGCCGTGCTGCTTGGCCATCGGGTGTCCGTAGGCGCCGGTGGCGAGGAAAGCGAGATCGTTGGTCGCCTCCGCCATGCTCAGCCCCTCGATATAGGGCCAGGGATACCAGGCCTGCTTCTGGCCAAAGGCCACCTTCGGATCCATGAAGGTTTCCATGCGCAGGTATTTCGCCGAACCGAGCGGCTTGGCGAAATCGACCAGCTTGCGCACCGGGAAGCCGGTCCAGGCGATCGCCATGCTCCAGGCTTCGACGCAGCGATGACGATAGGCGCGTTCCTCCAGCGTCATCTTGCGCATCAACTCGTCGATGCCGATCTCGATCGGCTTTTCGACCAGCCCATCTATCTTGACCGTCCACGGCCGAACTTTAAGCGCCTGCGCGGACGACGCGATGGTCTTCTGCGACCCGAATTCGTAGAAATTATTGTAGGCGCCGTTGATCTTCTCGTCGGTGATGGGCCGGTCGAGCACAAAAGTCTCGTTGCGCTTGGCGGGATACAGGTCGGCGCTCGGGTCGGGCGGCGTATCGGTCACGCGCTGCGCCGAGGCCACGACCGGCGCCAGAGCCAGCGCGCTCGCCGATCCAGCCAGGAAACTGCGGCGGTTGAAGAACAAGGATTCCGGAGTGACATCCCGCTCCGGGATTTCCCAGCCACGGCGGCTTATAATATTCATCGGCAGACCTCCGGATTCGATTGCCTATGGGTACGGATAGGCCCGCTCACAGGCAAGTCACGGATACGGGAGGCCCGCTACGCAGCCGCGGCGCCGTTCTTCCTTGCCGCGACGATCTGGTCGGCGGTGCGGCCGGTCAGTTCCGCCAAATGGTCGAAGATGAAGGTAAAGGAGCCGACGCCGGCCGTGGCCGAGCGCACCTCGATGATGAGATCGCCGATTTCGGCTTCCGCCATCTGCGCCCGCACGGTGTCCCAGCCGTCCCAGCCCTCGCGGGTATCGAAGCCGAGGATATGGCCACGCCGTCCGGACAGAATCGCGTTGATCTTGGCGGTGGCGTCGCTCGGACAGACGATCTCCACCAGATAGATCGGCTCGAGCAGCACCGGCTGGCACTGCGGCAGGCCTTCGACCATCGCCATGCGCCCGGCAATGCGGAACGCCATGTCGGAGGAATCCACCGTGTGATAGGAGCCGTCGGTCAGCGCCACTGTGACATCCACCACCGGAAAACCGAGCGGACCGTGCTTGAGCGCGTCGACGACGCCCTCCTCCACCGCCGGGATGTAGTTGCGTGGCACCACGCCGCCGGTGATCTTGTCCTCGAACTTGAAACCGGCCGAGCGCGGCAGCGGCTTGATCTCCAGCACCACATCGCCGAATGCGCCGTGGCCGCCGGACTGCTTCTTGTGCCGGCCGCGCAGCGTGACCGGCTTGCGGATGGTCTCGCGGTAGCCGACCGACGGTGGCCGCGACGTCACCGGCACACCGTAACGGTCGGCGAGCCGCTCCGTGACGACGCGCAGGTGCATCTCGCCCTGGCCGCGGATCACCACCTCGTGGCTTTCCGCGTTGTGCTCGATGCGCAGCGAAGGATCTTCTTCGACCATCTTCATGAAAGCAGTACCGAGCTTGACGTCGTCCTTGCGCTCCCGGGCCTGCACCGCGATGGCCAGCACCGGCGGATAAGGCGTCACTTTGACCATCGCGCCGCGCGCCTGCCGGCCGGACGACAGCGTGTCGCCGGTCTTGGCCGAATCGAGTTTGCCCAAAGCGACGGTGTCGCCGGCCAAAGCCTGCCCGCGCTTGGTGAAATTCGGACCCATCGCGGTGAAAACGCCGGAGGTGCGGCCGACCTCGGAGGTCGGTGACTGGAACGAGGCGCCGTCGCCGGCCTCGCCACTGAGCAGCCGAACCATCGACATCTTGCCGCCGTGGGCGGTGTGAAATGTTTTCAGCACCAGCGCCACCGCGTCATAGCCGTTCTTGATGCCGAGACGCGCCGCGGTTTCCGCGACGCCGGGCGCCTCATGCCGCAACGCCTTCAGCAACCGCAGCACGCCGTTGGAGCGGATCGCCGCGCCGAGCAGCACCGGACACACAATGCGCTCGCGCAATTCCTTGGCGAGATCGTCGAAGATCTTGTCGCGCGGCGGCTCGATGTCCTCGAGCAGTTGCTCCATCAATTCGTCGTCGTGATCGGCCAGCGTCTCCAGCATGGAGAAGCGCGCTTCCTTCTCACGGCTGCGGTCCTCGCCATCGAGCGCGATAATTTCGGACGCAGCGTGCTCCTTGTAGACAAAGGCGCGTTCCAGCGCGAGATCGACAAAGCCGGCGACGATCTCGTTCTTCCAGATCGGAATCTGGCGCAGCAACAGCGGCACGCGCGAGGCCGGCTGCAACAGCTTGAGCGTCTCGCGGATGCGGCGGTCGGCCTTGTCGATCTTGTTGAGAAACAGGAAGTGCGGAATGTTCTGGTCTTCGAGCTCACGCAGGATCAGCTGAAGCTGCGGCACCTTCTTCTCGTCGGCTTCGCAGACCACGACCGCGGCGTCGACCGCCGGCAAAACGCTGCGCATATCGTGGATGAATTCGATCGAGCCGGGACAATCGACGAAGGTATAGCTGTCGCCCATGAAGGTGGTGGTGGCGAAGGTCGCCTCGACACTCATCTTGTGGTGGCGGGCTTCCTTGCTGGCGTCCCCGACCGAGGTGCCGCTGTCCACCGAGCTTGGGCGCGCGATGGCGCCGGTTCGGGCGAGGATGGCTTCGAGAAGTGTTGTTTTACCGCTTTGGAAGGGGCCCACCAGTGCAATGCACCGCGAACCCCTCGGTTTTATAGAGTTGGGAACAGCGCCACGTTTTTCGTTCATCGGCAACCTCCCTTGCAGGCCGGGAGATGGACCTCGTGAACCGGCCCGTAGGTCTATCGTCTGCCCGAATTCTAAAACTGGCAAGGACGTTTTCGGGGCCCATACACCGCAGTGCAAAATTATTTAAAACTTAAATCCATGACATTGCGCGGCACCACGCTGCTGTCGATCAGGCTTTGCGATTTATACCACTCGACCTGACGCTCGACGTCGGCCGCATCGAGCCGCGCCTGCGGATCCATGTAATAAACAGTAGCCTCCACGGTGGCGATGCCGCTCGCCTGGTTCGGATAGACGTAGCGCGCGATCGCCGCGGCGGCGTCCTTCGACTTCGCATCGAGAATGCGCTTGCTGTATTTGTCGTTGCGCATCAGCGCAGCGGTATAGTCGGCGGCGCCCTTGCGATAGGCGCGGAGGAATTTATCGACCGTGTCGCGCTTGCCGATGGTCTTGGCCGACGCAAACAGCGCGCCGAGTTGCGGCTCGTCGATTTCAGAAAACCAGGACACGAGCTTGGCCTGACCCGCGGTCAACAGCTCGCGGGCATATTGCGGCGGCAAAATTGTCGCGTCGGCTTCGCCGGTGGCGACCTGACGCGCCATGACGTCCAGCGACGCGCCGGGCTTTAAGAGAACACTGCCGAGATCGAAGCGCTTGATGCGCGCGGTCTGACCCAGCTGGTAGTGATACGGCGAACCCAGTTCGCCGATGGCGAACGACTTGTCGGCGAGGTCGCCGGGCTTCTGCAGGCCTTTGGCATAGGCAGCGTTGGACGCGATGAGTTCGTGGCCCTCGTAGTCGCGCTTCTCGCGCACCTGCGCGGCAATCGCCTTTATCGCGCCCTTGCCAGCAAGATTGAAGGCTGCCCCGGTGAACGCAGCCACGGCGAAATCGGTGGCGCCGCCAGCCAAACCTTCCACAACCAGTTGCGGCGTGGTGTAGGCCATCATTTCGACGTCGAGGCCTTCGGCCTTGAAGTAGCCGTTCGTTGCCGCCAGGAACAACGCGCCGCTCGTCGCCAGCCGTTGCGTACCAACGACGACCCGCTCCTGCGCCAGAACCGGCGTAAAGGCAGGCGTCAGCAAAACGGCAATCAGCGGAAGGATCGCGTACAGGCGGCGAATCATACCGCCAGATTAGCGAAGCCGGGGGCGATTCGTCCCCGCCCTCGCTTTATTTCAAATTCCCGCAGAACCGCTGGATGCGCCGGCAGGCCTCTTCCAGATCCTCGGTTTTGGTGGCGTAGGAAATGCGGAACGCCGGGCCCAGGCCAAAGGCCGTGCCCTGCACCACCGCGACGCCTTCGGCCTCCAGCAGCTCGGTGACGAAGTCCTCGTCGGTCACGAGCTTCTTGCCGGTCGACGCAGTCTTGCCGATACAGCCGGCTACCGACGGATAGACATAGAACGCGCCTTCCGGCTTCGGGCACTTCATGCCGTTGGCCTGGTTGAGCATCGAGACGCAGAGGTCGCGGCGTTCCTTGAACACCTTGTTGTGCTTCGGGATGAAGTCCTGCGGGCCGTTGAGCGCCTCGACCGCCGCCCATTGCGACACCGCCGCCGGGTTCGAGGTCGACTGCGACTGGATCATCGCCATCGCCTTGATCAACGGCTCCGGTCCGCCGGCGTAACCGATGCGCCAGCCGGTCATGCAATAGGCCTTCGACGTGCCGTTGATGGTGAGCGTGCGCGGATACAGCGCCGGCTCGACCTGTGCCGGCGTCGTGAACGTGAAGTCGTCATAGGTCAGGTGCTCGTACATGTCGTCGGTCATGCAGTAGACGTGCGGATGCTTGAGCAACACGTCGGTGAGCGCCTTCAATTCGGCGCGCGTATAGGCCGCGCCGGTCGGGTTCGACGGCGAGTTCAACAGCAGCCACTTGGTCTTCGGCGTGATCGCCGCTTCCAGCTGCGCGGCGGTGAGCTTGAAGCCGCTCTCCATCGAACACACCACCTCCACCGGCGTGCCGCCGGCGAGATAGACCATATCGGGATAACTGACCCAGTACGGCGCCGGGATGATGACCTCGTCGCCGGGGTTCAGCGTCGCCATGAAAGCGTTGTAGAGCACCTGCTTGCCGCCGGTGCCGACCGTGATCTGCGACGCCTTGTAGTCGAGGCCGTTCTCGCGCTTGAACTTCTTGGCCACGGCGTCCTTAAGTTCGGCAATGCCGTCGACGTTCGTATATTTCGAGGCGCGGCCTTCGCGGATGGCGCGGATCGCCGCTTCCTTGATGTTGTCGGGCGTGTCGAAGTCCGGCTCGCCGGCGCCCAGCC
>CAISIV010000098.1 GCA_903885555.1 uncultured Hyphomicrobiales bacterium
AGGAGGTGTTCTTCACCTTGGTGAAGGGCTTCGACCAGGTGATGCGCTTGGCCTGCTCGCCCCAGAATTTATCGGGGTCGGCGACCGACGCCGCGTACATGGCCTGGTACTTCGCGTCATCGATGAACGCGTGCTTCTTCCAGTCGGCCGTAACGTCGTAGATCTTGTCGGTCATCTTAAAAACTCCTCCCCCGGCCCGCGCGAACCGACGCGAGCGCTTATTGCCTCGTTGTTGGGCGTATTATGCGTCAGCGGCGACGCGCGCCACAAGGCTGCGGCGTCACACTTTGGTCGGGGGGCTAATTGAGAAATATCAATGCGGACGGTGGTTTAGGGCCTATGGGCCCCACCACCCGACGATGCCGCCGATGATGATCAGGGAGCCCAGCCAGTGGGCGGCGTCGATCACGGACAGCATAAGCTTGCGGCCCTGATAGGCATTGTTGATCACCACCGTGGTCAGCACGAAGCCGAACCAGCAGAACGCGCCGCTGATGGCGCCGGCCCGCAGGCTCCACAGCCCGCTGTGGGTCAAGATGCCGTACAGCGTCACGCCCATGATCAGCGCGCCGACGAAGGAGAGTACAAAGGGCGCGAACTTGGCGATGCCCGACTTGGCGGCGAACTCGGCCTTGCAGGATTCCTCGGTCTTGCCCTGCGCCCTCATCCAGATTTTGCCGAGCGTCGTGTAAAAGATCGCGCCGAAAATCCACGCCGCGATCGCGGCGGAAAAAACGCTCAAGTAGTTGATGTGGTGTCCCATCGACGCCCCCTTATTTCACGCCGCCCATCTTACACACGAATTTCCACTCCGCATCGGTGATCGACGGCAGCGACAGCCGCGATTGCTTGAGGAGCTGTATCTCGGCGAGCTTCGGCTCGGCCTTGATGGTGGCCAGCGTCACCGGCTTCGGTACCGGCTCGACCGCCTTGATGTCGACGCAGACCCAGGGCTCGCCGGCACCAGCGGTTGGATCGGGATAGGCGGTCTTGATGACCTCGACGATGCCGACGATCTCTTTGCCGACATTGGAGTGATAGAAAAAGCCGCGATCGCCCTTCTGCATCTTCATCATGTTGAGCTTGGCGGTGTGGTTGCGAATGCCGGTCCACGCGGTGCCCTTGGGGCCGGCCTTGACCAGCTCACTCCACGCATAGGCATCGGGTTCGGATTTCAGAAGCCAGTGAGCCATTTCAACCTTCCGACTTGATCGGGCGCGTCAGCAGCGATTCGATTGCCTGATCGACGCTCAGTTTCTCCGCCAGCACGGCGGCAATCGCGGTGCAGATCGGCATCTCGATATTCTTCGCCCGTGCCATTTCCAGCAGCACCGGCGCGGTGAAGGCGCCTTCGGCGAGCTTGCCGTCGGGTTTGACGCCTTTGCCGAGCGCGACGCCGAACGAGAAATTCCGCGACTGCGGGCTGGAGCAGGTCAGGATCAGATCACCGAGGCCGGACAGTCCTGTCATGGTCTCGGCGCGCGCGCCGACCGCCTTGCCGAAGCGCACCAGCTCGGCAAAGCCGCGTGTCGTCAGCGCGGCGGATGCACTGGCGCCAAGGCCGCGCCCGGTGACGATACCCGACGCGATCGCCAGCACGTTCTTGACCGCGCCGCCGACTTCGACGCCGCGGATATCGGTCGAGTGATAGGGGCGGAACGTGCCGGAGTTCATCGCCTGCGCCAAAGCTTCGGCTGTGGTGGCGTCCGCCGCGGCAATCGTCACCGCGGTTGGCAATCCGCGCGCCACGTCGGCGGCGAAGCTCGGGCCTGACAGAATCGCGGGCACCGCATTGGGCGCGCACTCGGCGATGATCTCGGTCATGAATCGATGTGTGCCGTGTTCGATGCCTTTGGCGCAGGTAATCACCGGCGTATTGGCGGCAATCGTCTGCGACAGCGAGGTGATGACCGACCGCATCGCCTGCGCCGGCACGACAAGCAGGATCGCTTCGGCCCGCGCGGCGTCGGCCAGCGCGCGCGTCACCTTGATGGAGGTCTCCAGCTTCACGCCCGGCAGAAAGCGGCTTTCGCGCTGGCTGGCGAGATGCTCGGCATTGCCGGCGTCGAATTCCCACAGCGTCACGTCGCGTCCGGCGCGCGCGCAGGTCTGCGCCAGCGCCGTTCCCCAGGCGCCGCCGCCAAGCACACTGATGCGCGAGATGGTCATTTGTACGCCGACGTCTTTGTCATCAGCCGGCCCTTTGCTGCCGCGATTTCGTCGAGCGGCCAGCGCGCGCGCGGCGCGACTTCGAGCGTATCGACCAGTCCGAGCGCGAGTCGCTCGGCGCCGGCCCAGGCGATCATCGCGCCGTTGTCGGTGCACAGCTCTAAGGGAGGAGCAACAAGTACGCTGCCGACTTCGAAGGCGAGGCGATGCAGCACCTTGCGGATCGCCTGATTGGCGGCAACGCCGCCGGCCGCGACCAGTGCGCTTGGCGCGCCGTATCTGGCGCGGAACATGCGCAGGCCCGCGCGCAACCGATCGAGCACGACGTCGACGACGGCCTGCTGGAACGACGCGCACAGGTCCGCGACGTCCTGATCCGACAGCGGCGCGATTTTTTCCGCTTCCAGCCGCAGCGCGGTTTTCAAACCGGACAGAGAGAAGTCGGCATCCTTGCGGCCCTGCATCGGCCGCGGCAAGGCGAAACGTGTGGCGTTGCCACGCGCAGCTTCCTTCTCGACATGCGGGCCGCCGGGATAGCCGAGACCCAGGAGCTTCGCGGTCTTGTCGAAGGCTTCGCCGATGGCGTCGTCCATCGTCGTGCCGAGCCGGATGTAATTGCCGATGCCGAGCACGGCGACGACCTGCGTATGGCCGCCCGAGGCAAGGAACAGGCAATAGGGGAATGGCGTGGCGTCGGTCAGCCGCGCGGTGAGCGCGTGGGCTTCCAGATGATTGATCGCGATCAGCGGCTTGTGCTTGACCATCGCGATGGCCTTGGCCGTGGTCAGCCCGACAATGACACCGCCGATCAGGCCGGGACCGGCGGCGGCCGCAATCCCGTCGAGGTCGTCAATGCTGCGCCCGGCTTCGGCCATGGCCCGTTTGATGATGGCATCGAGCGCCTCGACATGGGCGCGGGCGGCGATTTCCGGCACCACGCCGCCAAACGCCGCGTGTTCGGAGACCTGGCTGAGGATGATGTTGGACAGGATCTTGCCGCGGCCGTCCTCGAAACGCTCGACCACCGCCGCTGCGGTTTCGTCGCAAGTTGTTTCGATGCCGAGGACGATCATTTCTGCCTCCGACCCTCCCAATTACAGGATCATGGGGTAAAAGGTGCCCTAGCATCGAGAGGTCCTATGGCGCAATCCACCGCCCCTTTGCGTATCGGCACACGCGGCAGCCCGCTCGCTTTGGTTCAGGCGCGGACGGTGCGGGCGCGGCTGGCCGCCGTACTGGGGGTTGCCGAGGAGACGATCGAGCTCGTCATCATCCGCACCACCGGCGATGCGATCCAGGACCGGCCGCTGGCGGATGCCGGCGGCAAGGGCCTGTTCACGAAAGAGATAGAAGAGGCGCTGCTCGACGGCCGCATCGACCTCGCCGTGCATTCGGCCAAGGACGTGCCGACGATTTCCCAACCCGGCCTGATGCTGGCGGCCTGCCTGGAGCGCGAAGACCCGCGCGATGTTTTCATCAGCCGTAAGGCGGCATCCTTTGCAGACCTGCCGCAGGGCGCGACGCTCGGCACTACGTCGCCACGCCGTCAGGCCATCGCCAAACGGATCCGGCCCGACCTGCGCATCGTGCCGTTGCGCGGCAATGTCGCGACGCGTCTCGCCAAGCTCGACTCCGGCGAGATGGATGCGACGATCCTGGCGCTGGCCGGCATGAAGCGGCTCGGGCTTGAGGCTCACGCGACACGCATAATGCCGGTTCATGAATTCCTGCCGGCGGCGGGGCAGGGTGCCATCGCCATCGAGACGCGAGAAAGCGATCTGCGGACGCGCGAGTTGCTCAAGCGTATCGATCACGCCGACACTTCGACGACGCTGGCCTGCGAACGCGCGTTTCTCGGCGTGCTGGACGGCTCCTGCAAAACGCCGATCGGCGGTTATGCGGAAATTTCCGGCGATACGATTCACCTGCGCGGCCTGCTCGCGCACCCGGACGGCAATCCTTCCGTTGCGCATGAATTGCGCGGCGCGCGCACCGATGCGGTCAAAATCGGCACCGAAGCGGGCGAGTTTGTGAAACGCACCGCGCCCGCCGGTCTGTTGGCCTGATCGATGCGTGTTGTCCTGACCCGACCGCAGGAAGACAGCGAACGCACCGCGGTGGCGCTGCGCGCGAAGGGCCATGACGTTTTGATTGTGCCGCTGCTGCGCGTCGAGCCGGTCGACGCCAAACTGCGCACCAATTGGGGCGGCGTCGTCATCACCAGTGCTCACGCGGCCATGGCGCTTGCCGCGCTCGCCCAACGCGACGGTCTTATCAGCTTGCCACTCTATGCAGTGGGGAAACGAACGGCCGACGCTGCGCGTGAGATTGGCTTCACCGATATCGTCACCGCGGGTGGCGACGTCCGCGATCTGCTGCGCACCATCGTTGAGCACCGCGCCGACGAGAAGGGCCCGTTGCTCTATCTCGCCGGCGAGGATCGCTCCGGCGATCTCATCGGCGATCTGACGGTGCGCGGCATTGCCGCCGAGATGGCTATTATCTACCGCGCCGCGCCTGCGCCTTTTACGGCTGCGCTGACCAAGGCGCTCAAGGCAGGTGAGGTTGACGCGGTGCTGCATTTCTCCCGGCGCAGCGCGGAAAGCTACCTGGCGGGAGCAGCCAGCGCTCAGATTGCCGGACCGGCGCTGGCGGTGGCGCATTATTGCCTGTCGGCGCAGATCGCCGAGCCGCTTGCGGCCGCGGGTGCGAGCCGCGTCGCCGTCGCAAAAAGGCCGGATGAGGCGTCGATAATCGACCTGCTTGCGTCATTGCTTGCTTGATAGATTCGCTTGGTCGCGCCATTTGCGTTATTCCCTGCCGCAGGGCGGGCCGATTCGACTAAGGATTTGCGCATGACTGAGAAGCGCACAACGCCAGGCGCCGGCCGCCGCACCAAGCGCGCGGTGCCGACCATCGATCTCACGGCGACCGAAGTGCCGCCGCTGGCGAGCGAGCCGGTGCAAGAGCCTCTACAAGAACCGATACAGAATACCGCGCCCGCGACGCCTCAGCTGGAACCGGCCGCTACGGAAACCTCCGCCGGTCACGCACCGCCGCCGGGCGATGTTCCGCCCGCTGCCGCATCGTCCGCAGCCGCGTCAAACGACGCCGCGAGCGGGTTGCTCGGTTACATCAAATCGCCGGCCTTCGGTGCGGGACTTGCCGGTGCCGCGGTCGTGGCCGTCCTGTTTTTCGGCCTCTGGCTCACCGGGCTGCTGCCGATTCGTTTCGCCGGATTGACCGCGACGCGCGCGCGTGTCGCTGCGCTCGAAATGGAAATGCAGGCACTGCAAAACCGTCCAGCCGCAGCGGTAGACGCGAAAGTGCTCGACGCGCTGAATGCTCGCGTTACCGCGATGCAGGAAACGATCGCCAAGCTTCCGGCTGGCAACTCCGGCGCAGATCCGGCTTTGGCCGAACGCGTGACCGCCGCCGACAATGCCATGAAATCGCTTGGGCTGGCACTGACCGCGCTCAACAAGCGCAGCGACGACGTCGCAACTAACGCGACGCAAGCGCGCGAGCGCGCCGAAGCAGCCGAAAAGGCCGTCACGGAATTGCGCAGCAGCGTGCAGATCGCAACCACCGCGACGGCAGGATTGTCGTCGGCCGACATGGACGCCTTGCAGAAGCGCATCGCCGCGCTCGAGCAATCGACGAAATCGGCGCGCGATGACATCGCCAAGACCGGCGCATCCGATGCCGCCGCGCGGCTGGCACTCAGCGCTGCGGCGTTGCGCGACGCGGTGACAAGCGGTGCGCCGTTCGCGCCGGCGCTGGCGCAGACAAAATCGCTCGGCGCTGACGCCAATCTTTTGTCTGCGCTCGAATCTTTCGCCATGAGCGGCGTGCCGGCCGCTGCGGCGCTGGTGCAGGAATTGCGCGCGCTGTTGCCCGGCATGATGAAGACAACCGATGGATCAGCCCCCAGCGGCGGCTTCCTCGAAAAACTTCAGGCCAATGCCAGCAATCTGGTGCGCGTTCGCCCGGTCGGCGCGCCGAGCGGCGACGACAGTGCCGCGGTGCTGGCGCGCGTCGAAAGCGCTGCGGTCAATGCCGATATCGGCGTCGCGCTCGCCGAGCTCGGCAAGCTGCCCGAGGCGACGCGAGCGCCGGCGCAAGCCTGGATCGCCAAGGCCAATGCGCGTCAGGCCGCGCTCACCGCTGTGCGCACGCTGGCGGCCGATACAGCCCGTTCGCTCGGCGCAAAGTGAGGCCGCGATGATCCGCGTCGTTCTTTTTCTGGTTGCGGTCGCGGCGGTCGCCGTAGGCTTCGTCTGGTTTGCCGACCGGCCGGGCGACGTCGTCATCACGTGGATGGGCTACCGCACGGAAACGTCCCTGATGGTCGCGGCGCTCGCCGTCGCGGCGCTGATCCTTGTTGTGATGTTCGTCTGGGCGATCATTCGCGGCATCCTGCGTTCGCCCGAACAAGTGTCGCTGTTCTTCCGGCATCGCCGCGCCATGAAAGGCTATCTGGCGATCTCGCGCGGCCTGATCGCGATCGGCGCCGGCGACATGCGCGTCGCGCGCAAATCCGCGGACGAGGCGGCGCGGCTGTCGCCGGGCGAACCGCTCGCTTTGCTGCTGGCGGCCCAATCGGCGCAGATGGCCGGCGACCGCGGCACCGCCGAACAGGCTTTCCGCGCCATGAGCACGCGTGCCGATACCAAGCTGCTGGGCCTGCGCGGACTTTATATCGAAGCGCAGCGCCGCAACGATATGCATGCTGCGCGGCTGGTGGCGCAGGAGGCGGTCAAGATTCAGCCGTCGCTGACATGGGCCGGGCAGGCGGTGCTCGACGATCATTGCGCAGCGACCGATTGGGCCGGCGCGCTTGTTGCGCTCGATCAGATGAAGAGCGGCCTCGAAAAGACCGACTACCGCCGCAAGCGTGCGGTGCTGCTGACCGCGCGCGCTCTGGCGCTGGAAGAGATCGATCGCGATGCGTCGCGCGCCGCGGTGCTCGAAGCCGTCAAGCTCGCGCCCGATCTGGTGCCGGCCGCGGCTTTGGCCGGCCGCCGGCTCGCGGAAAACGGCGAAGCCCGCAAGGCCGGAAAAATTCTCACTACCGCGTGGAAGCTCAACCCGCATCCCGATCTCGCCGAGACCTACGCCAACGTGAAGTTCGGTGACACGGCGCGGGTTCGGCTGACGCGCATGCAGACGCTGGCGGAAAAAACGCCGGGGCAGCTCGAAGCGGCGCTCGCGGTGTCGCGCGCGGCGCTCGACGCGCAGGAGTTCGGTGTCGCCCGCACGGCGCTGGCGCCTTACGTATCGGCGCCGACGCAGCGGGTTGCGACTTTGATGGCGCAGATCGAGGACGCCGAACACGGCGACCAGGGCCGGGTGCGCGAATGGCTCTCCCGGGCGATGCGGGCGTCCAGCGACCCGGTCTGGACCGCGGACGGCGTGGTGTCGGATCGCTGGCTGCCGGTGTCGCCCAACGGGCGGCTCGACGGCTACCAGTGGAAAATGCCGCTGGCCGAGCTCGGCTTCGACCGGCCGGTGATCGAGTTCACTAATGCGTCGGCGGCCGCGCCGGTGGAACCGGCGGCGCCTGAGCTCGCGGCCGACCCTGTTCCGGAGCCAATTCCCGAACCGCCGCTGCGGAAATCGGCAAAAGCGCCGAAACCCAAGCCGGTTGAGGCCATTATCCCGCTGGTTCATGCTCCCGACGATCCGGGCCTTGATTCGGGCAACCTTGAATCGGGTCTGGATCGCGATCCGGTGCCGGAAACCACCACGCCGCCTAAGGGCGCCTGGCAGCGGCTGCAGCAGTTGTTTCGTTAGGTTGCGTCCGATTGCTTGCCAGCGTTCTTGCCAAGGATGGCGGGCGCCGATATCAGGTGGCCCAGTTCCAGCCGGCGTAGCTCAGCGGTAGAGCATCCGCTTCGTAAGCGGGAGGTCGGGGGTTCAAATCCCTCCGCCGGCACCAGAACCTCGCCATCCACTAGTGTTGCGTTACCGCTGCATTTTTTAAGTGCCATCCTCGCTGGCGGCTGGGGATATCGTGGCCCTGGGGAACATCCGGTCATCTTTTTTGACATCGGCGGTGTAAGGTGCCATGAAGCCGTCACAACACGGAATTCTCATGCAGTTTTGGTAGAGCGGTTCCATGGCCAGACCAGCAGTCATTCTCGTCGGTGCGGATAAAGGCGGCGTGGGCAAGACCACGGTCGCGCGAACGCTGCTCGACTATTTCGGCGCGCATCAGACGCCGACGCGGGCTTTTGATACGGAATCGCCGCGCGGCACGCTGAAGCGCTTTCATCCCGCCATCACCGAAGTCGTCGACGTGACCGCGGTGCCGGACCAGATGAAGATCTTCGACACGCTCGGCAGTGCCGAGGCGAAGGTGACGATCATCGACATCCGCGCCGGCCTGCTGTCGTCGACGCTGCAAGCCTTGAACGATATCGGTTTCATCGAATCCGCCAAGAAGGGCCAAATCACCTTCGCGGTGTTTCATATCCTCGGGCCGTCGATTGCCTCGCTGCAGGAGATCGAGGAAACCTCGCGCTTCGTCGGCGACGCCAGCTACTTCCTGGTCAAGAACCACATCAACGACACGTCGTTCTTCGAATGGGATCCGGGCACCTACGATTCCTATTTCAAGAAGATCAACCGCGCCGAAGAGATCACCATCCCCAAGCTCAACGAGATGGCGTGCGAGCAGGTCGAAGTAGCCGGCGTGCCTTACGTCTCGTTCGTCGCCAACAAGAACGCCAAGAACGAAGCGGCCAATTATTCATTCGTGCTTCGCGGCTACGTGCGCCACTGGCTCGGCAATGTCTGGGGCGAATTCGACCGGGTTAAATTGATCGATCTGGTCTCGCCGAAAATTGAAAACAACGTCCGTCAAGCCGGCTAGCTGACGGTTGAATCTTCACCCGCTGCGCCGGCGGGGCGGTGGCGTCCGGACAACCGATGTCGTTCCGCAACTCAGTCACCATCGTTGCTTCGCCACGGCCGCGAGTCGGCAAGACCTTGCTGGCGCGGCTGGTGACGGATTTTCATATTCACGAAGGCCGCGCGGTCGCGGCGTTCGATCTTGATGAAGGTGCCGGAACGCTGGCGCAGTTTGCGCCCGAGCACACCGTGCGCGCCGATATTTCGGAAATCAAAGGGCAGATGGCGTTGTTCGACCGGCTGGTCGCCGATGACAACGCCGCCAAGGTCGTCGATCTCGATCACGAGCAGTTCGAGGAATTCTTCGCGCTGGCAACGCACATCGGATTTGCAGAGGAGGCGCGCCGCCGCGGCATCGCGCCGTCGATTCTGTTTATTGCCACGCCGGACCGCAGTTCGATCGAAGCCTATCGTTTTTTGCGCAGCCGCATGCCGCTCGCCACGCTGACGCCGGCCTACAATGAACTGCTCGGCCCGCCGCAGCATCGCGACAATTATCCGGTGCTCGGCAACCGCGAACCGCTGCGGTTTCCCGTGCTGGCGCCGGCCTTGCGTAAATATACCGAGCAGCCGCCGTTTTCATTTGCAGACGAACAATTGGCAAATGCGCGCAACATTCCGCTCGACGGCCACATCGAATTGCAACGCTGGTTGCGAAAGGCTTATGCGGAACTGCGGGAACTCGAAAATCAGATCGATGTCGAGCGCGTTGTCACACACATCGGCGTAAACTAATCGCCCGGAGTTCCAACCGCCTCAATTTGCACAAAACTCTTAGGCGTTCCAGGCACCAAAAATTACCGCCACGAAATTAGTGTCAAAGCATTGGGAACGAGTTTTCCCCTGAGGCGTTTTCACGCGCAGACTTCCCCGCGCGCCTGCGCGCCAACGAGGAGGCTACGCCATGTGGATGCAGCTGTTCACCGTCGTGCTCGCCGTTGCTTTGGCTTTTGCCGTCGGCGCCGTCGCCCTGGAATCACAGGAAGAAGCCAAGCCCATTCGTAATCTGCGTCAGCGTTCCTAAATCAGCGTAATCGGTAGCGACCCCCTTGGGCGGCCAGAAGGCCGCCCATTTTCTTTATTTTTGCGGCCAGAAGGCCGCCGTTTCTTTTTTGTGCGCGGTTCCACCGCCCTCCATGGAACTTTATGGTATGGAGGGCGATGGCCTTGCCCCTTTTGCTGTCACGCCGGTTCGCACCTTTGTTCTGGTGCCAGTTCTTCGCGGCCTTCAATGATAATTTTCTCAAGACCGCGCTGATTTTCCTGATTCTGTTTCAAAGCAGCGGCAGCGAGGCGCTGATCACGACGGCCAGCGCGATTTTCATCGCGCCCTATTTCTTCCTGTCGGCGCTCGGCGGCGAACTGGCCGACCGCTACGACAAGGCGCAGGTCGCGCAGAAGCTGAAATTCGCCGAAATTTTCGTCGCCGGTCTGGCGGCCTGGGGTTATGCGCGGGAGTCGATTCCGATTCTGTTCGCCGCGCTGGCGTGCTTCGGCGTGATCGCCGCTTTGTTTGGGCCGCTTAAATACGGCATCCTTCCGGACCATTTGCGCCGCGACCAATTGCCGGCCGGCAACGCGTTGATCGAAGGCGCGACCTTCATCGCGATCCTTACCGGCACCATCGTCGGCGGTCTGGCCTCGCACGGCGAGAGCGCCACCTTCATCTGGTTGGTGATGGGATTTGCCATTGCGTGCTGGTTGACGAGCCTGTGGATCCCGCCGACAGGGCAGGGCGCGCCGCAGTTGAAGGTCTCGGCCAATATAGCGTCGTCCACCGTGGCGATGAGCAAGCACCTGCGTTCGGACTCGCGGCTGTGGTGGGGCGCGATGGTGACGAGCTGGTTCTGGCTGGTCGGCATCGTCGTGCTGTCGCTGCTGCCGCCGCTGATCAAGGTGCTGATCGGCGGCGACGAGAACACCGTCACCGCTTACCTCGCGTTGTTTTCCATCGCTGTCGGCATAGGGTCGGCGCTCGCTGCGGTGATCGCACGCGGCCGTATCGTGCTCAACACGACGCTGGCCGGCGCGGTTCTGCTCGGGCTGTTCGCGCTCGATCTCGGCTTCGTCACGTTCGGTCTGGTGCCGGCAACCTCGCCGCAAGCGCCCGAACTGGTGTTTTCATCGGCGCTCGGCATTCATGTTGCCGTCGGGCTCGCCGGCCTCGCGGTTTCAGGCGGGCTGTTCATCGTACCGGCCTTCGCCGCGGTGCAGGCATGGTCGGGCGCCGACTATCGCGCGCGCACCGTCGCCGCCGTCAACGTGCTCAACGCGGCCTTCATGACCGGCGGCACCGTGCTGGTGGCGCTGTTGCAGCATTTTGGCGTCACCGTGCCGAAGCTGCTTTTGCTGATCGGGGCGCTGACGCTGCTGGTTGCGGTGGCGATCCGGCGCACGATGCCGAAGCCGGACTAGTTATTTTTTGCGCGACGCGAGGACGCGATCGACCATCTCGCCGGCGACGCCGAGATAATTGGCCGGATCGACCATCTTCTCGAGCTCGGCGCGGGTGGCATGCTTGCTGATTTCCTTGTCTTCGACAAGCAAATCGATAAGCGGGCGTCCGGTCTTCACGACGAGGCGGCACACGTCATAGACCATGTCGTGCGCCTTGTTGCGGCCGAGCGTCGGCCCAAGGCCCATCATCACGGCTTCCGACATGACCAGACCCTTGGTGATGTCGATGTTCTCGCGCATCTTCTTCTCGTTGACTTGCAACCCGCTGACCACGAACTTGGTCTGCGCCAGCGCGCCGGCGGTGAGCATGAAGATCTCCGGCAGCGTGATCCAGTCGATTTCCCACGGCCCCGTCGAACGCTCGTGGTCGGCGACCATCGATTCGAGCAACGCCGCGACCAACTGCTTCACGATCGCCGTCTGCGCCGTGATGTAGACGGACGAAATCGGATTGCGCTTCTGCGGCATGGTCGACGACGAGCCGCGGCCTTCATGGAACGGCTCGTAGAGCTCTTCCACTTCGGTCTGCATCATCAGCTTCACGTCGAAGGCGATCTTGCCGCACGAGCCGGTGACAAGCCCGAGGAAGCAGCCGACTTCGGCGATGCAATCGCGCACAGTGTGCCAGGTCGCGACCGGCTGACCGAGATTGAGCTCCTTGGCGAGCAGTTCCTGGCACTTCAGGCCGTCTTTGCCGAGCGACGACAGCGTGCCAGCGGCGCCGCCGAATTCGACGACCAGCAGACGCTTCTTGAGCTGAGTGAGCCGCTCTTTGTGCCGCTCGAACCCGGCCAGCGTGGTCGCCACCTTGTAGCCGAAGGTGATCGGCACGGCCTGCTGCAGGTTGCTGCGGCCGGCCATCGGCGTGTCGCGGTACTTCTTCGCCAAAGCGGCGAGCGCGTCGCTGATGCCGTCGATTTCCTGTCCGACGATGTCGAGCGCCTCGCGCAGCACCAGTACGCAGGCGGTGTCGGTGATGTCCTGCGTCGTCGCGCCCCAGTGCGACCATTCGCCGAGGCCGTCCTTGCACAGCTTCACAAGCTGCTGCACCACGGGCAGCACCGGATAGCCGATGCGCTCGGTGGCCTCTTTCAGCTTGGCCATGTCGTATTCTTTGCCGTCGCAGTGCTTGACGATCTCGTCGCAGGCTTCCTGCGGAATGATCTTGAGCTTGGCCTGGGCGACGGCCAGCGCCTTCTCGAAATCGAGGTACTTCTGCACGCGGTTCTCGTCGGAGAACACGGCGCGCATCGCGGGCGTGGTGAAAATGTCGCGGAATACTGCGGAATCGAGGAGGGTCGACGGCATTGAATAAGTGCTCCCTAGGCGGCCTGTTGTTGCAGGCTTTTTAGGGGTGCGCCGGGGCGGCGTCTAGGCCACCGCGGCGGCTTTGCCTTTGGCAGAACTTGTACCTTGCGCGGCTTCCGCCTCGAACGAGCGCAACATCTTCCGCAGCAAATAAGCGAGCTGTTCCTGTTCCTTCGCCGTCAGGCATTCGGCGATCTCGCCAGCATTCGCTGTGTGTTCGGTCATCGCCTTTTCCGCCAGCGTATGGCCGCGCTTGGTCAAGGCGATGCGCGTGGCGCGGCCGTCGTCCGGATCGGGGCGGCGGACGGCGTAATTGAGCTTCTCGGCGCGGTCGATGCGGTTGGTGGTGGCGCCCGACGACAGCATGCAGGCTTCGTAAAGATCGGTCGGGCGCAGACCGTTGCTGCCGCCGGAGCGCCGCAGCGAAGCCAGCAGATCGAACATCTCCCAGGTCAGGCCGAACGGCGACAGCCAGGCGTCCATACGCTCGCGCAAATGCGCCGAGACGCGCAGGATGCGGCCGATGGTCGCGAGATAGGTGAAGTCGAGATCGGGCCGCTCCGCGGTCCATTCAACAATGAAGCGGTCGATCGTGTCTTTTGCCGCGTCGTTCGGGGCCGCATTATTGGGCATCGCGCGCTTCCTATTTTATCTTGACTTAAAGATAAATCATCATCAGGCTGATGACCAGTCAGGAACACAGGTTTTCAGCGGCTTTTAGCGCTTTTGTTTCGTGCCGGGCTTCAACAGCAACCATGCAGCGGAGTGCAACATGTCAGTGACCGTCAATCGTAGAGACCTGATGCAGGGCGCCGCCGCGCTTGGAATGGCCAGTGCTTTCTCGGGCCGCGCTTTCGCGCAAGCGCCGAAAACCAAAATCCGTATCGGCGTCGTGCCGTTGATCTCGTCGGGCCCCATCTTCGTCGCCAAGGCGCTCGGCCTGTTCGAGAAGGTTAACCTCGACGTCGAACTCGTCTATTTCACCGACGGCGTGCTGGCCATTCCGGCGCTGGTTGCGGGCGAGCTCGACACCACGGTCTCGACGCTCAGCGCCGGTCTGTTCAACGCCGTCGGCAAGGGCGCGCCGTACAAGCTCATCCTTGACCGCGGTTCGGAAAAGCCGGGCTCCGGTTCGATGGCGATTGCCGCCAGCAACGACATGGTCGCTGCCGGTCTGACCGGCGCCGACAAGTTCGCGCTCTTGAAGGGCAAGCGCGTTTCGCTGCAGGCGCCCGGCGGTATCGACCAGTATCTGCTCGGCCGCGCCGCGCAGAAGGCCGGCCTCGATCCGCGCACCGACGTTACCTGGAACACCGGGCTCGGCTATCCCGATATCGTCAAGTCGATCGGCGCCGGGCAGACCGACGTCGCCAATATTCCGCTGCCGCTCGGCTTTCTGGTCGAGAAGAACAATTTCGGCAAGCTGATCTGCGCCGGCTACGACATCGAGCCGAACACCCAGCTCGCCGGCTGGGCCATGTCGACCAAATATCTCGCCGAGAACAAGTCGGCCGCCGTCCGCTTTGCCATGGCGCACACCTGGGCCGGCCGTCTCTATAACAAGGCCGCCGCCGCCAAGGATCCGGCCATCATCAAGATCATCTCGGAAGCCACCAAAGTGCCGCCGCCGCTGATCGAGGCCGCCGCGCCGCGCTGGACCTGGTTCAACGAGGACGGCATGCCGAACGTCGACTCCTGCATGGCGCAGGGCAAGTTCTGGACCGACACCATGAAGCTGGTCAGCTCGTCGGTCACCAAGGAACAGCTGTTCGATCTGTCGCCGGCCGTTGAAGCCAACGCCCAGTTGACCAAGGCCAATCCGTTCACGTGATCGCTCCCGGCGCAGCCAGCGTGCGCACGCCGAACATCGCCATCGAGTTCGAGAGTGTCGGTCTGACCTTCGGGGCCCGGACCGACACACCGACCGTGGCGCTCAAGGACGTGCATTGCCGCATCGAGCCGGGCAAGGTCACCGCGCTGATCGGCCCCTCCGGCTGCGGCAAGAGCACATTGTTGCAGATCGCGCGCGGCTTTCTCGATCCGTCGCGCGGCAGCCTTCGTTTCGTCGAGATCGCGTCCGGACAGACGACCGGCCGGCCCGCGATGGCGACGGTGTGGCAGGCCTTCAATCTGTTTCCGTGGTTGACTGTCATCGAAAACGTCGCCTTCGGTCTTGAACTGGCCGGTTTGCCGCGCGGCGAACGCGAGGCGCGCGCCCGCGTCGCCATCGGCGCGGTCGATCTCGCAGGCTTCGAGAATCGCTTTCCGCGCCAGCTGTCGGGCGGCATGCGCCAGCGCGTCGGCATCGCACGCGCACTCGTCATGCAGCCGGAAGTGCTGTTGCTCGACGAGCCGTTCGGCGCGCTCGACGCGCAGACCCGCCTTGTCTTGCAGGAGCAGCTGTCGCGGCTGGTCGAAACCAGCGGCACCACCGCCATCCTCGTCACGCACTCCATCGAGGAAGCCATCCTGCTGGCCGACAAGATCGTGGTGATGACGGCGCGGCCCGGCCGCATCGCCGCCGAGATCGACGTCAAGCTGCCGCGGCCGCGCACCTTCGCCACAACGCATGAGCCGGAATACGGCGCGCTGTTTGATCGCATCTACGGCATGCTGCGCGACGAGGTCATGCAGGCGATGATCATCGAGAGCGATGGGGGCAAGGAATGACCCCGCTCGCCGGCAAGGACGAGGACATCGGCCCGCCGCGCTGGGTCTGGTACGACGACACGCGCGTGCTTGGCTGGGGCTCGGTGGCGCTGGTCATTCTGGTCTGGGAAGTCGCGGCGCGCATTTCCGGCGTGTCGCCGCTCTATCTGCCGCGGCCGACACAAATTATCGTTGCGCTCATAGAAATGTTCCGCAACGGCGGCCTCATCCTCGATCTCGGCTGGACGCTGTACCGAATCTTCGCCGGCTTCGCCTTCGCTGTGGTGGTCGGCGCGCTGCTCGGCGTCTGGATCGCGACCTCGTTCCGCGTCCGTGCCATCGCCGACATGTTCATCGCCATGCTGTATCCGTTGCCGAAGGTGACGTTGATCCCGTTGCTGGTGATCTGGCTCGGCACCGGCGGGCCCTTCATGCTGACCATCAGCTTCCTCGGCGCGATTTTTCCGATCGTCATCAACACCGTGCTCGGCGTGCGCCAGTGCGATCCCGGCCTGGTGCTGGCGGCGCGCGACCTCGGCGCGACGCAGCAGCAGATCGTGCGCAAGGTGCTGCTGCCGAGCGCGATTCCCTCGATCTTTGCCGGTATCCGGCTTGGCCTCGGCGTCTCGATCATCCTGGTGGTCGCCGCCGAAATGGTGGTCGGCAAGCTCGGCCTTGGCGCGCGGCTTTATCTGTCGGGGCAGATTCTCGAAACCGAGCAGGTCTTCGCCGTGCTGATCGTGCTGGCGACGCTCGGCATCGTCGTCACCAAGACACAGGACTGGATCGACAAGAAACTGGGCCGCTGGCGGCTCGCCTGATTTTCAAACAAGCAAGCGGGAGAACTTCCATGAGCACGAACGCCTACACCGTCGAGACCATTCAGCCCAATCCGGCGCGCGCCAAGGACATGCCTTATGCGCCGGCGGTGCGCATCGTCGGCGCCTGCGACCTGATGTTCGTCTCGGGCGTCACGCCGTCGCCGCTCTATCACTTCCACCCGCACGTCGATGAAGAGCACGTGCACCCGAACGGCATCGGCGAGCAGGTCGATCGCGCCATGACGGCGGCCAAGGAAGTGCTCGACAGTGTCGGCGCGACCTGGACCGATGTCGTCAAGATCACCAAGTATCTCACCGACATCCGCGACATGGACGGCATGAGCAAGGCGATGGCGCCATATTTCGGCGACTGGAAGCCGGCGAGCACGACGATCTGCATCAATCAGCTGTCATCGCCCGGCGCGCGGGTTGAGCTGGACATGATCGTGGCGATTCCGAAGAAGTAATCCGCCTCATCCTGAGGAGCGCCTGCAGGGCGCGTCTCGAAGGACGAGGCGGCCCGGGCCTTCATGGTTCGAGACGCGTCGCAAACGCGACGCTCCTCACCATGAGGAGTTACAGTTACCCCAGCATCTCCTTCATCCAGTCCGCGCTCTGCGAACGCCAGCGGTAAGCGCGGTTGTTGGCGATGTGGTTGCCGTCCTCGATCATCATCAGCGTGGCCGGGCCTGTGACCTCACGCGCCAGTCGCTCGGCATCGGCGGCCGGCACGACGCGGTCGAGCCGCCCGTTCACGATGAAGATGGGACAGGTGATGTTCTGCGCGATGCCGACCAGCGACAGCGTTTTGGCATTCTCGCGCGCCTCGTCGACGGTCTTGCAATGGCTGCGGATGCGGAAGGTGTCGCGCGTCAGGTCCGGCAGTTTGTCGAAGGCGACGCCAAAGTCGAATGGACCGCCGAGCGCGATGCAGGCCTTGATGCGTTTCTCGAAGGCGGTGGCGCGCGGCGCATAATAGCCGCCGAGGCTGACGCCCCACATGCCGATGCGCTTGGTGTCGAGATCGCTTCGCGTCTCGACATAATCCATCACAGCCTTGACCGGCACTTCGTAGTCGCCGCGGATCGGCAGCGCGTATTGCGACTCGCCCTGTCCGGGACCTTCGAACACCAAAGTCGCCATGCCACGCGCCAGAAACGGCATCTCGTAAGCGTCGGTTTCCTCTTTGGTCGAGTCGAGACCGACCGCCATCACCACCACCGGCGGCTTGGTGACGCCGACGGGCTTGCGCAAGATGCCGGCGAGCGTCGTGCCTTCGTAGGGGATTTCGACGCGCTCGCCCGGCGGATTGAGATAGGGCAGCGCTAGTTGCCGGCACTCGATCTGCTTCTTGTGCGCGGCTTTCATTTCGTCCGGCTTGTGCGCGAAGAGGAACGAGCCGAAGTGGTAATAGACCGCTGCGCGTTGCAGACATTCGCCCGCGGTGAGAAAGTGCTTTGACGCCAGCGCTTCGCGGCCGATCTTCTCATGCAGCGCGCCGCGGTCTACCCAAGCCTTGCACCAGCCGTCATAGCTCGTTAGCGATTTTACAATGTCCTCGAAATCGGTGAGCGCGACGCCATTGGCGACGGCGCGCGCCCCCCAATGCGTGACGGCAGCCTTCAGCAGGTCATCGGATGACATCGTTTCTTCTTCCTTGTGATGGTTAGCTATTATCGCCGCGGCGATACCACGGCATGAAACGCCGGATGCTCCAGTTCACCAGCAGCTCGAAGCCGACGCCGAAACCGGCGAGCAGCAGCACGCCGACGAAAGCCTCGTTGTGATGATAGGAGCGCGAATTGTAGAGGATGTAATAGCCGACGCCGCCGATCGAGAGAAAGAACTCGGCCACCACCGCGCCAATCAGCGCACGGCCGGCGGCGAGCCGGACGCCGGCCAGGATATAGGGCAGTGACGCCGGCAGCACGATGCCGAGCAGCACGCTGAGGCGGCCGGCACGAAAAGAGCGTGATACCTCGAGATATTCGCGCGGCACCGAACGTGCGCCGTCGGCGACATTCATGATGATGGCGAAAATCGCCGCGAAGATGATGGTGGCGAATCGCGTGTAGCCGGAATAGCCGAACCACAACGAGAACAGCGGCAGCACCACAATCATGGGAATGGCGTTGAAGCCGTTGATGTAGTGCCGGATGGCGCGGTCGAACGTCAGGCTCCGCCCCATCCACACGCCGATGATGGTGCCGAAAATGAGGGTAATGCCAAGACCTTGGGCTACTGAGGCCATCGTTTCGCCGGTGGCTTTGAGAAACACCGGATCGGTCAGCACCTTCGGAATGGCGAGCACCACCCCGGTCGGCTTGGCGACGTAGGCCGGCGCCAGCGCGCGCACCGCGAATTCCCAAATCAACAGAATGACGATGCCGACGATGACGCGCGGCACGATCATGCTGTCGGTAAAACGCCACGGCTTACGTGCCGAGGCAACTGAAACCGGAATCGTGACGGCGGTTTCACTCACGCTACTGCCTCCACCGCGCGAAATGCTGCTCAAGCATCAGCCCCAGCCGCATCAAGCCGACGCCGATCAAACCGATGATCAGGATGGAGGCGAATACGCCGCCGGTGTCGAAATTCTGCGAGGCGATCATGATGAGCTGGCCGAGGCCGGTCGACGATAAAAAGAATTCCGCCGCGATCATGCCGACGAGCGCGCGGCCGATCGCCTGGCGCACGCCGGTCATGGTGTAGGGCAATGTGTACGGCAGCATGACCTCGCGCCACAGCGCCCATTCGCTGGAGCGGAATGATTTTGCGACTTCAATAAGTTCCGGCTTGATACTGCGCGCGCCCTCGACGGTGTTGTAGAGCACCGGAAACACCGCGAACAGAAACACCACCAGCACCTTGGGCGCGAAGCCGAAGCCCATCATCGACAGGATGAACGGGATCAGCGCCACCATCGGCGTTGCGTAGAGCGTCATGATGTAGGGCTCGACGCCGACGCGCAGGATGCGCACGCGCGCCAGCAGCAGGCCGACAGGTAGACCGACGGCGACCGCCAGCACAAAGCCGGTCAGGAACAATTCGCTGGAGTCGAGCAGCGCCGTGAAAAAACCGCCGCTGACGACCAGTTGCCACAGCCGCACCAAAGTGGTCGTGAACGGCACCATGAAGGCGGCGCTGGTCGAGCGGCCCGCCACTTCCCAAATGGCGAGCCCGGCAAAAATGCTGAGCCAGAACGGCGCGTGACGGCGGAGAGCGTGATGCAAGACGGAAATTTTACTTCACCATCGCGCTGGCGTCTTTCCAGACGCTGCCGTCGACGAAGTTGTCGTAGCTCACCGGCTCCTTGTCCGGATTGATGCCGCCGATCTTCTTCATCAGCGCGGCGGTGGCCTCGAGCTTGTTGCGCGGCAGGCCGTCATCCTTGGTCGCCCAAAAATCGACGGCGAGGAATTCCTTGAGCGCGAGCTTGTTCACTTCTTTGTTGTGCCCGGTGATGAGCGCTGCATCGGCGACGGCGTCGGCGTTCTTGGGATCCTGCACGAAGCGCGCGGCTTCGATCATGCCGGCCACGGCGCGCACCATGGCGTCGCGGTTTTTCGCCAGATTGTCCTTGCGCGCGACCAGCGTCAGATAATGGCTGGTCGGGTTGGTGGCTTTCATCGTCAGCAGGATGTTGAGCTTCTTGCCCTGCGCTTCCATCTCGGACAGGTCGTCGAGATGCAGAACGGCATATTTCAGGCGGCCGGCGAGCAGCGCCGGGCCGGGCGTCGAGCCCAGCGCGATCTGCTTGGTGTCCTCGATCTTCACGCCGGGACAGCCGGCCAGCATCGAGCGCAGCGCCACGGAACGGGCGCCACCAACCGAATCGACGCCGATGTCCTGTCCGGCGAGATCCTTGCAGTCCTTGCCGGTCTCGGTGGTGCCGATGACCCAGTCCGGGTTCGGCATGCCGTAGAGCGCGACCAGCGGCACGTTCGCGTTGGACACCTGGTTGATGACCGGCGGCGTCGGCGACCACGCCATGTCGATATCGCCGGAGACCACGGCGCGCGCGGCCGCGGTGCCGTTATCGAACGGCCGCAGCTCGACGTCGACGCCGTGCTTCTTGAAGAAGCCCTGCTTCTCCGCGACGTAAGCGATGGTCACCGAAAACACCGGCGGAATGCCGGGCATGGCGATGGTGACTTTCTTGCCTTGCGCCGAAGCCGGGCCTGCCAGCAGTGCGGTTAGCAAGGCGGCGCTTGCGATCAGATTGAACCGTCTGCGAATCATTGAATCCTCCATTTGTGTTTTGTCGTTTTCTTATTTTATCTCTCGAGCACGAACTCCGCCTCGCGCGCCTCCCGCATCAGCGTACTCCACACCCGCTCGCGCAGTTCGGCAAAGCGCGGCAGTTGCAGCGTCTCGCGCGTGCGCGGCTCGGGCAGGTCGATGACGATGTTCTCGTGGATGCTCGACGGCCGGCCCTTGAGCACGATGACGCGATGGCCGAGCAGCACGGCTTCCTCGATTGAATGCGTGACGAAGATCATCGCCGTCGGCCGCTCTTCCCAGATGCGCAGCAGCTCGAACTGCAGGATCTCGCGGGTCTGCGCGTCGACCGCGGCGAAGGGCTCGTCCATCAGCAGCACGTTCGGCTCGATGGCGAGCGCGCGCGCCAGCCCGCAGCGCTGCTGCATGCCGCCAGACATCTGATAGGGGAACGCCTTCTCGAAACCGGCGAGGCCTACCAGCTTGATGAACTCAGGCACCTTTCGCTCGATCTCGGCCTTCGGCGCACCGGCCATGCGCAGGCCATAGGCGACGTTCTCGGTCACGGTCTTCCATGGGAACAGGCCGAAATGCTGGAACACCATGGCGACGCCGGCGATCGGCTCGGTGACGCGTTCGTTGCCGACCATGATCTCACCGGCATCGTGCGGCAGCAGGCCGTCGATGCAGCGCAGCAGGGTGGTCTTGCCGCACCCCGACGGGCCGACAATGGCGACGATCTCGCGCGGCCCGACGTCGAAGTCGATATTCTTGAACACCTCGAGTGCGCCGTAGTGCTTGCCCAACCCCCGCACGCGGATGCGCGGCTCGGCGTCGGCGATAGCGGGAGACGGAACGGTGGCGGTCGGCTGGCTGGTCACAGGCGAATTCTCCCGAGGCAGTGTTTTTCGAGGTCGCCCGCGGACGCCTCTATTTTTAAGCATGTTGCCGCAACGGCCCGGCATGAGCAACGCCACCAGAAACGTATTTGGCGCGCTCAATAATGCGGCGAAATTGCTCGCCAATGCCGTGTCCGGCGGGCGGCGGTGGGCAGGCCAACGCAACCCCGGCAAGGCCTTGTTAACCAAGCTCGCCTAGCGTGGCGCACGTCCCATCTTCCGGGTTTCCGTCAGGTTCAGTCATGCGTTCTGGAATTGCCCGCACTTTGGCCCTCGGCGCGGCCTGCCTATGGCTCGCCGGCTGCAACACCACGAGCCGCACGGCATCCGTTTCCGAAGGCTCGTCGAGTGGCGCTCCCGCGCTGGCAACGCCCGGCGCCAATGCGCAGGCTTCAGTGCCGGACGACCAGCCCACCGGTTCGGTGTCGCCGCGCCCGCAGGCCGACGACGACGTCACGCTCGGCAAGCAGCAATATCGCGCCGGCAATTTCGACGCCGCGGCAAAGGCCTTCAGCCGCGCCGCCGGCAAGCATCCGCGCGACAGCGAAGCCTGGCTGGGCCTCGCCGCGTCCTACGACCGCCTGCGCCAGTTCGAGCTCGCCGACAGCGCCTACGATCAGGCCGTCATCATCGATGGCCAGACCGCGGAGATTCTCAACAACCAGGGTTACAGCTACATGCTGCGCGGCGATCTCACCCGCGCCCGCATCAAGCTCACCGCCGCCAAGGCGAAGGATCCGGCGAACCGTTACGTGCAGAACAATCTGCAGCTTCTCGCCGATGCGTCGGCCAAGAAGAAAACGGCGCAGTAGACCGCTCGTCGTCCCCGCGAAAGCGGGGACCCAGCCCTTAGAACTTCCACGGTGCAAAGAAACGTTTCGTCGTATCGACGTTCGTGTTCGTCTGTCTGTTTTCCTGAACGACCCGGCTGACGTCCTGGCACGGCTTCACCAGCGCCAGAATCTGATCGTTCGACGCGCCGTTTTTCTGCGCGGTCGCGATCGATGCGGACAAGTTGGCACAATGCGCGATGGCCGCGTCGGTACTCGGGCCGGTTTTCGTTTGCGCGAAAGCCGGGCCGATCGGCAGCAATGCTTCCACATGAGTCGACGCACCGATGCCGCTGGCGCCCGCCGCGACGCAGAAAATCACCAGCGAATTGAGCACGTAAAACACGGCCCGCTGGACCAGGCTTTTGGACGACACCAGAACCAGAAGCCCGAAGACAAAGCTGAGGCCGATGCCGGCCCACGCCCGCGGCGCGCCAAAGTTTTGCGCCAGCGCATTGGTGATCATCATCGTCAGCGAGCCGGCAATGCCCGGCGTCAGCATCGCCTCCGGCGTGAGAAATTGCTGAAACCCGCCCTGAGCGTTTCCGCCGCTATTCGCCATCGCAGCCTCCATCAAAGCTACAACAATTCACGGTCAACGGGTTGTAGTATAGATAATTACACGCGAGGAGTCTCGCGCCTTGGGCGTCCTGTTTTGCTGGAGATATGGACGTGCGCGCTGGTGTCACTCCGCCTCATCCTGAGAGCGTCGCACCCTACGCGCTTTATCGCCGCCTCAATAAGACGGCGGTCCCAGGATCGCGTCTGTTATTGCAAAGCCTTCGAGAATGGCCTGAGCGGCAATGGACGCGCAGGCGAGCGCATCCGAGCCAGCATCATGATGCTTCAAGGCGATGCCGAGTTGGCCGGACACGTAAGCAAGATTGGCTGGTTTGAACTTGAAATGAGTGCGGGCGATCCGGACGGTGCAGGCAAAGGGCGTCGCCGGCTTCTGCTTGCCGGCCACGGCGCAGCAGGTGAAGAGAACCTTGCGGTCGAACGGGGCGTTGTGCGCGACCAGGTAGTCGGCATCGCTCCAATGGCTCCGGAAATCCTCCCAGACGTCGCCAAAATCCGCCTCGCCCTTCACATCGTCCCAGGTGATGCCATGGATGTAGGTGAAGACGAATTTTTCCCGTGGCGGCCGGATCAGGCGGACGTCGGCCTTGGCGATCTTGCCGTTCTCGATCGACACGATGCCGAGTGCGCAGGCGCTGTCGGCGCCAAAGTCGGCGGTTTCGAAGTCGAGCGCGACGATTTTCATGGCCGCACGCTAGAGGTTTCAAAGCTCTGCTGAAATGCCGTAACCCAACTTTTCCCAAAGCCTGTAGGGCTGGCTAAGGCGCAGCACGCGCCAAGCCTGCTGCCAATCCGTCTGGCAGATGGAAGAGCGACCCCAGTAGCGGGGTTTAATCACCTCGACTACCATCGTCTCAGGGAACAAGGCCGAGGGCTTAATTCGGTCAGCAGGGGGAAATCAAAATGACGACCGCAGTCAACGCCGGTGCACGTCTCGACCGGCTACCGATCTCATCGTTTCACTATCGTATTTTCTGGCTGGTCGGCGCCGGCATGTTTTTCGACGGCTACGATCTCTACGTCGCCGGCGGCGTCATCGCTTCGGTGCTGCAAACCAAGTTCGCGGTCGGACCGCAGATCCCTCAATTCGTCTCGCTGACCTTTGTCGGCATGACCATCGGCGCGCTGGTCACGGGCTTCATCGGCGACAAGATGGGCCGTCGCTTTACCTACCAGATCAATCTGCTGATCTTCGGTCTCGCCTCGCTCGCCGCGGCCTTCGCGCAGGACATGAACCAGCTCATTATCTGCCGCTTCGTGCAGGGGCTCGGACTCGGCGCCGAAATCGTCGTCGGCTATTCAACGCTGACTGAATTCGTGCCGCCGAAATCGCGTGGGCGCTGGCTGTCTTTCATGGCTTTCCTCGTCGTCGCCGGTTTTCCCGCGACCGCCCTCCTTGGCTATCTCATTATTCCGGAGTGGGGCTGGCGGCCGATGTTCGTCATCGCCGGCGTCGGTTCGCTGGTCGTGTGGTGGCTGCGCAAAAATTTGCCGGAGTCGCCGCGCTGGCTGGAATCGCAAGGCCGCACGCAAGAAGCCGAAGCCTTGATGCAATCGATCGAGCAGGAATCGTCGGGTGGCGCGGCTTTGCCGCCGCCGGTCATCGTTGCGCCGGTGGCGCAGTTGACGGCCGCCGACATGTTCAAGCCGCCGATCCTGCAACGTCTGCTGGTCGGCTGCTGGGTGTTGATCACCATCAACACCCTGATCTTCGGTTTCGTGATTTTCCTGCCGCAGTTCTTCCTGCGCCAGGGTCTGACCATCACCAACTCGCTCGGCTACACCGTGGTGCTGTCGGTGGCGTCGCTGGTCGGCTGCGCGGTCGGCGCCTACACGTCCGACGCGATTGGCCGGCGCTGGAGCATCATCGGCGCGTCGATTGTCACCATCATCGCCGGCTGGATGTATGCCCGCTTCGGCAAGGACGCCGATCCGGCCTTGGTGCTCAGTGTCGGCTTCGTGCTGATTGTCGCGATCTATGTGCAGACGGCGATTCTCTTTGGTGTTTACACACCGGAACTGTTTCCGACAGAAATCCGGCTGCGCGCCAACGGCATCTGCAATGCCTTCGGCCGAGGCGCGACCGTGGTGTCGCCCTTCATCGTGACCGCGCTGTTGGCGAATTACGCGTTGCCCGGCGTGGTCTGGCTGATGATCGGGCTGGTGCTGATCCAGATCGTCGCGGTCTATCTGTGGGGCGTCGAGCCGCGCAATCGCGGGCTGGAGGACGTCGCCGCCGCTCCGCAGTAATGCAATGCGCTCGTCCCGGCTTTCGCCGGGGCGAGCGGGTGCTATACAGAGCAGCATGAGTCTCAAGCCTGTCACTGTGATTACTGGCGCTTCGGCCGGTATCGGCGTCGCCCTGGCGCATGTTTTTGCCCGCAACGGCTTTACGCTGGCGCTGGTGGCGCGCCGCGAGGACCGCCTGCGCGCGCTGGCCGATGAAATCGCCGCGACCGGCGCGCCGAGGCCGCTGATTATCGCCTGCGATCTGCTGAAAGCGGGCGCTGTGGCCGACATCGCCGCAGCGCTGACGGTGCAGGGCGCCGAGCCGCAATACATCGTCAACAATGCCGGGGTTCGGCCTGGTGGGTCTGGCCGCCACGCGCGACCGCGACGAACAACTGGCGATGATCGACCTCAACGTGCGTGTGCTGACGGAACTGTCGCTCGCCTTCGTGTCGAGTCTCGAACGCAACAAGGGCGGCATTCTCAATGTCGGCTCGATGGCGGGTTTCCTGCCGGGGCCGGGCATGTCGGTTTATTACGCCACCAAGGCTTACGTGCTGTCGTTCAGCGAATCGCTGCACAGCGAACTCAAACCGCGCGGCATCCGCGTCACCGTGCTGTGTCCAGGTCCTGTGGCGACGGAATTCGCGGCGCGCGCCGGCATCAAGGAAGGCCTGGCGCCTGGGCTGCTGACGCAGACGGCGGAGACGGTAGCCGAGGCGGGTTATCGCGGCTTGATGAGCGGCAAGCGTGTCGTGGTGCCGGGCCTGGCGAACAAGCTGGTCACGTTAATGATCCGGATCGTGCCAAGGCGTATC
>CAISIV010000099.1 GCA_903885555.1 uncultured Hyphomicrobiales bacterium
GTCGGCGGCGGCAAAGCCCGCTTCGACGTCTCCGAAATTGCCGTGCACTTCGGCGACAAGATTGCGGCGCGGATCGGCCAGCGCATCGGTCGGGTCGAGATCGTGAATCATCGGCGCGCCGTCGCGCAACGCTTCTTCGGGATCGAACACGGCGGGCAGAATGTCCCAGTCGACCTTCAACTTGCGGCAGCCTTCTTCGGCCGCGCCTTCGCTGTCGGCGACGACGGCAGCGTAACGCTGGCCGATGAAACGCACTGTGCGGTCCAGCACCAGCATGTCGGGCGGATCGATCTCGCGCACTTCGTGGCGCGCGGTCGAGAACAGGGTCTGAGGCGAGTCCTCGTAAGTGAACACCGCCATCACGCCGGGCGCGGCCAGCGCCGCGCTCTTGTCGATCGAACGGATGCGCGCATGGGGATGCGGCGAGCGCGCCAGCTTCATGTGCAGCAGGCCTTCCACCGCCACATCGAGCGTGAAGCGCGCCTTGCCGGTGACGACGTCCGGGCCCGCGGGCGCCGGTGTATTGTGGCCACAGGCCGCGCCTGCTTCCGCGTCCTCGACATTACGCACGCCGGTGATGGCGTCCTCGATGGCGCGATAGCCGGTGCAGCGGCAGAGGTTGCCCTTGAGCGCGGTGCCGAGGTCGGCCTTCTGCGCCTGGTTGAGCGAAGCAGCCGTCATGATCATGCCGGCGGTGCAGAAGCCGCACTGGAAACCTTGTGCGTCGAGGAAGGCTTGCTGCATCGGATGCAGATCGTTGCCTTTGGCGAGACCTTCGATCGTCGTGACGTCGTGGCCTTCGGCGCGGAACGCCGGCACAAGGCACGAGTGCACCGGCTCGCCGTCGATATAGACCGTACACGCGCCGCAATCCCCGGCATCGCAACCTTTCTTGACGCCGAACCAGCCGAGCTGGCGCAAGAAGGTGCGCAGACATTGGCCGGCCTTGGGCGTGTCCGAAAAGCTCTTGCCGTTGATCTGGAACGTCATCGCACCGGCTCCGCCAGTTCGCTGCTGATCTCTTCGGCGAAGTGGAATGTCATGTGACGCCGCCATTCCGGCGCGCCGTGGATGTCGTCGAAATACTGTGTGATCTCGCGTTCGATGCGGCCGCGCAGATCGTCGGCAGACGGCAGCGTCGAGAAGGAAAACTTCATCGGCCGCGGTGTCGAAGCGGTGACCGTGAGCACAAACTCACCCGTCGGCGGGTCGAAGGTGCCGATCAGCAGCGCGCCGGAGCGGCCGTTACGCGACAGCGAGACCTGCCGGAACGCGGTGCGGCGGATCAGCGCCGACGCCGGAATTTTTATCCGCCGAAGCAATTCGCTCGGCCGCAATGCATTGTGTTGCGGACCCAGCACGAAATCTGCGACGGGCACCTGCCGCTCGCTGCCATCCGCCGACCAGATGGTGCAGACGCCGTCGAGCGCGGCGGTCAGCGAGATCATCGGCCCGGCGGGCAACGACATACAGAGATTGCCGCCGACAGTCGCAGTGTTCCAGATATTGAACGAGGCGAGAAACGCCTTGCAGCATTTGTCGATCAGCGGCGCGGCGATCCACTCTACCGGCGCGTTCACCGCGTTGAGCTGTGCGATGGTGCAGGTGGCGGCGATCTCGATGCCGTCCGCGCTCACGGTCAGCGGCTGCCAGCCGAGTGCGGCAACGTCGATCAGTCGCGTTGTGCGGACCTGCGGCTCGGAAAACAGCCAGGTGCCGCCGCCGAGAAAGGCGTCGCCCTCGCGCCAGACCGGCACGTCCTCGCGTCGTTTGGGCCGTGCCACCTCGGTAATGGTGTTCAGGTCCATAACGCTCGCCTCTGGCCCCGGAGTTGCAGGGACATGTATGGTGCGCAGCGTACGGGAGACGAACGATGAGCGAAGCGATCTGGATCAAGGACCCGATGGCGATTCTGGCCGACGGCGCCGAGCGCGGCGTTGTGGTCAAGGACGGCGCGATCGTTGAGCTTGTGCCGAAGGGCGCCGAGCCGAAGACCGCCGCCAAAGCTTATGAGGCGCGCGATCATGTCGTGCTGCCCGGCCTGATCAATACCCATCATCACTTCTATCAAACCCTGACGCGCGCGGTACCTGCCGCGCTCGACCGCGAACTGTTTCCCTGGCTCAAGGCGCTGTACCCGATCTGGGCGAAGATGACGCCGGACGCGCTCGATGCCGGCGTGACCGTGGCGATGGCCGAACTCATGCTGTCGGGCTGCACCACGACCACCGACCATCATTACGTTTTCCCGAAAGGCCTCGAGGACGGCATCGACATCGAAATCGCGGCGGCGAAGAAACTCGGCATCCGCACGCTGCTGACGCGCGGCTCCATGAACCTGTCGGAGCGCGATGGTGGCCTGCCGCCGGATTCGGTCGTGCAGGACGAGGACGCGATCCTCGCCGACAGCAAGCGGCTGGTCGACACGTATCACGAGCGCGGCGAGGCGGCGATGACCCAGGTCGCGCTGGCGCCGTGCTCGCCGTTCTCGGTAACGACCGCGCTGATGCGCTCGACCGCCGAACTCGCCGCCAAGCTCGACGTGCGCATGCATACGCATCTCGCCGAGACCGAGGACGAAAACAAATTCTGCCAGCAGCTCTATGGCTGCCGGCCGCTCGATTATCTGGAGAATTGCGGCTGGCTCAACAGCCGCACCTGGCTGGCGCACGGCATTCACTTCAAGCCCGACGAAATGCCGCGGCTGGCCAAAGGCGGCGTCAGCA
>CAISIV010000100.1 GCA_903885555.1 uncultured Hyphomicrobiales bacterium
CCGCCGTGAATGAAGGCGGGCGTGCCTTCCAGCGTCTGCACCAGATTCGGCGCAATGGCTTCCTTCAAGAGCGCGGTCATGGCGCCGTGCGCCTTGATGTCCTTGGCGCGGATCGGCTTACGCTCGCGCGTATAGGCGACGATGATGTTGCCGAGGCGCTCCTTGAGGTCGTCGAGATCCTTGGCGAGACAGAAGATCGCCATGACTTCCGAGGCCACGGTGATGTCGAAGCCGGCTTCGCGCGGATAGCCGTTGGCGACGCCGCCAAGCGAGCAGACGATCTCGCGCAGCGCGCGGTCGTTCATATCCATGACGCGGCGCCAGACGACGCGGCGCGAGTCGATGCCAAGCGCATTGCCCCAGTAGATGTGGTTGTCGATCAGCGCCGACAGGAGGTTATGTGCCGAGGTGATGGCGTGGAAGTCGCCGGTGAAGTGGAGATTGATATCTTCCATCGGGATGACCTGGGCGTAACCGCCGCCGGCGGCGCCGCCCTTCATGCCGAACGACGGACCGAGCGACGGTTCGCGCAAGCAGAGCATGGCCTTCTTGCCGATGAAGTTGAGCGCATCGGTGAGGCCGACCGTGGTGGTGGTCTTGCCCTCGCCCGCCGGCGTCGGCGAAATCGCCGTCACCAGGATCAGCTTGCCGTTCTTCTTGTCCTTGAGCGACTTGACGAAATCCATCGACACCTTGGCCTTGTAGTGGCCGTAGGGATCGAGGTTTTCCGGCGCGATGCCGAGTTTTTCCTTGGCGATGTCGAGGATGCGCCGCTTGGTGGCGGTCTGCGAAATTTCGATGTCGGATTTCGGTGACTGGTGCTGCGAGGCGGGCATGTTGACTGATCCGTTATTTTGAAATGAAAAGCGGGTGAGCTCTCAGGCGAATTTGGCGCCTACGGCAACGTTGGCGGACTTCGCCCACTCGCCGGCTTCGATCTTCTTGCCGGCATCGGGCTGAACGCGGGTGACCTTGAAGCGGCCGTCGGCGCAGACAACCGTGATACCGTCGGCTTCGACCGCGACGATTTCACCCAGCTTGCCGGCGATGCCTTTCGGGTCCTTGGCCGGAAGCGGCTTGGCGTCGAAAATCTTGACGGTCGCTCCGTTAAGCGTGGTCCATGCGCCGGGCGCCGGATTGCAGCCGCGGATCAGGCGATCGATCTGCTCCCACGGCTTGCCCCAGTCGATCTTGGCGTTGCCGGGGCCACAGCGGCCTTCGTAGGTCGCGAGCGCTTCGTCCTGCTTGATGCGCGGCGCCTTGCCGGCCTTCACCAGATCGACGCCTTCGAGCATCGCCTCGACGCCCATCGGGAACAGGCGGTCGAAATAGACGGTGCCGAGCGTGTCGGTCGGGCCGATCGGAGTCTTGCGCGTTGTCAGGACGTCGCCGGTGTCGAGGCCGTTATCGGGCCAGAAGATCGACAGACCGGCTTCCTTTTCGCCCTTGATGATCTGCCAGTTGATGGCGGAAGCACCCCGATAGGCCGGCAGCAGCGACGGGTGATACTGGATCGAACCGTGGGTCGGCGCGTTGAGGAATTCTTCCGGCACGAACAAAGTGACGAAAGCCATGACTTGAAGGTCGGGCTTGAGCGCCTTGAACTCGGCCAGCACTTCCGGCGTCTTGTACGAGGCCGGCTGCATCACCTTGAGGCCAGCGGCGACCGCGGCTTCCTTCAGCGGGTCGGCCTTGGCGCCCTCTTTTTCCGGCGCCACATAGACGGCGACGACGTTTTCGCCGCGTTTGAGCAGTGCTTCCAGCACCGCCTTGCCGAAGGCCTGCTGGCCGTGGACCACGATACGCATCAGTAGCTCTCCCCTTATCCGCTCATGCCCGCGAAAGCCGACATCCAGTAATTGTGCCTCCTGGGTCCCCGCTTTTGCGGGGACGAGCGGTCAATTACGCCG
>CAISIV010000101.1 GCA_903885555.1 uncultured Hyphomicrobiales bacterium
ACCGACATGGGCGCGCTGCAGGAACGCATCACCACCACGACCAAGGGTTCGATCACTTCGGTGCAGGCCATTTACGTTCCGGCCGACGATTTGACCGATCCGGCGCCGGCGACCTCATTCGCGCACTTGGATGCGACCACCGTGCTGTCGCGCGACATCGCCGCCAAGGGCATCTATCCGGCGGTGGATCCGCTCGACTCGACCTCGCGCATGCTGTCGCCGCTGATTGTTGGCGAAGAGCACTATCAGGTCGCCCGTCAGGTCCAGCAGGTGCTTCAGCGCTACAAGGCGCTGCAGGACATCATCGCCATTCTGGGCATGGATGAACTGTCGGAAGAAGATAAACTGGCCGTGTCGCGCGCCCGCAAGATCGAGCGCTTCCTGTCGCAGCCGTTCTTCGTCGCCGAAGTGTTCACCGGCTCGCCCGGCAAGCTCGTCGACCTCGCCGACACCATCAAGGGCTTCAAGGGCCTCGTCGAAGGCAAGTACGATCACCTGCCGGAAGCCGCCTTCTACATGGTCGGCAACATCGACGAAGCTATCGAGAAGGGCAAAAAGCTCGCGGCGGAAGCGGCGTAACGAGCGGACAAGTAAAAGATCATGGCCACTTTCCATTTCGAGCTGGTATCGCCGGAAAAGCTGCTGTTCTCCGGTGACGTCGAGCAAGTCGACGTGCCGGGCGCCGAAGGCGATTTCGGCGTGCTGGCCAACCATGCTCCGATGGTGACGACGTTGCGGCCGGGCATCCTGACCGTGCACGCCGCTGGCGGCGACCAGACGATGGTCGTGCTGGGTGGTTTTGCCGAAGTATCGGAAGCGGGCCTGACGATCCTTGCCGATCTGGCTGAGAAAGCCTCGGACCTCGATCGCGCCGTGATCACGACCCGTATCGGTGAGCTTGAGCAGACCATCGCCAAGACGGAGCCGGGTTCGGCGCTCGACAAGCTGATCACGCGGCTCGATCACTACAAGACGGTCGACCGTCACCTGACCGGCACGGCGATGCACTAGTTCGCGCTATCGCGCGAACTTCTCGAATTCCTGCACCACCCGCACGTAAAGTTGCTGCTTGAACGGCACCACCAGTGCCGGCAGCTCGCGGATATCGACCCAGCGCCAGGCAAGAAATTCGGCCTTGTGATGACCGCCGCCCGGATTGGTGACGTCGATTTCGCTGTCGTCGCCGGTAAAACGCAGCGCGTACCATTTCTGCTTCTGGCCGCGATATTTGCCCTGCCAGGCGCCGCTGAGGATCTCGCGCGGAATATCGTAGGTCAGCCACTCCGGTACTTCGCCGAGCTTCTCGACCGAACGGATGTTGGTTTCTTCGTAGAGTTCGCGCAGCGCCGCCTTGTACGGATCTTCGTTGTCGTCGATGCCGCCTTGCGGCATCTGCCAGACATGCGTGGTGTCGGTGTGCTCCGGGCCGTCGGTGCGGCGGCCTGCGAACACGAGACCGTCGCGGTTAAAGACCGTAATGCCGGCGCAGGGACGATAGGGCAGGGATTCGATAGGCGGCATTGATGCTCCGTCACTAAGGCGCGTGCTCTGTCGCGCCCAAAAAAGACGTTATGATGGCTTGAATTACGACGACTTGGCCTTGATCGCCACCATGCTGATCGGCACCAGCACGAAGCCGCGCTCTTCGACCTTTTTCGCCCAATCGGCGATGCGGGCGATGGTGCCTGGCTGCGCGGTGGCGGTGCCGACCGCGTTGCCATTGTCGCGCGCCAGCATTTCGAGGCGGGTCAGGGCGCGATCGATCTCCGCCGACGTGGGTGTCGCGTCGAGCACCAGATCGGTCTTGGCGAAGGGCAGACTGTTGCTGCCGGCGACCTGGCTGGCGACGCTGCGCGACGACGCGCCGTCGTCGACGTAAATCAGCCCACGCTTGGCGGTCTCGCGCAGGATCGGCGACAGCACCGGCTCGGAAGCAGTGAAGCGTGCACCCATATAACTGGTGATGCCGACATAGCCCTGCATCCGGCTCATCAGATATTGCAGGCGGTCGACATTCTGCGCGGTCGTCAGCGTGGTCAGCAGCGTCTGCGGTCCCGGATCGTTATCGGGATAATCGAACGGCTCCATCGGCACCTGGAGCAGCACTTCGTGATTTTCGTCGCGCGCGCGCATGGCCAGCTTTTCGATATCGGTCGCATACGGCGCGAGCGCGAAGGTGACCGCGGGTGGCAGTTTACCGAAGGCGTCGGCGGTGCCGGAGGCGCTGATGCCGATGCTCGATATGACGATGGCGATACGTGGCGCGTCCTTGCGGTTCGCCGGCAAGGCACGCGGCTTGGCGAAGGCCGCCGAGGGCCGTGTACCGTCGGCGGCGATCTGCGGAATGCTGCCGTGCCGCGTCGTTTCCAGAAGCTTCGGATCGATCGCCGACGTCTTGCCCGATGCCGCCGGCGCTTCGCTGCCGCCAGAATTTCCCGGAATGACGACGTCCTGACGTTTGCCGCTGGAGCCGTCGATGATGGTGACGGTCTTGCTGCCGGGCGGCGGCGGTTCGCCCTTCTCGATCTTGATCGCTGTGGGCTCGGCCGAGCCGGCATAGGCGGGTCCATCACGACGGGAATACTGCTTGCCGTCGCCATCCGCCTTGGCCGGAGTTTCGGCGGGCGCCTTGGCCGAAACTACCGCGGTCGGCTCGCCGCCGAGCGGATCGTTGACGAACAGCGCCCAGGAGATGACGACGATGCCGAACAGGCCCATCACGGCGGCCAGAATTTGCGGCCCGGACACCGGCAATTTCGGCAGCCGCGACTTCTTCTTATCTTGGCCAAGTGGGGCGTTCAGGTCGTCCAGTGACACGGCCCAGGTCCTTGCTGCCTAAGTCCTCGGAAAGCCTTTCCGAATCATCCGGGCAGTCTACCACGCGAAGGATTCACCCGGCCTTAAAGCCGAAAGGGCGGCCTTTCGGCCGCCCTTGGGGGTATTCCAGTCTGATGTGGAATTTAATTCGGGACCGTCGACTTCCCGCTCGGCGGGAAAGCTGAGTTCTGCTGCGTGCCACGCAGCAGGTCCATGGCCATATTGAGCGCCTTGTCATTCTTGGTATCCGGCGGAACGTAAGACTGCGAGCCGGTCTGTTCCTTGCCCTCGTCGCCCTTGAGATGGCCGCGGAGCGAAGCTTCGCCCTTGGTGCTGGTGTCGGTCTTGGCCTTGATGTCGTCCGGCAGGTCCTGGAGCACTTCGATGTCCGGGGTGATGCCCTTGGCCTGGATCGAGCGGCCCGATGGCGTGAAGTAACGCGCCGTGGTCAGCCGCAGCGCGCCGTTGCCGGAGCCGAGCGGGATGATGGTCTGCACCGAGCCTTTGCCGAACGAGCGGGTGCCGATCACGGTGACGCGGCGGTGGTCCTGCAACGCGCCGGCAACGATTTCCGACGCCGAGGCCGAGCCGCCGTTGATCAGCACGATCACTGGCTTGCCGTTGGTCAGATCGCCCGGCCGCGCGTTGAAGCGCTGCGTTTCCTCGGCATTGCGGCCGCGGGTGGAGACGATCTCGCCCTTCTGCAGGAAAGCGTCCGATACCGAGATGGCCTGATCGAGCAGGCCGCCCGGGTTGTTGCGAAGATCGAGGACGTAGCCCTTGAGCCTGTCGCCACTGACCTTGGCATTGATGTCGGTGATCGCCTTCTTGAGGCCTTCGGTGGTCTGCTCGTTGAACTGCGTCATGCGGATGTAGCCGACGTCGTCGCCTTCGACCGTCGAGCGTACGGCGCGAACGCGGATGACGTCGCGGGTCAGCGTCAGTTCGACCGGCTTGTCGACGCCCTTGCGCATGATCGTGAGCTTGATCTTGGTGTTGGTCGGGCCGCGCATCTTCTCGACGGCCTGATTGAGGGTCAGACCCTGTACCTGCTCGTCGTCGAGCTTGGTGATGATGTCGTTGGCCAGAACGCCGGCCTTGGAGGCGGGCGTTTCGTCGATCGGGGCGACGACCTTGATCAGGCCTTCTTCCATCGTGACTTCGATGCCGAGACCGCCGAACTCGCCGCGGGTCTGCACCTGCATGTCGCGGAAGCTTTTGCTGTCCATGTAGCTGGAGTGCGGATCGAGACCCGCCAGCATGCCGTTGATCGCGGTTTCGATCAGCTTGGAGTCATCCGGCTTTTCGACGTAGTCGGCGCGGACCCGCTCGAACACGTCGCCGAACAGATTGAGCTGGCGATAGGTGTCGGCCACCGCGGCCTTGGCGGTTGCGCCGAGCATGATGCGTGGCTGCACCGCGAGCAGCGTCATCGCCGCTCCCGCCGCCGCGCCGAGAAGAATGAGTGAGGTCTTGCGCATTATCCGCGAACCTTTTCGCCTTCGCCAGCCGCCCACCATGGGCCTGGATCAACGGGAACACCGTCCTTACGAAACTCGATATAAAGCACCGGCTGTGTGGAACCTGTCGCAAGGATAGAAGCGATTTGGGAGCTGTTTCCCATCACCGCAACGGGTTCCCCGGTCAGCACGAACTGCCCGAGATCAACTGATATCCGATCCATCCCAGCGAGCAAGACATGATACCCGCCGCCGACGTTGAGGATCAAGAGTTGGCCATAAGACCTGAAAGGTCCGGCATATACTACCCAACCATCGGCCGGTGCCGTGACCTGCGCGGCGGCGCGGGTGGCGATGGAAATGCCCTTTTCCAGCCCGCCATTGCCGTCGGGTGATCCGAATTCCTTCAATTTGACGCCGTTAACCGGAATTGGAACACGCGCGCGCAGCGAAGCGAAGGCAATTGCCGGCGTTAACCGGCCCGGATCGCGAAAAGCCGACAAAGCTGGGCGGCTGTCGCTGCGGGCGGCCTCGCGGGCGTCGCGAATCGCGGGGTCGAGGCCGGCTTCGAGCTTGCCGATCAAATCTTTGAGATTATCGACCTGGCGGGCCAAATCGCCTGTGCGAACTCGTTCTGCCTCGAGCGCCTTCTCGGATTCGGCCTGCTGCTTCTGCCGCTCGGCGACCAGCGCCGTCATGCTCGCGCGCTCGCCGTCGAGCGAGGCGATCTCGGATTTCAGTTTGTCCTGCTCGGCCGCGATCTTCCTGCGCACAGCGAGAAGCGCGTTGAGGTCGCCGGCGAGCGCTTCCACCTCCTGCCGCATTTCCGGCAGCACCGCGCCCAGCACCATGGCGGTGCGCACCGCCTGCAACGCGTCTTCCGGGCTTGCGATCAGTGCCGGCGGCGGACGCCGGCCGATGCGCTGCAGCGCCGCCAGCACTTCGCCAATTACGGCGCGGCGGCCGTCGAGCGAATTGCGCAAGCCGCGCTCGCTGTCGTCGAGCGGTTTGAGCCGCGTTTGCGTCGCTTCGATCTGGCTTTCGAC
>CAISIV010000102.1 GCA_903885555.1 uncultured Hyphomicrobiales bacterium
CCGTGAATTTTCATTCTATTCCCCTTCCCGTGATCACGAAAAACAACACATCCCGTAGCTCGCCATTCAGTCAGAACATGACCCTTCGGACGAGCGGTTGGCGAGTAGTTTGACCTCCAACTGCACCAAACGCCAGCTGTTAAGGCCGATTAGCGTTTGGACACCGATCTGAAGTCGCTGACACCATGGCATGTGTTAGCGCAGTCGGCGTCGGTCGGGCGGAACCTCGCTTCAGGCAGCCGACGACTTCAGGTTCGGAGCAAGTTTCAAGCCACAAGCATCGAATGCAGCCTTGGTCGCAGCCTTTTCGGCATCCGTCAGCTGCAGCAAGGGCCGGCGCACCGGCCCCCCCACCTGTCCAAGCAGGTCTTGCCAGTACTTGGCGTGCGCGTGGGGCTTCTCATTCGGCCGCGTGCGACGAATTGCCTCCCGCACCGGGTTCAGGCTGTCTCGAATGATTTTGGCCTGCTTGATGTCGCCCTTGAATGCCAACTGGGTATAGTCGTGCATGCGGCGATCGACCGACGTCTGCATCAGGTATGGCGGATTGGAACAGAGGTAGAGCTTCCAGTCGAGTTCGACGATGTTGTCGAACCATTCCTCTTCCGACGCCGTGCTGACGATGATCTTATCACCAGCAATGCGGGTCAGTTCGACATACATCTCGCGCGGCACACTGTATTTGATCGCGACGATGCCGGGCAATTCGGCAATGCGCGCACAAAGCTGGGGGCTGAGCAGATAGCCGCTGTCAGGGTGGCTCCAGAGCGCGATGCCGATATTCACCTGCTCGCTGATGTAGCGGTAGTATTCGTAGACCGTGTCGTCCTGCGCCTTCGAGAAGTGCAGGATCGGGGCATGGACGACGATGTAGTCGGCACCTGCCCGCTCGGCATGCTTCGCGAGTTCAATGACGGTGTCCATGTTCTGGTCGGAACATGACATAATGGTCTGGAACTTGCCCTTCTTTGCCTCATCGACCCCGATGTCGAACGTGCGCTTGCGCTCCTCGAGCGACATCGAGAAGAACTCGCCCTGCTTGCCGCAGATGAAGAGGCCCTCGATGCCCAGATCGCGGGTCCAATGCTGCATGTTGCTGCGGAAACCAGCCTCGTCGATGGACATATTCTGCGCGAATGGCGTGATCGCCGCCGCCCAGATGCCCTTCATGTGCTGACGCGAATAAGCCTTGGCATCGCGCTTGCTGTATTTCATGTCGCGGTCCTCGTCGTTGCCATTTTTGTTCGCGTCCGGGGGCCACATTTGCCCAAAAGCCCGGTTCTGCGCCCGACTCTACCAAGTTTGTGACGCCGCCATTTATTATGCAATATGACATTATCTTATGTATTGATATGATGAAATTATGAATGTGACGCTTCGCCAATTGCAGGGCTTTCGGGCCGTCGCCGAACTCGGCAGTTTCACCCGCGCCGCGCAACGGCTGCAGATGGCGCAGCCCGCCTTGTCTCTCAGCATCCGCGAACTCGAAGCCGAGCTGCACATCCGACTTTTTGACCGCACTACCCGCCGGGTCGAGATGACC
>CAISIV010000103.1 GCA_903885555.1 uncultured Hyphomicrobiales bacterium
CCTACTCCGCCGGCGTCGGGGCGGTGTCGTTCTTTGCAGCGTCCTTGGCGGCTTCTTCGGCCTTCGCGGTCGCTTCCTTGGCGGCGGCTTCTTCCTTCGCCTTCTTCTCGACGACGCGCACCGACAAAATCGAGCCCTCGTAGAGAATGAGCAGCGGGATCGCC
Source organism: uncultured Hyphomicrobiales bacterium (assembly GCA_903885555.1). Lineage (GTDB taxonomy): Bacteria > Pseudomonadota > Alphaproteobacteria > Rhizobiales > Xanthobacteraceae > Pseudolabrys. The sequence continues at coordinate 165 of CAISIV010000103.1, forward strand.
AGCGACAGTTGGCTGATCACGTCCGGCGGCGTCAGCACCGCCGCCAGCACGAAGGCGGCGACGATGAAGTAGCGGCGCTTTTCCTTGAGTTGCTGCGACGTGATCACGCCGATGCGGCCGAGCAGCGTCAGGATCACCGGCAACTGGAACGCCACGCCGAAGGCGAGCACCAGCGTCATCATCAGCGACAGATATTCGCCGACCTTCGGCAGCAGCGCGATCGAGGCTTCGCTGGCGGTACCGGTCTGCTGCATGCCGAGCGAGAACCGCACCAGCATCGGCAACACCAGGAAATAAACGACGGTGGCGCCGAGCGCGAAGAAGAATGGCGTCGCAACGAGATACGGCAGGAAGGCCTTGCGCTCGTGGCGATACAGGCCCGGCGCAACGAACATGTAGATCTGCGAGGCAACGATCGGGAACGACAGGAAGGCCGCGCCGAACATCGCGAGCTTCAACTGCGTCAGGAAATATTCGAGCAGCGCGGTGTAGATGAATTTCGAATTCTCGGGGCCAGCGATCCACACGAAAGGCCAGACCAGAATGTTGTAGATGTCCTTGGCGAAAAAGAAGCAGATCGCGAACATCACGCCGAACGCCAGCAGCGCCTTGATCAGCCGCGAACGCAGCTCGATCAGATGCTCCATCAGCGGCGCTTTGGTCGCCTCGATGTCTTCGTGGCTCACGACGCGCTCCCGCCCGATTTGGCGTCAGGCTTTGGTGCGTCAGCGACAGCGGGCTGAGCCGGCGCAAAATCTTTTTCGGTAACGGGCGGGGGCAACTCCGGCATCGGTACGTCGATCGGCGGCAGCTCGGCGGAAGGAATGGCCGCCGCCGGCAATTTCTCGCCATCGGTCAGCGTGGCGCCAGGCAGCGGCGGCGCTTCGGGCGCGTGCGCCGGCGGGGTGTCAGTGAAAGCGTCGGAGGCCGGCGGATCCTTCAACGGATCGTCGAAGGTGAAGGTCTTTTCCATTTCCTTCTGGGTGTCGGCCAGCGGATCGAACGTCGTGATGCTGGTCGTCATCTCCTCGGCCTGTTTCTTCAGGTCGGTGAGTTCGGCCTCGCGCAGCGCTTCGTTGAACTGGCCCTGGAATTCATTGGCCATGCGGCGGATCTTGCCCATCCAATGGCCGAGCGACCGCAGCACGGTCGGCAGTTCCTTCGGGCCGATCGCAATCAGCGCGACGATGCCGATGACGACTATCTCGCCCCAACCGAACCCGAACATGGAATCCTCAACTCCCCGCGCAAGACACCGGACTTAAAACATCCGGCAGCCAGGCAACGCCAGCGTGCCGTTAAGAGCGGACGCCTTCGGCGCGGCGCTCGGTTTCCGTCTTGGCTGCGGGCTCGATGGTCTTGACCGGCGCCGGCGGAGCCTCGGCGGTCTTCTCGTCTTCCGACATGCCCTTCTTGAAGGCCTTGATGCCCTGGGCGAAGTCGCCCATCAGCGACGAAATCTTGCCCCGGCCGCCGAACAGAACCATGACCACCAGAAGAACGATCATCCAGTGCCAAATGCTAAACGAACCCATCGGCTTACCCTCCACGGGCATAAGCGCTCGCAAGCGCCGTCCCATCCATGATTTGAACCCGAAACTAGGCCCCAAAGCTGTCAAAAACAAGGACTTAAGCCATGCGCGTCCGGGCGCGTTGTCGCGCTCCCGGACGGGATTAGCCTTGCAGGGCTGAGGTTTAGACCGCCGCTAACCGACTTCTCTACTTCTCGGACTTGTCGGGCTCGCCGCCCTGCTCGGCCTGGCCTTCCGGCGGCGCCAGTCCCAGGTCGAGTTCAAGGTCGCCGGGTTCCAGCGGATCCTCGTCGTCGCGCAGCGACGCATCGTCCGACGGCATCGGCACGCCGAAGCCATCCGGCATGGTGCCTTCCAGCAGGCCCGCGCCCTTCAACTCGTCGAGGCCGGGCAGATCGCCGACCTCCTCCAGCCCGAAGTGCGACAGGAAGTCCTCGGTGGTGCCGTAGGTGATCGGCCGGCCCGGCGCCTTGCGGCGGCCGCGCGGACGGATCCAGGCGGTCTTGAGCAGCACGTCGAGCGTGCCGGTCGCGGTCTGCACGCCGCGGATTTCCTCGATTTCGGCGCGCGTCACCGGCTGGTGATAGGCGACGATGGCCAGCGTCTCGATGGCCGCGCGGGAGAGTTTCCGGGTTTCGATGGTCTGCTTGGTGAGCAGCCACGACAGATCGCCGGCGGTGCGGAAGGTCCACTTCTTGCCGACGCGCACGAGATTGACGCCGCGCGTGGCGTATTCGGCCTGCAACAGACCGAGCGAGAACTTGACGTCGACGCCATCGGGCAGCGCGCGCTTGAGCGTCGCCTCATCGAGCGGATCGGCGGCGGCAAACAGCATCGCCTCGAGCAGACGCAACGCTTCGGGGCGCTGCTCGGACTCTTGTCCGACTTCTTGCAGCGTCACTTCCACCGTCTCTTCGATCATCACTTCAACATTCTCTTCAGCGGATTCTTGCGTCGCCGCATTCAACGATTCCTGCAACGAATCCTGCTCCGGCGTTTGCGCCGGCTCGTCGTTATGGACAATCGAGAGCTTCTTGGCCGCGCTCGGCATGGGCTGGGACTCCTTATGCGTTTTCTTGTGCGTCATGCAGGCTGGTATTGCTGCCGTTGCCGCCGATGCGCTTGCGCATGTAGATCGGCGAGAACGACTCCTTCTGATGAACCTCGGCGAGGCCTTCCTTGACCATCTCGAGGGCTGACGCGAACGACGAGGCAAACACGGTCGCGGCGAGCGCCGGCTCGACCACGTAACTGATCAGGAAGGCGTCGACGCGCGACCAGTCTTCCGACTGGCCGATCAAACGTTCCAGGCAGGCGCGCGCTTCGGCAAGCGACCAGACGGTGCGTTTCTTGAAGCGCACGCGCGACAAAACGGTGCGCTGGCGCTGGCTCGAATAGGCGCTGAGCAGGTCGTACAGCGTCGCGGAATATTCCGACTGCTTGACCTCGGCGATCGGCTCCGGCGCGCCTCGCGCGAAGATATCGCGGTTCAATTGCGGGCGGCCCATCAGGCGCGTCGCCACTTCGCGGAAGGCTTCGAGGCGGCGCAGACGATAGGCCAAAGCCAGCGCCATATCTTCGGCGGAAGGCCCCTCGCCGGGTGCTGCTTCCGGCAGCAGCAGGCGCGATTTCAGATAGGCCAGCCAGGCCGCCATCACGAGATAATCGGCGGCGAGTTCGAGGCGCATCTTGCGCGCCTCTTCGACGAAGATGAGGTACTGGTCGGCCAGCGCGAGAATGGAAATCTTGGCGAGGTCGACTTTCTGCTGACGCGCCAGAGCGAGCAGGAGATCGAGCGGGCCTTCGAAGCCCTCGACGTCGACGATCATCGCCAGCTCGGTGTCGCCGCGATCGGCGGCGAGCTGGCTGGCCAGTGCGTTATCGAAAGTGTTGTCGCTCATACCCAAGCTCTCAAACCATCGTCCGTTGCGGCGGCTCGCCGATCATTTTGTTGAACATCGCCCGCGCCGCGTCGACATCGTAGTCCTGCCGGACCGACCGCGCCGCGAGCGCTGCTTGGGCGCGGCGCGCTGCCTCTCCGGACAGTTCCGGCGAGGCGCTGGCGACCGCCACCATCTCATCAAGTTTGCCGTTGCAATGAAGCACGACATCGCAGCCTGCGGCGAGCGCGGCAACGCTGCGCTCGGCAATTGTCCCCGACAAAGCGTTCATCGAAACGTCATCGCTCATCAATAATCCGTCGAATCCGATCCAGCCCCGAATCACTTCGCGCACCATTGTGACGGAAGTGGTGGCGGGCGCATCCGGGTCAATGGCGCTAAACACAACATGCGCGGTCATGCCGAGCGGCAGTCTGTTCAGCGGCCGAAAAGCCGCGAAATCGGTGGCTTCCAGCGTGGCGCGGTCGGTATCGACGGTCGGCAGCTTGAGGTGGCTGTCGGCCGTGGCACGGCCATGGCCCGGCAGGTGCTTGAGTACCGGCAGAACGCCGCCGGCGAGCAGGCCTTGCGCCATCGCGCCGGCAATCGCTGCGACCTTCCCCGGCTCGGTTCCATAAGCACGATCACCTATGACCGGATCGCCGCCTGGCACGGGAACATCGGCAATCGGCAGGCAATCGACGTCGATGCCGAGCGCGATCAAATCGGCGGCGATCAGGTGGCCGGCGAGCTTAGCCGCGGCCAGCCCGACGGATTTGTCCCGGTCGTACAGCTCGCTGTAGCGCGCGCCGGGCGGATAGACCGGCCAATGTGGCGGCCCGAGCCGCTGCACACGGCCGCCTTCCTGATCGACCAGAACGGGTGCTTCCCAGCCCAGTACGTCGCGGAAGGATCGAATAAGTTCAAAGACTTGATCCGGCGAGCTAATGTTGCGTTTGAAGATGATGCCGCCCCATGGCTTCGCCTCGCGCAGAAACGCACGCTCACTGTCGGCAAGCTCGAGGCCCGCCAAGCCCGTAATGAATGCGCGTGACGCCATCGGCGCGGATTAGCCCGCGCCTGTCAGCAGGGCAAGTTTGCCTGTTAATTCCCTGGCCGCTTTAGTTCTTTTGGACCAGGCAGCTGCCACCGGCCGCCTTGATGCCGCTGCAGACCTGGTTGGCTTCGGCGGCGTCGCCGGCCGGCACCATGGCGCGGTAGTAGGTGCCCTTCTCGCCGAGTTCGACCTTGCGGATCACGGCCTGTTTGCCGCCGAGCTGGCCGGGATATTTGCCCTGCAGGCTGGTGAAGGCGGACTGCGCCTCGGCCTCACTGCGCTGCGACGAGACCTGAACCAGGTAACCGCCTCCGCCGCTGGCGGCAGGAGCCGGTGCCGGCGGAGCAACGGCCGCGGTGCGGGCCACCGGGGCCGGTGCGGCCGGCCGGGCCGGCGTGGCGTTCGGATTAAGCGACAATGGCGCATTGGCCGAAGCGGCGGGACGTGCGGGCGCGGCAGCCTGACGCGCCGGTGCAGGCACGGGTTCGGCATCGTCAGCCGGCGGCGGATTGTTCGTCACGCGCGGCGGCGGCGACGCAGCGGCCGGCTTCGATGTCGGGATGACACGAACCGGTGCGGACTGGGTCGGCGCAGGCGGCGGCGGAACTGCAGCGGCAGCCGCGGAGTCGGGTGTGCCCTGATCGGGACGAATGGCAATGGTGCGAACCTTCTTCGGCTCGGCGCCGCCAACGACGCCGCTGCCAGCCGACGGCGGCGCGGACGATTGTTGCGGAGCATCGGGCTGCGGCGCGATCGCAACCGGCTGTTCTTCGCGCGACACCAGACGCTCGCCCATGCCCTTGTCGTTGATACGATCGGTGATCTGTTTGTTCGGCGCCGTTGCAGCCGGCACGATCTTGCTGGGCTGCGTGTCAGCCTTGATCACCGGCGGCGGGACCGATGTGGATGACGAGCCGAAAATCGCGCGATAGCCGAAAGCGCCGGCGGTGCCGACCACGGCAAGCGCGAAAACACCAGCAATGACAAGGATGCCCATGCGCTTGCGCGACGGCGGTTCATCCTCGTAGTAATCGTCTTGCTCGGCGCCGAGCGGCGGATTGTTCGGCTGATAGGGATCGTGCTCGTAACCCGGCACGGGCGCCGCGCCGTAGGCCGGTGCACCGCCCTCGACGTGATACATGTCGTCGTTGGGCGCAGCGCTACCGAAAGCCTGCTTTCCAAAAGCAGGATTGCCGAAAGAAGGATTGGCGAAATTCGGCGGCAGCACCGAAGGCGCGGCGGGCTGCTTGCCGAAAAAATCCGGTTTGGGCTGTTGCGCAATCGGCGCTTCCGGTTCGGGCGCCGCTTCCGGCACATCGGTCCAGGCTTGCGGCGGCTCGTGCGCCGGCGGCGCGCTGGCACGGCGGGTGCCGTCGCGGCCAAATTCGCCGAACGGATCGTTCTGCCCAATCAACCTTGCGAGTTCGGCGAGCGGATCGCTGCCGGCGCTGCCGCCTGCCTTGGGCGTGCTGCGCGCGGGCTCATTCGAGCCGAAGGGTCGTTGGGTTCGGTCGTCCACCATCTAGTCCCCGGTTTTCAGGCCCCCGGCTCAGCCGTGTGGCCCGCCCGTACTGCACCGCATTATAAACGGTTTGTGTCAGAAATTAACGCATTTCGTCAGGCGCTTCGACCCCGAGCAGCGCCAGGCCTGAGGCCAGTATCGTGACGATCCCCTGCACCAGAGCGAGCCGCGCCTTGGTCGTTTCTGGATCATTCTGGATAATGAAGCGTAAATGAGGCAAGTCTTTTCCGCGCGACCATTGGCCGTGAAATTCACTAGCTAATTCATAGAGATAGAATGCTACCCGGTGCGGCTCATGGGCCGCGGCGGCAGCCTCGATGAGCCGCGGATACAGCGCCAGCTTGCGCAATAGGGACAGTTCGCCCTCGTCGCTGAGTCTGTCGAAGGCGGCTGACTTGAACAAAGCCGCCCTCGCCGCGCCGGTGTCCGGCAGGTCCGGCATCTCGGTACGTGCGTTGCGGAAGACCGACTGCGCCCGGGCGTGGCCGTATTGGACGTAGAACACCGGGTTATCGCGCGAGGCCTCGATGACCTTGGCGAGGTCGAAATCCAGCACCGCGTCGTTCTTGCGGTACAGCATGTCGAAGCGCACCGCCGAGCGGCCGACCTCGTCGACCACTTCGCGCAGCGTGACGAAATCGCCGGAGCGCTTCGACATTTTCACCGGCTCGCCGGCGCGCAACAGTCGCACCAGTTGCACCAGCTTGACGTCGAGCGCAGCCTTGCCGCCGCTGACGGCTTTCACCGCCGCCTGCATGCGCTTGATGTAGCCGCCGTGATCGGCGCCCCACACGTCGATCATCTTTAGAAAGCCGCGATCGATTTTCGATCTGTGATAGGCGATGTCGGAAGCGAAATAAGTATAGCCGCCATCGGATTTCAGCAGCGGACGATCGACGTCGTCGCCGAAACCGGTCGAGCGGAACAGCGTCTGCTCGCGGTCTTCCCAATCCTCGACATTGCCGCTTTTGGGGGGCGGCAGACGACCTTCGTAAACCTCGCCGCTCTTGCGCAATTCGGCAATCGTCGCGCCGACCTGATCCTTGCCCTCGATCAGCGAGCGTTCGGAAAAAAACACGTCGTGCACGACGCCAAGCGACATGAGGTCGTTGCGGATCTCGGCCATCATCATATCGACGGCGCGGTCGCGCACGATCCGCAATTGTTCGGCTTCAGGCTTGTCCTTCAGCGACGGGCCATATTCGTCGGCGAGCTCTTTGCCGACGGCGATCAAATAGTCGCCCGGATAAAGGCCCTCCGGAATGTCGCCGATGGCCTCGCCGAGCGCCTCGCGGTAGCGCAGGAAGGCCGAGCGCGCGAGCACATCGACCTGCGCGCCGGCGTCGTTGATATAATATTCGCGCGTCACATCGTAACCGGCGAACACCAGCAAATTGGCGAGCGCATCGCCGAACACCGCACCACGACAGTGACCGATGTGCATCGGGCCGGTCGGATTGGCGGAGACGTATTCGACGTTGACCTTTTCGTTCGCACCCATTGTCGAGCGACCGTAGTCGGCGCCGCTGTCGAGAATGACGCGCAGTTCCTCGCCCCAGACGTGGGACTTGAGCGTCAGATTGATGAAGCCCGGACCGGCGACGTCAACCTTGGCCACCAGCGGTTCGGAGCGCAGTGCCTCGGCAATGGCGTCGGCCAGTTCGCGCGGCTTCTTGCCGGCGTCTTTCGCCAGCACCATCGCGGCGTTGGTCGCCATGTCGCCGTGGCTCGCATCGCGCGGCGGCTCGACCACGACGCGCGACAGATCGGCCTTGCCGGCCAACGGCGCGGCCGCCGCGCGCACGCGCGCAAGCATGGTGGTGAACAGGTGTTGGGGGGCTTTGGCAGCGGTCATGATGGGCTGCGGGTAAGGGATTTTGGCGGGTTAGTCAAAGGTTTGGGGCTCGCTTACGGACTCAACGGCCACGCCGGATAGTCCATCGGCTCGGCACGGATGCCGTCGTAAAACATGCCGGTGAAAGCCGGCGCACGGGCTTCGAGCGTGTCGCGCGGCACGGTCTGCAGCCGCGTCCACAAGCCGGCGACACCGAGGCGCAGGCCGGCGCCGCCCTCGCCGATGGCGCGCGCCTGAACCGTCAGCAGCCACAGCCGCGCCGCGGTGGCGCGCATCCGCGTCAGCAACATCTCGATGCGATACCGGTCCGAGCCGTCGTCGGCCGGCGGATTCGCCAGGATCTCGCCGTTGGCGCTCTCGATGGCGATCAGCGCATCCATGGCGAGGCCAATGCGCGCGTAAAAGCCGCCGAGCGGCGTCGGCTGCGCGGCGTCGATGGCGGCGGCCTGACCGGGATGGTCGGCCTTGGCCATATCGATGGCATAGGCGTGCAGCGTGTCCTGATGCAGCGCGAACACGGCGGCGGCAAACAACAGGAACACTTCCTCGATCGTGGCGAAAGCTTCAACAGCAGACGCGGTCGCGGCCGCCATATCGTTCCAGGGACGTTCGAGATCGGACATCGTTCAGGCTAACTCGTTTCTACGGTTAAGCGATCGTAACTCCGTTTTACGCATTTGGCTGCGTAGATTGCGGAAAAACGTTGCGGTAATTGCATTCGCGGTCCGCTGCGGCCGTCATGGTTGATCAAACGTATCCGTCCGTCTCTCTGCAACTAACGTTATATTTGCACGTTTCCCCTACGCTTTTTCCGCCGGGAATGCAGTGAGGGTAAAATGCGGCAAGGAGGTATCGCTCTCGTCGAGCACTTACCCTCGGTAGGCATCCAGCTGCAAAACCTAACCATGCGCACGCCAGCATCTGGAAC
>CAISIV010000104.1 GCA_903885555.1 uncultured Hyphomicrobiales bacterium
CGCCCCCAAGAGCGACCGGCTGCCGACCGCGGAAGAACCGACCTTCGCTCGCCAGGTGATCCGCGTCTCCACCATTACCCGCGCCGGCAATCATGAAGTGGTTCGCGTCCGCCCCTTCGTCCGCCTCGCCGGCAATCTCTCCCTGACCGTCTCCGATCTCTCCGCCAATATCCCGGCCTTCAATCCGCAGCGCATGCTCGCCGACGCCGGCCCTGGCGCCAATGCCAATGCGGAGGATGCCCCTGATGCCGAAGTCGCCTTCGTGATGCGCGATCTGGCGCCGTTGATGCCGAAGCTGCGCATCGCGCTCGCCTCGCCGAACGACGAAGTACTGGCGCGCGTGCGCGAGGCCGCAGACTGGAGCAACAAGAACACCAACCAGATGCCGGCGGCCGACAACATCACCGGCATCAAGCTCGCCTATGCCGGTGTCGGCACCGCCGACCCCTATGCCGGCTTCGAGGCGCGGATCGTTCCCGAAAACATCACCCTGCTGCCCAAGACCACCCAGCAGGCGACCGGCGGCAATGCCTTCAACGAACGCGTCATCGTCGCCAAGAAGGGCGACACCATCAATTCCGTGCTGCGCGATCTGCAGGCCTCGCCGGACGATATTGGGGCGATCACCAAGATCCTGGGGCCCCGCGGCCGCGACGGCGGCCTCAAGGAAGGCCAGAAGCTGCGCGTGCTGATGGCGAATGTGCCAGGCCAGCCGCAGCGGCTGCAGCCGATCCGCGTCATCATCGCCAGCGAAGCGCAGGTCGACGCCGTGGTCGCTTTGTCCGACACTGGTAAGTATGTCTCGGTCGACGTGAAGAATGTCGATACCGAAATCGCCGAGAACACTGAAGGCAATGACGATCCGAACGACACCTCGGGCGTACGGCTTTACCAGAGCGTCTACGAGACCGCGCTGCGCAACCAGATCCCGCGCCCGATCATCGACGAGTTGATCCGCATTTATTCGTATGACGTCGACTTCCAGCGCAAAGTGCAGCCAGGCGATTCATTCGAAGTGCTGTACGCCGGCGAAGAAGAGACGCCGGCCGCGGACAGCCGCAACGACGTGCTGTTCGCGGCGCTCACCGTCGGCGGCGATTCCAAAAAATTCTATCGCTTCCAGTCGCCGGACGACGGCCTGGTCGATTACTACGACGACGCCGGCAAGAGCGCGAAGAAGTTCCTCGTGCGCAAGCCATTGGCCGAAGGCATCATGCGCTCGTCGTTTGGTATCCGCCGGCATCCGATCCTCGGCTACACCAAGATGCACACCGGCGTTGACTGGGCGGCGCCCACCGGCACGCCGATCTACGCAGCCGGCAACGGCACCGTCGAAAAAGTCGGCTGGGAGTCGGGCTACGGCAAGTTCGTGCTGATCCGCCACAACAACGGTTACGAGTCGGCCTACGGCCACATGAGCGCCTTTGCCCGCGCCACCGAGGAGGGCAAACGCGTCCGCCAGGGCCAGGTGATCGGCTTCGTCGGCTCGACCGGCCTGTCGACCGGCTCGCACGTGCATTACGAAATTCGCGTCAACGGCCGCTTCGTCGATCCGATGCGCATCAAGCTGCCGCGCGGCCGCGAACTCCAGGGCCCGATGCTGGCGAGCTTCGAGCAGGAACGCGAACGGCTCGACGGCATCATGGCGCGCAAGCCCGCGCGGGTCGCGAACAACGACTCGCCGCTCCGGCGCTAATCCCGTTTTTTGAAAAAAAAGCATCCCTCCCCCGCGAACGAGGGAGGGATCGATGTCGTTTACGCCGCCTGAGCGAGCTTGCCGTTGAAGGTGAGACCCTGCTTGCCGGACGACACGTTGACCGGCTCGCCGTCCTTGATCGTGCCGGACAGGATCATCTCGGCGAGTTGATCCTGCACCGCCTTCTGGATGACGCGTTTGAGCGGTCGCGCACCATAGGCTGGATCCCAGCCCTTCTCGGCGAGCCACTCGCGGGCGCCGGCATCCAGCGTGATGACGATCTTGCGGTCGTCGAGCAGCTTCTGCAGCCGCCTCATCTGGATATCGACGATGCGCGTCATCTCCGACTTCTGCAGCCGGTGGAACAGAATGATCTCGTCCACGCGGTTGAGGAATTCGGGCCGGAACGCCGAGCGCACCACGCCCATCACCTGATCGCGAACCGCGTCGGTGTCTTCTCCCTCAGGCTGATTGACCAGGAAGTCGGCGCCGAGGTTCGACGTCATGACGATCAGCACGTTGCGGAAGTCGACTTGATGGCCCTGCCCGTCGGTCAGACGGCCGTCATCGAGTACCTGCAGCAGAACGTTGAACACGTCCGGATGCGCCTTCTCGATCTCGTCGAACAGCACGACCTGATAGGGACGCCGCCGCACCGCTTCGGTGAGCGCGCCGCCCTCCTCGTAACCGACATAACCCGGAGGCGCGCCGATCAGCCGCGCGACCGAATGCTTCTCCATGTATTCCGACATGTCGATGCGGATCAGCGCGTTCTCGTCGTCGAACAGATATTCGGCGAGCGCCTTGGTGAGCTCGGTCTTGCCGACGCCGGTAGGCCCTAAGAACATGAACGAACCAATCGGCCGGTGCGGATCCTGCAAACCGGCGCGGGCACGCCGCACCGCGGTCGAAACCGCACGCACGGCTTCGGCCTGGCCGATAACCCGCTTGGCAAGTTCTTCTTCCATACGCAGCAGTTTTTCCTTCTCGCCTTCGAGCATGCGGTCGACCGGCACGCCGGTCCAACGCGACACGACGCCGGCGATATGATCGGCGGTGACGGTTTCTTCCATCATCCCACCTCGAGGCGATTCAGAAGCTTCGGTCGCCTGAAGTTTCTTCTCCAGTTCCGGAATGCGGCCATAGGCCAGTTCGCCGGCGCGCTGATACTCGCCCTTGCGCTGGGCATTGGCGAGTTCGGCGCGCAGCTGATCGAGCTCGGTCTTGAGCTTCTGCGCGTCGGACAGCTTTTCCTTTTCCGCCTTCCAGCGGGTCGTAATGTCTGCAGACTGCTTCTCGAGATTCTTCAATTCCGTCTCGAGACGTTGCAGACGGTCTTTAGACCCAGCGTCGCTCTCCTTCTTGAGCGCCTCCTGCTCGATACGCAGCCGCACGATCTCGCGGTCGATCGAGTCGAGCTCTTCCGGCTTGGAATCGACCTGCATCTTCAGCCGCGCCGCGGCCTCGTCGATCAGATCGATGGCCTTGTCGGGCAAAAAGCGGTCGGTGATGTAGCGGTTCGACAGTGTCGCCGCGGCGACAATCGCCGAGTCGCTGATGCGCACGCCGTGATGCTGCTCGTATTTGTCCTTGAGGCCGCGCAGGATCGAGACGGTGTCTTCTACCGTCGGCTCCGACACGAACACCGGCTGGAAACGCCGCGCCAAAGCGGCGTCCTTCTCGACGTGCTTCTTGTACTCGTCAAGCGTGGTCGCGCCGATGCAATGCAGCTCGCCGCGTGCCAGCGCAGGCTTCAACAGATTTGACGCGTCCATCGCGCCATCCGCTTTGCCGGCGCCGATGAGCGTGTGCATCTCGTCGATGAACAGCACGATGCCACCTTCGGCCGCGGTGACCTCGTTGAGCACGGCTTTCAGCCGCTCCTCGAACTCGCCGCGATATTTCGCACCGGCGATCAAGGCGCCGAGATCGAGCGACAGCAGCTTCTTGTCCTGAAGGCTTTCGGGCACATCGCCGTTGACGATGCGCAGCGCCAGGCCTTCGACGATGGCGGTCTTGCCGACGCCGGGCTCGCCGATCAGCACCGGGTTGTTCTTGGTCCGGC
>CAISIV010000105.1 GCA_903885555.1 uncultured Hyphomicrobiales bacterium
GCCTTCGATCGCGCGCAGCGACTCGATGAAACGGTCGATGAAACGGCCGCGCTTGGACTGCGCGACCAGATGCAGGATCACCTCGGTGTCGGTGGTCGACTGCATCATGGCGCCGTCGCGCACGAGCTCGCGCCGCACCGAAAGCCCGTTGGTGAGGTTGCCGTTATGGCCGATGGCGAAGCCGCCAGCATTGAGTTCGGCAAACAGCGGCTGGACGTTGCGCAGGATTGTTTCGCCGGTGGTCGAGTAGCGCACGTGGCCGACGGCGGTATTGCCGGGCAGGCGGTCGATCACTTCGCGGCGGGAGAAGTTGTCGCCGACGAGGCCAAGGCGGCGTTCGGAATGGAACCGCTTGCCGTCGAACGAGACGATGCCGGCGGCTTCCTGGCCGCGATGCTGGAGCGCATGCAGGCCGAGTGCGGTGATCGCCGCGGCATCGGGATGACCGAAGATACCGAATACGCCGCATTCCTCGCGCAGGCGGTCGGCGTTGGGGTCGAAGTCATCGCCGGTCTGCACGAGGTTCTGCTTTTGCATCGCTATCGTGTTCCGTTCTGGCTCGTGGCCGGGTTCGCCAGCGCCTGCATGACAGGCGAGGGCCCCTGCGACCGCTGACCAGGAGCGGCATCCGGCGGTGCATCCTGGTCTTCCGGTTTCGGTTTCTTCAACCGCTTCAAGATGGTGCTTTCAGGGTCATCCGGCAACATGGACATCAACCATTGTCCCGTACTTTGCAGGACGACCTTCGATTTTGCGCCACTAACCCACGTCGGCTGACTGCGTTCGGGTACCAGCCATGCAAAAAACAGGAAGGCGACGACCACAATCACCAGTCCGCGGCCCAATCCGAAGAGGAACCCGAGGGTACGGTCGAGCGCGCCGACCCGGCTGTCGAGCACCATGTCGGAGATTCGCACGGTGATGATGGAGACGATCAGCAGCGTCAGCAGGAACACGCCGCCGACGGTGACGCCGGCCGCGACCATGTCGCTGGAGAAGTAGCCCTTCGCGATCGGCAGCACTTTTGCGTAGGCCCAGAGGGTGGCGAGCGCGGCCAGACCCCAGGCGCCGATCGACAGGATTTCGCGCATGAAGCCGCGGATCATCGCCAGCAGTCCGGAGACCAGCATCACAACGAGCAACAGGATGTCGAGCAGGGTAATCGGCATTAGGCCTCGTACGCTCCGTGACAAAGCGCGGCCAACGCCGCATGGCGCCAGCCGGCGCGCGGCGAATCCGGCAATGCCTGAAGAGCTCCGGAACAGGGCGGCAAGGTCGACCTTAAGTGCTTAATTTTAAGCCCATTTCTACCCGCGCGACGGCAGCGCGAAGGCAAGCTGGAGGCCTCTCAACGCCCCGTATATAGCGGGGTGTCACCCTGCCGTCACCCGTCTTGTCCCGGCTTTTTCGCAGCTTTCCCAGGCTTGCCGAGGGCGGCGATGTCGGCGACCAGATGGGTCAGATTGCCGACCGTCGAGGCCTGCAGTCCAGGATCGCCGGCTTCGCCCTTGGCGGACTCGGGCATGACGGCGCGGGTAAAGCCGAGCTTGGCGGCTTCCTTGAGCCGGGCCGCGCCATGCGAGACCCGGCGGATGGCGCCGGACAGCGATACCTCACCGAAATAGACCGCGTCGGAGGCCAGCGGCGCATTGGCCAGCGACGATATCAGCGCCGCGGCGGCGGCGAGGTCAGCCGCCGGTTCGTGAATGCGCATGCCGCCGGCGACGTTGAGATAGACATCATGGCCGCCGAGCTTGACGCCGCAATGGGCTTCCAGCACCGCCAGCACCATCGCCAGCCGGCTGGTGTCCCAGCCGACCACCGCGCGCCGTGGCGTACCCAAAGACGTCGGCGCCACCAGCGCCTGGATTTCGACGAGGATCGGCCGTGTGCCTTCCATGCCGGCGAACACCGCAGTGCCGGGCTGGCCCAGATCGCGCTCCGACAGAAACAGCTTCGACGGGTTGGCGACTTCGGCCAAGCCGGATCCGGTCATCTCGAACACGCCGATCTCGTCGGTCGGCCCGAAGCGGTTTTTCACTGCACGCAAGATGCGGAACTGATGCGTGCCGTCGCCTTCGAACGACAGCACGGCGTCGACCATGTGCTCGACGACGCGCGGTCCTGCGATCTGGCCGTCCTTGGTGACGTGGCCGACCAGGATGATCGCCGCGCCGGATTTCTTGGCGTAACGGATCAGCGCCTGCGCCGCGCCGCGCACCTGCGTCACGGTGCCGGGCGCGGATTCCACCATGTCGGTCCACATCGTCTGGATGGAGTCGATGACGATGAGGCGAGGGGTCTTGCCCTCCGACAGCGTGGCGATGATGTCCTCGACCGAGGTTTCGGCCGCGAGTTCGACCGGCGCATCGCGCAGGCCGAGACGTTCGGCGCGCAGGCGCACCTGGGCGACGGCTTCTTCGCCGGAAATATAGACGGCGCGGTGACCGGCCCGCGCCAGGGCGGCGGTCGCCTGGATCAGCAGCGTCGACTTGCCGATGCCGGGGTCGCCGGCCATCAGCAGCACCGAGCCCCGGACAAAGCCGCCGCCGGTGACGCGGTCGAGTTCGGCGACGCCCGAAGCTAGCCGCGGCGCGTCACGGGCTTCGCCAGCCAGCCCTTCGAGCGCGAAGAGCCGGCCCTTGGGCGGCTTGCGGCCGGGACCGGCGCGCTCGGCGCCTTCCTCGGCCAGCGAGTTCCATTCGCCGCAGGCTTCGCACTTGCCCTGCCAGCGATGCGAGGCGGCCCCGCAATTCTGGCAAATGAAGCTGAGACTGCGTTTGGACATGGGAATCGCCTGTAATTGCTGCTCAGGACGCTAAAGCGTCCATGAGAACAATACAATAACATTGTTTAAGAAAGCCCTGATTTACCGGTAACCGTTCGTCCCCTCGAAAGCGGGGGCCCAGAGCCAAAGAACTGGATTCCCGCTTGCGCGGGAATGAACGGGGGACGAGAGCCGACGATGCTGGCTGTCAGCCCTACTTCGCCTCCAGGAACAGGAAGCTGTGGTCCGTGAGCGTCTTGCCGTTCGCGGCGGTGGCGTTGATGTGGCAGCCCAGACACCCCGTCGCGCCGCCCTGACCTTTGACGGTCTGCACGTAGGTCTCGATGACTATATTCGAGACGTTGGCCGGCGTGCCCTGCGGCGCACCGCCGGTCTGCCACTGCGTGCTGATGAGCCGGTAGTTGGCAAACACCGAACCTGCCAGCAGCTTCTGGTAATAGGCGTTCAGCTT
Source organism: uncultured Hyphomicrobiales bacterium (assembly GCA_903885555.1). Taxonomy (GTDB): domain Bacteria; phylum Pseudomonadota; class Alphaproteobacteria; order Rhizobiales; family Xanthobacteraceae; genus Pseudolabrys. The sequence continues at coordinate 3,240 of CAISIV010000105.1, forward strand.
CGGGTCGGCCGGGATCTTGTTGACCCGCTTGATCTGCACCGGCGCATTGATCGGCGTGCCGTTCGGATTGAGTTCGACATAGGGCTTCTTGGCGGTCTGCGTGTTGACCGTCTTCGAACCGTGCGGATTGTAGAACACGGTTTCATTGTCGACCTGCTCGAAGGTCGACCAGAAGAAGCCCTGCTGCTGCGGTGTCTTCTGGATGATGTGCAAACCGACCAGGCCGAGCGTCACCGGATTGGGACCCGGACTCTTGGCGCCTTCAGGCGTGTTGTAGACGGTGGCGACGGTCGTGTAGTAGCGGCCTGCTTTGATTTCCGCGGGCGTGAGAATTTTCCACGACGATTTGAATTCGACCGAGCCGGTCGGCAGGTTGATCGAGGTGAGCGGATTGAGGACGCTGAGCTGGTACCATTTATTGCCGACGATCGCGGCGTACTCGGGCTGGTTCATCAGCCGTTCGAAGCGCAGCCAGCGCTGGCGCTGATCGGTCACCACGCCGCCGACCGCCTTGACGCTGGTCGGCTGCGAAATCGCGGCGCCAAGCGCTTCGAGCGTGGCTTCAGAGGCCACGGCTTTTGAGGGATGCGACAGCGTCAGCGGCTTTTTCTCGAACAGCGCCGTAACGTTGTCGCCCTTGCACCAGTCGGCCGGCGTCTTGTTGGCGCCGACGAAGACATCGTCCGACGACATCATCGTCTGCCACACCACCGGTCCTTGGTTGCCGCTCTTGATCGAGAGGATCGACTTGGTGGTGTCGGCCACGCACGCCGAGGTCGCCGGCCAGTTGAAGGCGATGAATTCGTTCCAGGAGAAGACATCGACGCCGCTCTGCAATTCACCGAACTTCGGACAGGCCGCCGTCGGGATCGTTGCTTGCGTGGACGTGATGGAGGTCGGGCAGGACGAGGCGGCGCAGCCGGCGCCGCCGTTACAGGATTGCGGTTGCTGGGCATTGGCGACGTCGACGGTGAAAAGAACGGTAAGCAAACCGAACAACGCCGCGTTGCGACTGTGCTTCATGCTGTCCCCCGTGAACCGGTTTATTGACCCGGTGTTTCCGCGAATGCGGAGGGAGACTAGCCCGAATTACTTCAGGTTGTAAGTTAAATTTATGCTACTTTCGCAATTCCGTCGCCGTCAGGCCCGGTAGACCCGGTGGTAGCGGCGCCCGAGGCTGGTCAGCACTTCGTAGCCGATGGTGCCGGCGGCGCTGGCAACGTCGTCGACGCTGATTTCGTCGCCAATCAGCTTGGCGAGATCGCCGCGCCGCGCGCTGTTGTCGGGCAGGTCGGTGATGTCGATTTCGATCAGATCCATCGAAACGCGCCCGGCGATCGGGCAGCGCTTGCCGGCCACGATGGCGTCGGCGCCCGGCGCTTCGTCGGAGGCGCTGGCCGCGCGCAGGTAACCGTCGGCATAGCCGACCGCGACCACCGCCAGCCGCGACGTGCGCTTGGCGGTCCAGCCGGCGTTGTAACCGACGGTCTCGCCCTTCTGCACGATGCGCACCTGCGCGATGCGCGCCTCAAGTTCGATCACCGGCCGCATCGGATTGCTGCGGCCCGGCGTCGGATTGACGCCGTAGAGCGCCACGCCTGGGCGCGCCATATCGCAATGCGCCGAATTGCCTAGGAAGATACCGGACGAGTTGGAGAGCGACGACGTGATGCCGCGATAGAGAATCCGCACCTCGCGAAACAGATTGATCTGCCGTTCATTGAGCGGATGATCCTGCTCCTCGGCGCAGGCGAGGTGGCTCATCAGCAGTGTGATGCCGTGATTTTCCGAACGGATGCGCGGCGCCAGCGCGGCGGCTTCGCTGGCGGTAATGCCGAGCCGGTTCATGCCGGTATCGACATGCAAAGCCGCGCCGCCTTGCCAGCGCTGCGCCGAACAGAACGCATCCCACTCGGCGAGTTCGACCATGCTGCCGATGACCGGCCGGGCGCGCAGATCGGCGAATGTGGGCGCCGTACCTGGCAGCAGGCCGTTGAGCACATAGATCGCGGCGTCGGGTGCGGCGCTCCGCGCGCGGCGTGCTTCCAGGAGATCGGCGACAAAGAATGTCTTGCAGCCGGCGCGCGACAGCCGCGCCGCGACCGGCTCGATGCCACAGCCATAGGCGTCGGCCTTGATCACGGCCGCGCATTCCGACGGCATGATGCGGCGGCCGAGCGCGCGCCAGTTGGCCTCGATGGCCGACAGATCGACGGTGAGAATGCCGCCGGCTTCCGCGGCTGGCGGGCCGGCGGTGGTTTCCACGGCATCGGCGGCGGGCGGGATCTGGTCGGGCTGGATCGGCGTGTCGGTGAGGGCCATCGCCAAGGTTTAGCGGGCCGCGCGTGACTCGTCTACGCGGGCATCAGATGCGGGGAGTTTGCGCGAGAGGACACCGGTGACCGGGCCTCTCGCGCAAATGTCCCTATCAGGCGAACAAGGGCTTCAAGGCGGGATTGCGTTCGACTAACGGCAGCCGGTCGACGAGGCCGTCAAGGCCCCAGGCATGCCCCGCGCTGTGCAGCATCAAATATCCGATCAAGACGGCGTAAGTGGCATGATAGTCGAGGAACAGGCTGTGGTGATCGGTGATGTAGGGCCAGTCCATGTGGGCGAAATGGTAGGTGACCATCAGCAGGATGCCGAACGGGCCGCTGACCCGGATCATCAACCCACTGACCAGCGACAGGCCGATCAGGAGATGGCCCCACTTCATCAGAACGTCGGTGATCGGCAGCATCGTTGGCGTGGCGAACGCGGCGAAGAAATCGTGGAAGGTCTTCACGTGGGTGAGGAAGCCGACAGAGCTTTCGCCGTGCAGGATTTCCGAGGCGCCGGCGTAGAGAAACATCCAGCCGACGAAGACGCGCATCAGGAAAAGCAGGCCGCGGTCGAGATTGGCATATGACATGGGCCTAAATCCTTGCAGGCTTGAGAGCGGGCGAGACCATCAGGCGAAAGACTCCGGCGGCTGCCAAACCGAACAACAGCTTCGAGACCAGGCTGACCGAGTAGGGCACCAGCGAAACGAAGGCCGGGCTGACGATCGGCAGCACGATGAAGAAATTGATCGCCCATACGGCAGCGAGTGCGAGGGCCATGAACGCAAACGGGTTCATTGCCTGCGCGCGCCGCGCAGTCATGGCCCGCCAAGTAAAGGCCAGCGCAACGCCAAGTGTTACGGCGATTGTCATATGGACGGCCACACCCAATGTGACGGCGTCGGCAGGAAACAAGGCGCTTGCTCCAGCAGCGGTGGTGACGCCGCGCGCCAAGATCGAGGGACTGCCGCCTGTCGCGCCGGCGTAAAGCGTGACCCACGCAATCTCGGCAAGGCCGCCGGCGGCACCGGCGATGGCGCCGAGGCGAATGGTTTCAAGCATCTTCGCAAGCTGGTGGCCGCGTTGGTCGACTGTGGTCATGGTTTTCTCGTATGGTTTTCAAATGAAATTTTTAAGGTTCGGAAACAGAGCGTGAGTTGCGACGCAACGCGCGCCGCGCAGCAAGTCGCACGTGACCAGCGTCGCGCCGGTCCCGCCGTCATTCATTGATTTTGATCAAGAGAAAGTGCGCCGCGGGCAGGACATCCGTCCGCGCAGTCCGCGAATACGCCGTTCGATCGCCGATAAAGGAAAGTTCCAACCGCCCTTAAGTCAAGCAACGCGGCAGAGGCCGTTTTGTTCCGGCGGACGGCGGCTTAAACGCACGCCGGCTATTCGCCCATCCGCGCCGGCAAATGGTCGGACTGCGCCAGCGACGAGAACTTGGTGGTGGCGCCTTCGAA
>CAISIV010000106.1 GCA_903885555.1 uncultured Hyphomicrobiales bacterium
CCGACACCTGGCTCTCGTCGGCGCTGGTCTTTTCCATGTCGCCGCTGTCGGCGGCATCGCCGTCATCGGCGGAGTCCTGCTTGCGATTTTCCTCTTCGCCGTCTTCGTCCTGTTCTTCGGAATCCGTGCTGCGATCTTCGCCCATTTCGAGCGCGTCGAGCAGGTCATGGACCGCATCGCCAAAGTGCCGCTGATCCTCGAGAAGGTCCTCGAGCTGGTCGAGTTTCTTGCCGGCGCGATCCTCGATCAACGGACGCCAAAGATCGACCAGCTTCTTGGCCGCCGGCGGCGGCGCCAGACCGGTCAGACGTTCGCGCACCATGAGCGCCAATGCGTCCTCGATCGGCGCATCGGCGCGATCGGAAACGTCGTCGAATTTGGCGCGATGATATTTTTCTTCGAGCATCGCGGTGAGATTGGCCTTCACACCATCCATCCGCCGCGCGCCGATGGCTTCGACGCGGGCCTGCTCGACCGCCTCGAACACCGCGCGGCCCTGCTGACCAGCCGGCTGCAGGCGGCGATGCAAGGCCGGATCGTGACAGGCGATGCGCAGGCCGATCGAGTCGGCATTGCCGCGCACGATGGCAGCTTCCGCCTTGGTCAGTTTGCGCGCCGGTTCGGGCAGCCGCACTTTGCCGCCCATCAGACCGGGACGTTCCGCCGCGAAGGCGACTTCGAGGTCGGGCTTGCGCGCCAATGCGCGCAGGCAGCCGGTGACCGCCCGCTTGAACGGTTCGGCCGGCGACTCCTTCGACGACGTTTTACCTTTGATGTTGGACGCCAAGATCGACCCCTCATCTGCCGCGCAGCGGCACCCTCTCCCGCAAGGGAGAGGGGGAGAAAGCTTACGACAGCGCCACGTTCACCGAGCTCTCCGGCAACTCGATGCCGAAGCAGCGCTGGTAGAACTCGGCGACGATCGGACGTTCCAGCTCATCGCACTTGTTGAGGAACGTCAGCCGGAAGGCGAAACCGACATCGCTAAAGATCTCGGAGTTTTCCGCCCAGGTGATCACGGTACGCGGGCTCATGACGGTCGAGATGTCGCCATTCATGAAGCCGTTGCGCGTGAGATCGGCGACGCGGACCATCTTGCTGACGATCTCGCGGCCCTGCTCGTTGCGATAGTGCTTGGCCTTGGCCAGCACGATCTCGACCTCGTTGTCGTGCGGCAGATAGTTCAGCGAGGTGACGATGGACCAGCGATCCATCTGCGCCTGGTTGATCTGCTGGGTGCCGTGATAGAGGCCCGACGTATCGCCCAGGCCCACCGTGTTGGCGGTGGCGAACAGACGGAACGCCGGATGCGGCTTGATGACGCGGCTCTGGTCGAGCAGCGTCAGGCGGCCCGACGACTCCAGCACGCGCTGAATGACGAACATCACGTCCGGACGGCCGGCGTCGTATTCGTCGAAGCAGAGCGCGACATTGTTGACGTAGGCCCACGGCAAAATGCCGTCGCGGAATTCGGTGACCTGCTTGCCGTCCTTGAGGACAATGGCGTCCTTGCCGATCAGATCGATACGGCTGATGTGGCTGTCGAGGTTGACGCGCACCATCGGCCAATTGAGCCGTGCCGCAACTTGCTCGATGTGCGTCGACTTACCGGTGCCGTGATAGCCGGTGACCATGACGCGGCGGTTGCGCGCGAAGCCCGCGAGAATGGCGAGCGTGGTCGGACGGTCGAAGCGATAGTCCGGATCCGTCTCGGGCACGTGCTCGTCGGCTTTGGAAAAAGCCGGCACTTCCATGTCGCTATCGATCCCGAACAACTGGCGGACCGAGACCTTCATGTCGGGCAATTTAGTTACTTCTTGCACTGCGGCAGTCATTGTTCCTCCGTGGCTTCGGGACGCCCGAAACCCCTGCTGTGGTCCGACACTACGGTCCGGCTGATGGTTGCAACTTAGCAGACCAATTGTCCGCAAAAAACCCGGGGGGCTCGAATAACACCATCAATAATATCAATGAGATAGCGGTTGATGGGCCCGGCTTAAAGGCAGGTCAGGGTTGCTATTTGAGGCTCAGCCGAAACCGGCCGATTTGAGGTAGTTGTAGGACTGGATGACTTCCACCAGCCGATCCTCGGTGGAACGGTCGCCGCCGTTCACATCGGGGTGGAACTGCTTGACCAGTTCCTTGAAGCGAATCTTTACCTGGGCGGGCGTGGCGCCGACGTCGAGACCCAGTTTGTCGAGCGCCTTGCGTTCGGCGTTGCGGATCTGGCGCTGTTCGGTCTGCTGCTTCTGCTCGGTCTTCATGCCGGCGCCGAACAGGCCGAACGGATCGTCGCCAGGGCCCAACGCGCCCAGATCGGGCTTGGCGGTGCGCTTGCCGGTTCCCATTTTCCAGGTCGGACGATGGCCTGTCAGCGCGTCCTTCTGGAAGGCGAGCACGGCGGCATCGTTCATGCCGGCGAAAAAATTGTACGACTGGTTATATTCGCGGGCGTGCTTGAGACAGTAGTTCCAGTAATCCTTGTCGTTGCCGCGGCTCTTTGGCGCCTTGTTGGTCGCCTTCTGCTCGCAGCCATGCCATTCGCAGACCGGTCCGCCGGTTTTGGGACGGCGGTCCTGATCCGGCTTGACGCGAATCTTGTCGAACAGCGACGAGGCGCCGCTCTTGGACTCTTTGGTGTCTTTGCTGGGCTTGGGGTTTTTCATGACCGGCGAATATGCGCTTTTATCGGTGACGCGTTCAAGACTTGACAGGGTTGCATTGCACCTGATTCCGCCATAACTGGCGGTCATGAGCACCGCAGATATCATCACACAGAAGTTGACCGAGGCTTTAGCCCCGCAAAGCCTGAAGGTCGATGACGAATCGCACCTGCATGCCGGGCATTCCGGGCACCGCGAAGGCGGCGAGACTCATTACAGGGTCTATATTGTATCGAATGCGTTCGAAAATAAGACCCGGATCGAACGTCATCGTCTGATTAACGGTATTCTTTCGGCGGAACTGGCCGGCGGCGTGCACGCTCTGGCGATCCATGCCAAAGCGCCCAAAGAATTGGCGCCCGGCGAGGGTTAATCCCTACTGCGGCTTAATGTCGGCGGCGCGGATGATTTCGCCCCAGGTCTGGCGGTCTTGCCTGATCTGCTGAGTGAATTCCGCCGGCGTATTGCCGATCAGCCGCGCGCCCGACTTGGCAAAACGCTCATGCAAGGCCGGCTGACGCAGTGCCGCGGCAATATCCTTGTACAGGCGATCGATGATCGGCTGCGGCGTGCCCGCAGGCGCCACCACGCCGAACCACGATGACGCTTCATAGTTGGCGACGCCGCCCTGTGCGGCGGTCGGTAAATCCGGCAGCAAGGCCATGCGCGTTTTGGCGGTCACGGCCAACGGCCGCAGCTTGCCGCTTTCGATGTGCGGCAGCACCGTCGGCGGATTGTCGACAACGCCGTCGATCTGTCCGGCCAGCAGATCGGTGATCGCGGGCGCGGCACCCCGATACGGCACATGCGTCAGCTTGATGCCGGCGGCGTGCATGAACATCGCGAGGCCGAGATGGCCGGTGGTGCCGATGCCGGGCGAGCCAAAGTTGAGCTTGTTTGGATTGGCGCGCGCCAGCGCCACTAACTCAGCGAGCGTCTTGGCCTCCACCTTCGGATTGACCACGACCATCATCGGCATGTCGGCGACGTTCGAGACCGGCGCGAAATCCTTTTCCGGATCGAACGGCATCGACGCATAGAGAAACTGGTTGGCGGTGAGAATGCCCGCCGACGACATCATCAGCGTGTAGCCGTCCGGCGCCGAACGCGCTACGGCCTCGGCGCCAATATTGCCGCCCGCACCCGTGCGATTTTCGACGATGACCGGCTGGCCAAGCGAGCGTGAGAGCTCGTCGCCAACCGCGCGCGCCAGCACGTCGGCCAGGCCGCCAGCGGGGAATGGCGCGATCAAGCGAATGGGGCGGTCGGGATAAGTCTGCGCCTGCGCGGTGGCGGACAACGACAGCAGAATTGCGAGCGCGACAGCGCGCAGCGTCGACGTCATGAATCTCTCCCCAGAGCCTGCCGCGTCTTGTTTTGACGACGCGTTGTTGACGCATCCTGCCTGCGCAGATGGCGCGCATGCAAGGGGCATCAGAGACGCCGGGCTAGTTGGATTTCGCCGAAGACTTGCGCGGCAGCGGTTGGATGCGCAGCGCGGTGATACGGTTCCGGTTGCGGCGGAGCACGCGGAAGCGGAAGCCGTGGAAGGTGAAACTCTGGCCGACCAGCGGGATCGAGCGCGCTTCGTGGATCACCAGACCGGCGATGGTGGTCGCTTCGTCGTCGGGCAGATCCCAATCCATGACGCGGTTGAGATCGCGGATCGTGACCGCGCCGTCGACATTGACCGAGCCATCGGGCTGACGCCGCACGCCCGGCATGGCGACGTCATGTTCGTCGGTAATATCGCCGACGATTTCCTCGAGAATGTCCTCGAGCGTAACAATGCCTTTGACTTCACCGTATTCGTCGACCACCAGCGCAAACGGCGTCTTGCGGCGGCGGAATGCCTTGAGCTGCTCGGAAACGGGCCGCGTATCGGGCACGAACCAGGGCGGCGCCATGATCGCGGCGATGTCGACCTTGGCGGCATCGCCATCGACGGCGTGCAGCGCGCGCAGCAGATCCTTGACGTGCAGGATACCGACGATGTTTTCCGGATTGCCGCGCCACAGCGGCAGACGCGTCACCGGCGATGCGATCACCGCGTTGACGACATCTTCCGCCGGATCGTCGGCGTTCACCGTGATCATGTTGGTGCGGTGGATCATTACGTCGGACACTTCGAGCTCGCCGAAACGCAAGACGTTCTGGATGTACTCGGCCTGCCCCTCTTCCACGTTGCCGGCCTCGGCCGAGACTTCGACCAGACCTTCGAGTTCGAGGCCGGTGAGAACTTCGTGCTGCGACGTTTCCTTGACGCCGAGGATTCGCAAGACCCAACGCGACGACGAATTGAGCAGCCAGTTCAGCGGATAGAACACGATGAAAGAGACATGGAGCGGATAGGCAATCCACTGCGACACCGGCCCCGGTTCGCGGATCGCCAGCGTCTTGGGCACCTGCTCGCCAAGCACAATGTGCAGCGACGAGAACACCAGAAAGCCGACCAGGAACGACGTGAAATGCAACGCCGAGTCTGGCATGCCGAGCGGCTCGAGGACGGGCTTCAAAATGCTCGCCACCGTCGGCTCACCGACCCAGCCGAGACCGAGCGAGGCCATCGTGATGCCGAGCTGGCAGCACGCCAGATAGGCTTCGATATTGCCCATCATCTTTTGCAGAAGTCTGGCGCCGAAGCGATTTTCTTCCGCCATGGCGTCGACGCGGAAGCCGCGGCTCTTCACCAGCGCGAATTCCGCCGCCACGTAGAACGCGTTGGCGGCCAGCAGCAAAAGGGCAATCAGCAGATTGACGACGGTGTCGCTCATCCCGCCAGCCGCTCGGTGAGGAAGGCGCGAATCTCGGCAGGATCGACATCGCCGGCAACAAAAGCCTGACCGATGCCGCGCACCAGAATGAAGGTGAGTTTGCCGCGCTTCACTTTCTTGTCCTGCCCGATCAGATCCATCAAGGCATCGACGCCCGGCACGCCGCCCTGCACCTGCTTCACCTTGGTCGGCAGGCCGACCGAATCAAGATGGGCGCGAACACGGGTCGCATCCGCTTCGGACGTCAGGCCTTTGCGGGCGGAATATTCGAAAGCCATGGTGCAGCCCAGTGCCACCGCCTCGCCGTGCAGCAGCCGCTGCGAGAACCCGGCGCCGGCTTCAAAAGCATGGCCGAAGGTGTGACCGAGATTGAGCAGTGCGCGCTCGCCGTTCTCGCGCTCGTCGCGCGACACAACACCCGCCTTGCCGCGGCAGCAGATGGCGATGGCGTGCTCGCGGGCGGGACCACCGGCGAACAGATCCTGCCAGTTGGCTTCCAGCCAGGCAAAGAACGCGGCGTCGCCCAGCAGGCCGAACTTCATCACCTCGGCATAGCCGGCGCGGAATTCGCGCGGCGACAAAGTATCGAGCAACGCGGTGTCGGCGATCACCAGAACCGGCTGATGGAAGGCGCCGACCAGATTCTTGCCGAGCTTTGAATTGATGCCGGTCTTGCCGCCGACCGACGAGTCGACCTGCGACAGCAGTGTCGTCGGCACCTGCACGAAGTCGAGGCCACGCCGCACGCTTGCCGCCGCATAACCGGCGAGATCGCCGATGACACCGCCGCCGAGCGCGACGATGAGATCGTTGCGTTCGATGCGCGCAGCGATGATGGCTTCGCAGACCTTCTCGAAGGTCGCGTAATTTTTGGAGCCTTCGCCCGGCGGCACGACGATAGTCGAGCTCTCGATGCCGGCCGCTTTAAGCGATGCCTCGGTGGCAGCGAGATGTTTCTGCGCCACGTTTTCATCGGTGACGATCGCAACCTTGGCGCTGGGCCGCAACGCCTTGATGCGCGCGCCGAGCGACGACAGAACGCCGCGGCCGATGACGATGTCATAGGCGCGCGCGCCCAGCGCGACCGGCACAATGATGGGCTCACCCGAACGCAACGGCGCGGTCATTGGGCTTTCTCCTTCGCCCCGACGCCGAAGCGCTTGGCCAGCGCATTCACGATCTCGTCGACGATGGTTTCGTGCGGCTCGTCGCGCGAGTGAATGGTGATGCTGGATTGCGCGTAAAACGGTTCACGCAGTGGCAGCAGATCCTTGATCTTGTCGACCAGCGGCCGGTCCGAGCGCCGCTTGGTGCGTTTGATCAAGACGTCGATGTCGGCGTTCAGCCAGACCGAGACGCCCTTTTCGGCAATAAGGTCGCGGGTGTGCGCATCCATGACCGCACCGCCGCCGGTCGCCAGAACCTTCGCCTCGCCTTCGAGCAGCCGCGCGATAACGCGCGCCTCGCCGGCGCGGAAATAGGGCTCGCCGTGCTTGGCGAAAATCTCCGGGATGGTCATGCCGGCGGCACTTTCGATTTCGGTATCGGCGTCGACAAAGGAGATCCCGAGCCGGGCCGAAAGGCGGCGGCCGATCGAGGACTTGCCGGCCCCCATCATGCCGACCAGCACCACTGAGCGGCGGTCCAGAGCGCGCACGATTTCGCGCGAAACGGCCATTTCAGGGCCATTTTCCTCTGCTTTCTGGGTGGCGGTATTAACCATGTCGGTCTTCCAAATCGGCGCACCGGTTCATATACCAGCAAAAGCCGCACCGCGAGAGCGGGCGGATGGTTGCCGGTTGTTAAGGAACATAGGCGTATCTCGCGGTAGGCTGCCCCCAACCTTGGGGCACTGACGAAAGCTGGACGTCGACAATGCCGAGTCTTTTCAGATTTTTGATTGTCGTCGGCCTGCTCGGCGGCCTCGGCTATGGCGCCGTGTTCGTGCTCGCGACCTTTGTGCAATCCAAGCCGCGCGAGATGATCGTGACCGTGCCGCAAGACAAATTTCTCAAGCCGCCCCGTTGATCGCGCCCACAGCAAATCCGGGCAAGGCTAATCCTGGTATGCCGATGACCGCCCGTAAGACCACCGCGGACGATTCCCTCGTCGAGTTGTTTCTCGATATGCAGGCGGCCGAGCGCGGCGCCGGCAAGAATACGCTCGACGCCTATCGCAACGATCTGGCCGATCTGCTCGCGCATCTGCGCGCCAGCAATGTCAGCGTCGCCAAGGCAACGACCGACGACCTGCGCGAATTTCTGGTCAGCGTCACCGAACGCGGCCTTGCTACGGCGTCGCTGGCGCGGCGGCTGTCGGCGGTGCGCCAGCTCTATCGATTTCTCTATGCCGAAGGAAAACGCGGCGACGATCCGGCCGCGGTGCTGGAAGGCCCCAAGCGCGCGCGCACGTTACCGAAAGTTCTGTCGATCGCCGAAGTCGACGGTCTGCTGACGCAAGCGCGCGGCAATGCCGAGAACGCCGAGCAACCGCCGGCCGCACGTTTGCGCGCGACGCGCCTGCTGTGCCTGCTCGAAGTGGTTTATGCGACCGGCTTGCGCGTATCCGAACTCGTTGCCTTGCCCGCCTCCGCCGCGCGCAAGGATCAGCGCATGCTGGTCGTGCGCGGCAAGGGCAACAAGGACCGGCTGGTGCCGCTCAACGGCGCCGCCAAGCGCGCGATGGCGGAATATTTGAAATTACGCGAAGAAGTCAAAGAGGCTGCGCCATCGAAATGGCTGTTCCCGTCGTTCGGCGAGCAGGGCCACCTCACCCGCCAGCATTTTGCTCGCGATCTCAAAACCCTCGGCGCCGCCTCCGGCATCACGCCGGACCGCCTGAGCCCGCACGTGTTGCGGCACGCTTTCGCCAGCCACCTGCTGCATAACGGGGCCGATTTACGCGTGGTTCAGACCCTGCTCGGCCACGCCGACATCTCGACGACGCAGATCTACACCCACGTGCTGGAAGAGCGCCTGAAGGCGCTGGTGCGCGACCTCCACCCATTGGCGGATGGGTAGTAAAAGGCCGTGTAAGACCCATATTAACCCGATTGCTTGACTAAAGGCCTTCGTCCGCGTCATTTCGCGCCAATAACCCTGCCGGGAGCCTATGCGCAGCTATCTCGATTTTGAAAAGCCGGTGGCCGAGCTTGAGGCCAAGGTTGAAGAACTGCGCGCCATGGGCGAGAGCGGCGGCGCTGTTGCTGTCGGCGACGAGATCGGGCGGCTCGAATCCAAGGCCGCCATCGCGCTCAAGGATCTCTATTCCAATCTGACGCCGTGGCAGAAGACCCAGGTCGCGCGCCATCCGATGCGGCCGCATTGCCTGGATACCATCGCGGGACTGATCACCAATTTCATACCGCTCGCCGGCGACCGCAAATTCGGCGACGACTCCGCGATCGTCGGCGGCTTCGGCCGCTTCCGCGGCGAGAGCGTTTGCGTCATCGGCCACGAGAAGGGCTCCGACACCGAGAGCCGGTTGAAGCATAATTTCGGCATGGCGCGGCCCGAGGGCTATCGCAAGGCTGTGCGGCTGATGGAGCTGGCCGACCGTTTCAACATTCCGCTGCTGATGCTGGTCGATACCGCCGGCGCCTATCCCGGCATCGGCGCCGAAGAGCGCGGCCAGGCCGAAGCCATCGCGCGCTCGACCGACGCTTGCCTCGCACTGCGTGTGCCGAGCGTTGCAGTCATCCTCGGCGAAGGCGGCTCCGGCGGCGCCATCGCTTTGGCGACCGCGAACAAGGTGCTGATGATGGAGCATGCCATCTACAGCGTGATCTCGCCGGAAGGCGCGGCCTCGATCCTGTGGCGCGACACCACCAAGGCACAGGAGGCGGCGACCAACATGAAGATCACCGCCCAGGACATGGTGCGGTTCGGCGTGATCGACGCCATCGTGACGGAGCCGACCGGAGGCGCCCATCGCGACCCCAAGGCCGCCATCGCGGCCACTGGCGACGCCATCGCCAAGGCCATGGCCGAACTCAAGCCCCTGTCCCGCGAGGCCGTCCTGAAGCAGCGGCGCGAGAAATTCCTGAATATGGGCCGGATTGCCCGTCCCGCCGGCTAGATCGCGGTGGTAGGCCCTTAAGGCTACGGCAATTCCTTTGGCCTAAGTTCCGCTAAACGGGCGGTTTACCTTGGTTCTCCATAGGGTTACCATCCGGCAGCTTGGGGATTGCCTGCCTTGCGGATGCCACATCTTCTGGGTAACGATTGCGTCACTGAGGGCCCGCCGTCGGGGGGAGTATCGCGTTTGCATCGAGCTACCGTCCGTACGCTTCTGACGTCCGCGGCCATTGCCGCCGCGATCGCGCTTGGCGGGTGCAATCCGAGCGACATTCCGACCTCCGGCCGTTCCCAGGCTCCGCTCTCCGAGAAGATGGCCGCCGACATCACGGCGAAGAACATGGACAAGGATTCGCCGATCCTGGTCCGTCTGTTCAAGGAAGAGTCCGAACTCGAAGTCTGGAAGAAAACCAGGGACGGCGAATTCGCGCTGCTGAAAACCTATCCGATCTGCCGCTGGTCGGGCGATCTCGGCCCGAAGAAGAAGGAAGGCGACCGTCAGGCGCCCGAGGGCTTCTATACGATCACGCCGGCGCACATGAATCCGAACTCGAACTACTACCTCGCGTTCAACACCGGCTTCCCCAACTCCTATGACAAATCGTGGGGCTTCACCGGCTCCGATCTGATGGTGCATGGCGATTGCTCGTCGCGCGGCTGCTACGCGATGACCGACGAGCAGATCCAGGAAATCTACGCGCTCGGCCGCGAGTCATTCTTCGGCGGACAGCGCGCGTTCCAGCTGCAGGCTTTCCCGTTCCGCATGACCGCGTTGAACATGGCCAAGCACCGCAACAATCCGAACTTCGCCTTCTGGAAAATGATCAAGGAAGGCTACGATCACTTCGAAGCCAGCCGTCAGGAACCGAAGGTCGCGGTCTGCGAGAAGCGCTACGTGTTCGATCCCGCAGCGCCGGAAGGTTCGACAAAGCCGCTGAATTTCAACCCTTCGGCCAAGTGCCCGGCCTATCAGCTCGATCCGACCGTCGCCGACGCCGTGCTCGAGAAGCGCCGCAGCGAACAATTCCAGATGGCCGAATATATCGGCCGCAACGTCGCCGTGGTCCCGTTCCGTCATGGCATCGATGGCGGCATGAATCCGGTGTTCGCCTCCAAGCTCGCCAGCCACAGCGAATTCGACAACAACGGCCGCAGCATTGTGGTTGCCGGCAATTCGCAGGCGCCGGGCTATCTGCCGCGCGCTTCGAATGGGCCGGCCGGCGCGCCGCAAATCACCATTCCGCCGCAGCCTTCCACGGAGCCTGTTGAATTATCCGAACAGCCCGCGGTGGCGAATGTGCGCTTGCCGCAAGCCGCGCCGCGTCCGAAAGAAGGCGAAGCGCCGGCCCAGCCAACATCGATCGCCGGATTGCTGGGCATCTTCGGCGGTTCGAAGAGCGAGCCGCAACAGGAAGCGCCTGCTGCTGCGGTCGCACCTGTGAACTCGCAAACCACCCGAACTCAGATGGCGAAGACCAAACAGGCATCGCCGGTCTTCCGTACCGCTTCGGCTGCGCCGGCCGCCCCTGCCAAGCCGCAGGAGACGCCGTCCAAGGTCGCAGAAGCCGCGCCGCCGCTGCGTCTCAAGCAGGCCGACAAGAACGACGCGCCGCGCGCGTCCGAAACGCAGATGCGCACCGCCTATACGGCGCCCCCCGCCAGCAACAACGGCGTGCTTGCCGGCGCGCAACCGGTGGTTCCAACCGGCACGTTCGACAGCCGCTGGTCGGGCTTTCGCTAGTCCGCGCTAACTCTTTCAACGCTCTAAGCCTGATCCTGTCCTAAATGTGATCCCAAATTTACGGATCGTGTGTTAGCGATTCGGACATGGATTGCTTCGTCTATGTTTTGGGCTGCCGCTCCGGTTCACGCCAGCTGACTTACGTCGGCTGGAGCAATGACGTGATGGCCCGGCTCGCCAAACACAATGTCGGCAAAGGCGCCAAGACGACGCGCGGACGCTCGTGGCAATTGCTCCATTCGGAATGGTTTCCAACCAAGCGCGAGGCGATGAGCCGCGAATGGCACCTCAAGCGTGACCGCAAATTCCGTAAGCAGCTCGCCGCGAAGATCAAGGTCGCGACGAAAAAGAAGCGCAAGAAAAAGCGCGCGGGCTAAATCCCGTAGATGCGCTGCGCCGAGAGCCCCAGGATTTTAGCACGCTCCGTCAACGACAGATCGGCGATCAGATCGGTGATGCCCTGCAAGACTTCGGCATAGGTGCCACCAAGCTCGACCACCGGCCAGTTGCTGCCCGCCATCACGCGGTCGGCGCCGAATAGCCCGAGCACGTGATCGGAGTAGCGGCGGATTTCGACCGTCGACCACTTCCATTTTACCACCAGCGCCAGACCGGCCGACAGCTTGACCGACATGTTCGGTAACGCCGCCGCGCGAGCGAGATTCGTCGCCCACGGCTCCCAGGCATTTTCCGGCACCGGCGGATTGCCGAGGTGATTGAGCGCGACTTTCAGGTCCGGAATGTCGCGCGTCACGGCCAGTACGGATTCAAACTGCGCTTCGTTGACCGGGATCGCTTCGAACACCAGCCCGGCTTTGGCGAGCAACTTCAGCGATTCGATCACGCTGGATTGCAGCAGCCATTTCGGGTCGGGCTCGTACGCGATGAGTGTGCGAATGCCGACCAGCTTGCCGAGCGGCTTCATATCCTCGAGCGCTTTCGCGCAAGCCCTGGGATCGGTCAACGGCACCCAGCCGACCACGCCGGCGACGAAGTCAACATCCTTCGACATCTGGAGAAACTCGTGGGTCTCGTCGACCTCATTGAGCACCTGAACCAGGATCGTCTTGTCGACGCCCGCCGCCTTGAGCTGCGGGCGCAAATGTTCCGGCATGTAGTCATGATCGAGACGCGTGCCGACCGCGGGCGGAAACTTGTGCGCGCGTTTGCCGAACGTCCAGAAATGATGATGGCAGTCGATCACGGTCATGTCGTCACCTGATGAGATCAAAGGTCCTTCCTTGCCATGGCCGGGCTTGTCCCGGCCATCCACGTCTTGCTTTCAAAGCAGCCAAGTCGTGGATACCCGGCACAAGGCCGGGCATGACGAGGTGTTACTACTTCATATGCGGCAGCCACACCGTTTCGGCCGCGTCGGTGTTCGGCACGCCGATGTAGCAGAAGATCAGCGACGCCTCTTCGGTTTCCGATGCGTTGGAGATGACGTGGATCGCGCCCGACGGCACGTAGACGAAATCGCCGCCTTCAAGGATCACTTCGGTACGGTCGGCGCCGTCGCTCTTGGAATACCAGCACTTCACCTTGCCATAGAGGATGTACCAGCAGACGTCGTTCTTGGCATGATAGTGCGTCGGGTTCGGCCCCGCGCCGGGCACCAGAATGGTGCGGCCCATGGTGGCGTTGGCGACGTCGCCCACCGTCTTGTCGCTGATGCCGAAGCCGATGCGCAGCGGCGGCTCATAGCTGGTGTCGGTGCCGATGTTGCCTTGACGGACCACGGTCAGCATTTGCTTGTCGTAAGAGTGCATCCTGGGACTTTCCTCGTTGGATTTTCTTGCTTGGAAGAATTCAGCGGCCGCGCCATTCCGGCGGGCGTTTCTCGACGAAGGCTTTGACGCCGGTATGAAAATCTTCGCTGCCGTAGCAGGCGCGGATCAGGTCCTCGTCCTTCGGCATGCCGGCATGCAACAGCCGGCGCATCGCCTCCTTGGTGACCCGCATGGTGATGGGCGCATTGCCTTGCAGGCGTTCGCAGATTTCCGCAATGCGGGCGTCGAGCGCTTCAGGTGCCAGCACGTCCATGACGAAGCCGGCGGCCGCCGCGTCTTCCGCCAGCACATTCTCGGCCAGCAGCAGCATGCGCTTGGCGCGCGAGACGCCAAGATGCGCGACGATGCGGGCGTAGTTGGCCACGGAAAGGCAGTTGCCCAATGTGCGCGCGATCGGCACGCCAAATTTGGAACCCGCGGTGGCAATGCGCAGGTCGCAGCAAGCGGCGATCGCCAGGCCGCCGCCGATCGCCCAGCCTTCAACCACGCAAAGCGTCGGCATCGGCAGCGCTTCGAGCGCGCCGAGGTAGGCTTCCATCTTCACTTCGTATTCGACGCCCTGCTCGGGCTTCGTGAATTCGAGAAATTGCGCGATGTCGGTGCCGGCGATGAAGGCCTTGCCGCCGACGCCACGGAGCACGGCGACACGAATGCTCGTATCCTGAGCCAGTTCCTTGCAGGCAGCCGCAAGGCCTTCGTACATGGCCCAGGTCATGGCATTGCGCGCGGCCGGCCGGTCGAACCAGATCGTCGCGACCGCGCCATCGCGTACCAGCCGTACTTCACCGTCGCTCATCCGTCACCCTATCGATCGCCGTTGCGTTGTCGGCGCATCATAGGGGGATCGACGAGCATCGCAACGGACGAAAAAGCCGGCACATTGCCGGCTCCTTTCACGATGTCAGAATGGAAATGGCCACTGCGTCAATTGGAAGCGGGCTAGCCGTAACTCAGCATTTTGTATTCGTACGGCTTAGTCTCGCGGCCCACCAAAGCTGCATAGTCGCCAATCGGAAAGGGGCGGCCAACCAAGTAGCCCTGGATTTCATCGCAGCCTTCCTGATCGAGGAACGCGCGCTGCGATTTGGTTTCAACGCCTTCGGCAAGTACCGGAATCTTGAGGCTGTGACCTAATCCAATCACCGCGCGGACGATCGCCATCGAGTGTCGGTTCTGTTCCAGGTCGGAAATAAACGCGCGGTCGATCTTGATCTTGTCGAAGGCGAAGGAATGCAGATACGACAGCGAGGAATATCCCTTGCCGAAATCATCCAGCGCGATCTGCACGCCGAGCGCTTTGAGCTGGCACAGAATCGATACGGCACGGGAGAAATCGTTGATCAATACGCCTTCGGTGATTTCGAGTTCAAGCCGCGACGGCGCAAGACCGGTTTCGAGCAGGATAGTCCGGACGAGGTTCGGCAAGTCGCCGTAACGGAATTGAATTGGCGAGACGTTGACCGCGATTTTGAGCGGCTTCGGCCATGACGCGGCCTCGCGGCACGCTTCGCGCAGCGCCCATTCACCCAACGGAATGATGAGGCTGCATTCCTCGGCGATCGGGATAAATGTTCCGGGCGAGACCATGCCGCGTTTAGGACAATGCCTGAATCACGGCGGATAAAAATGCGTCAGGTCCCGTTGGTTCCTTTGCAAATCATATCAGAGACGCGAATGACGCCAATCTCGTCGACATTGTCACGAGGAAAATAAATGC